>NZ_CAXREH010000075.1:0-14949 GCF_964229375.1 Cognatishimia sp.
TCGATCCGCTCCAAGCTCAATTCCCTTCAGAATGCAATGAAAGAGGTCGGATAATGGGTATCCAAGCAGCCGAAATCTCGGCAATCCTGAAAGACCAGATCAAGAACTTTGGTCAGGAAGCCGAAGTTGCCGAGGTTGGCCGTGTGCTTTCCGTCGGTGACGGTATCGCCCGCGTATATGGTCTGGACAATGTTCAGGCGGGTGAGATGGTCGAATTCCCTGGTGGTATCATGGGGATGGCGCTGAACCTGGAAAGCGACAACGTTGGTGTTGTTATCTTTGGTTCCGACCGTGACATTAAAGAAGGTGACACTGTTAAGCGCACCAACTCTATCGTTGACGTTCCAGTTGGCCCAGAGCTGCTGGGTCGCGTTGTCGACGGTCTGGGCAACCCGCTGGACGGCAAGGGCCCAATCGAAACAGCCGCACGTAACGTTGCGGACGTTAAAGCGCCTGGCATTATCCCACGTAAATCCGTTCACGAACCAATGGCGACCGGCCTGAAGTCCGTTGACGCGATGATCCCAATCGGCCGTGGCCAGCGGGAACTTATCATTGGTGACCGTCAGACTGGTAAAACCGCGATTGCGCTGGACACCATTCTGAACCAGAAATCCTATAACGACGCAGCGGGCGACGACGACAGCAAAAAGCTGTTCTGCGTTTACGTTGCGATCGGCCAGAAGCGCTCCACAGTTGCACAGCTGGTGAAGAAGCTGGAAGAGTCTGGCGCGATCGAATACTCGATCGTTGTGGCTGCGACCGCATCTGACCCAGCGCCTATGCAGTTCCTTGCACCTTACGCGGCGACTGCGATGGCGGAATACTTCCGTGACAACGGCAAGCATGCTCTGATCATCTATGATGACCTGTCCAAGCAAGCGGTTGCATATCGTCAGATGTCCCTGCTGCTTCGCCGCCCACCAGGACGTGAAGCGTATCCAGGTGACGTTTTCTATCTGCACTCCCGTCTGCTGGAGCGTTCCGCGAAACTGAACGAAGACTTCGGCGCAGGCTCTTTGACCGCGCTGCCAGTCATCGAAACCCAAGGTGGTGACGTTTCCGCGTTTATTCCAACCAACGTGATCTCGATCACCGACGGTCAGATCTTCTTGGAAACAGAACTGTTCTACCAAGGTATCCGCCCAGCGGTGAACACCGGTCTGTCGGTTTCCCGTGTTGGGTCCTCGGCACAAACCAAAGCGATGTCTTCTGTTGCAGGTCCGGTTAAACTGTCCCTCGCGCAGTATCGTGAGATGGCCGCGTTTGCGCAGTTTGGTTCTGACCTTGACGCCGCAACTCAGCAGCTGCTGAACCGTGGTGCGCGTCTGACCGAGCTGATGAAACAGCCACAGTACTCGCCGCTGACCAACTCTGAGATCGTTTGTCTGATTTTCGCAGGCACCAACGGCTATCTCGACGCAGTCGACGTGAAAGACGTTGGCCGCTACGAGCAAGGCCTGCTGGCGCACCTGCGTGGCAAGCACGCGGACCTGCTCAAGTGGATCACCGAAGAAGATCAAAAGATCAAAGGTGACGCCGCAGATAAAGTTAAAGCAGCGCTCGACGAATTCGCCGCAGACTTCGCATAAGGAGTTCAGACAATGCCTAGTCTGAAGGACCTTAAAAACCGGATCGACAGCGTGAAAAACACGCGGAAGATCACAAAAGCCATGCAGATGGTTGCCGCGGCGAAACTTCGCCGCGCGCAGGAAGCTGCAGAGGCGTCCCGGCCATACACAGAACGGTTCAATGCCGTTCTGTGTGGTCTGGCGGCTTCTGTTGGCGGTTCCGACTCTGCACCAAAGCTGCTTTCGGGCACCGGTTCTGACCAGATCCACCTTCTGGTGGTGATGACTGCAGAACGTGGCCTGTGCGGTGGCTTTAACTCAAACATCGCCAAGCTGGCGCGTGCGAAAGCCGAAGAGCTGAAAGCTGCGGGCAAGACCGTCAAGATTCTGACCGTTGGCAAAAAAGGCCGCGACGCAATCAAGCGTGACCTTGGTGACAGCTTTGTTGGCCATGTGGATCTGACTGAAGTCAAACGCATCGGATATGACAACGCGCAGGATATCGCGCGGGACATTCTGGCACGGTTTGACGGCGGTGAATTCGACGTTGCAACGATTTTCTACGCGAAGTTCGTGAACGTAGTGTCCCAGATCCCAACTGCTCAGCAGATCATCCCAGCGGCCTTTGAGGCAGATGCGGATGAGGGCGCAAATACTCTGTATGACTACGAGCCCAGCGAAGAGGCCATTCTGGCCGACCTGCTGCCGCGCGGCGTCGCAACTCAGATCTTTGCTGCTCTGCTGGAAAACGGCGCGTCAGAGCAAGGTGCGCGGATGTCCGCAATGGACAACGCAACCCGCAACGCTGGCGAAATGATCGACAAACTGACCATCGAGTTCAACCGCTCGCGTCAGGCTGTGATCACCAACGAGCTTATTGAAATTATCTCGGGCGCTGAAGCGCTCTAAGAACCGGAGACGTAACATGGCAAATGCAAAAGGTAAGGTGACACAGGTCATCGGCGCCGTTGTCGACGTTCAGTTCGAAGATTCCCTGCCGGAAATCCTGAACGCTCTGAACACAGACAACAATGGAAAGAACCTGGTTCTGGAAGTATCCCAGCACCTGGGCGAAAACACTGTTCGTTGTATCGCAATGGACGCGACCGAAGGTCTGGTACGCGGCGCAGCCGTCACCGACACAGGCGGTCCGATCACCGTTCCAGTTGGCAACGCAACACTCGGTCGTATTCTGAACGTTGTGGGCGAGCCAGTGGACGAAGGCGCTCCGATCAACGCGACTGAATCCCGTGCGATCCACCAGCCGGCGCCTGCGTTCGAAGAGCAGTCCACCGCGTCTGAGATCCTTGTGACAGGCATCAAAGTTATCGACCTTCTCGCGCCTTATGCGAAGGGTGGTAAAATTGGTCTCTTCGGTGGTGCGGGTGTTGGTAAAACCGTTCTCATCATGGAACTGATCAACAACATCGCGAAAGTGCACTCTGGCTTCTCCGTTTTCGCGGGTGTGGGCGAGCGTACACGTGAAGGTAACGACCTTTATCACGAGATGATCGAATCCAACGTTATTAAGCCTGACAACCTCGAGGAATCTCAGGTTGCGCTGGTTTATGGCCAGATGAACGAACCTCCAGGTGCGCGTGCACGTGTTGCTCTGACAGGTCTGACCCTGGCGGAACAGTTCCGTGACCAGTCCGGTACCGACGTTCTGTTCTTCGTTGACAACATCTTCCGCTGTACTCAGGCGGGTTCTGAGGTGTCTGCGCTTCTGGGTCGTATTCCTTCCGCGGTTGGCTACCAGCCAACACTGGCAACCGACATGGGTGCGATGCAGGAACGGATTACATCCACAAAGAACGGCTCGATCACTTCGATCCAAGCGGTTTACGTTCCAGCGGACGACTTGACCGACCCTGCACCAGCAACCACCTTTGCGCACTTGGATGCGACCACGGTTCTGAACCGTGCGATCTCCGAGCTGGGCATCTACCCTGCGGTTGACCCACTGGACAGCTCCAGCCGTCTGATGGACCCAGCCGTTGTGGGCGAAGAGCACTACAACGTGGCCTTCGAGGTTCAAGGTATCCTGCAGCGTTACAAATCTCTGCAAGACATCATCGCGATCCTCGGCATGGACGAACTGTCTGAAGAGGACAAGCTGACCGTTGCGCGTGCGCGTAAGATCCAGCGTTTCCTGTCTCAGCCATTCGACGTTGCGAAGGTCTTCACAGGCTCCGACGGTGTACAGGTTCCTCTGGAAGACACCATCGCGTCGTTCAAAGCGGTTGTTGCCGGCGAATACGATCACCTGCCAGAAGGCGCCTTCTACATGGTTGGCGGCATCGACGAAGTGATCGCGAAAGCCGAAAAAATGGCTGCGGAAGCCGCTTAATTAAGAGATCCGGCTCTGCGCCATGAGTGCAGAGCCTCTCTGAAAGGAGGCCTCAATGGCAAACACCTTGCAATTTGATCTGGTCAGCCCGGAACGCGCGCTTGCATCCCTGCAAGCCTCAGCCGTGCAAATCCCAGGTGCAGATGGTGACATGACCGCGATGCCTGATCACGCACCAACCATCACCACCCTGCGCCCAGGCATCCTGAGCGTAGAAGCAGAGGGCGGAACTCAGTCCTATGCTGTGACCGGTGGTTTTGCGGAAATCACCGCAGACGGCACGTCCGTTCTGGCCGAGCAAGCCATCCCAACTGGCGATGTCACTGCCGAGCTGATCGACGGTCTGATCGCAACAGCAGCAGCAGCGGCCGAAAGCGCCTCTGCCGAAACCAAAGACGCGGCGGCAAAGACCCTTGCGGATATGGAAGCGTTGAAAGCTGCTCTAAGCATCTGATTTTCTAAGATTTAGACGCGGGCCTCGTGAGACTTCACGGGGCCCGTTTCTATTTACACTGCCCCTTAAAATGCGCTAGGCCTCGCTGGGTAAGTGGGGATGATATGAAAAAATTCCGAGGCAAGTCCCTGGGGATCGACCAGGGCGAAGACCAGCTGTTTTCAGATTATGACACCGGCGGCGATATGTGGGTCAGTTCTGGTCCGCGCGAACGGCGCAAGCGGGTTACCTTCAGCGAACCCTATCTGAACCTGCCCGCCGTGCATGTGTCATTGTCGCTTTGGGATGTCAGCAATGGCGCCAATATTCGCGCTGATCTGAGTGCAGATGCCATCGACGAAACCGGCTTTGATCTTGTGTTTCGCACCTGGCAGGACACCCAGGTCGCCCGCGTGCGCATGAGCTGGATCGCGTTTGGCGAGGTTGAAGACGAAGACAACTGGGACGTCTGACGCGCCCTTTTTCTCTTGCTGAAATATCCTGGGGGAAGGCGGAATTCACGGAATTCCGACGGGGGGCAAAGCCCCCCGATGGCATGACCTAGCCGAAAAGCCCTTCGTAAGAGGCTTCCAGCGTTTCGGTTTCAAACAGCGAACTGACCGATGCGCCGTTCCAGATGTTCAGGATCGCATGGGCAAAGATCGGCGCCGTTGGCAGCACCCGGATGTTGGTGCAGTTTTTCACGGCCTCGGTAGGTTTGATCGTGTCGGTGATCACAAGGCTCTTCATCACAGAGGCGGTCACGCGATCCACCGCAGGGCCTGACATGACGCCATGTGAAATATAGGCATGCACTTCGGTCGCGCCGTGCTCTAGGATCACCTCGGCGGCTTTGCACAGCGTGCCCGCGGTGTCGCACATGTCGTCCACGATGATACATTTCTTGCCTGATACGTCCCCGATCACGGTCATCTCGGCCACTTCACCGGGTTTCTCGCGACGTTTGTCGACAATCGAAAGCGGCGCGTTGATCCGCTTCGCCAGCTCGCGCGCGCGCGCCACGCCGCCGACGTCAGGCGAGACGATCATGATGTCGTCCATCGCGCCTTTGAATTGCTGCATGATGTCCAGCGCAAAGATTGGGCTGGCATAGAGGTTGTCCACCGGAATATCGAAGAACCCCTGAATCTGCGCAGCGTGTAAATCCATGGTCAGAACCCGTTCAACTCCGGCTTCGACCAGCATATTGGCGACCAGTTTTGCGGAAATCGGGGTGCGGGCCTTAGCGCGGCGGTCCTGACGGGCATAGCCGAAGTAGGGGATCACGGCCGTAATGCGTTTGGCAGACGAGCGGCGCAGCGCGTCGGCCATAATCAGCAGTTCCATCAGGTTGTCATTGGCGGGGTTCGACGTTGGCTGGATAATGAACATATCCTCGCCGCGGACGTTTTCGAACACTTCGACGAAAATCTCGCCGTCGTTGAACCGTTCGACCCGTGCATCCACCAGTCCCAGGTTACGATGAATGGACATGCGACGCGCAATGGCTTTGGCCAAAGGCGGGTTCGCATTTCCGGTGATAAGTTTGGGTTCCATGGTGGTCGGCATTAAGGCTGTTCCCCGAGGTCAGATGACAGATTCGTGACGTTGCGCACGCCTTAACATGTGGTTAGCATTTGGCAAAGCAGACTGCGCTAACAGGAGAGCTAAATGCCACATATCGACTATTATTTCGCAACGATTTCCCCCTTCACCTATCTGGCCGGCACGCGGCTAGAAGAGATCGCGGCGAAACATGGGGCGACGATCACCTATAAGCCGCTCGATATCATGCAGCAGTTTGCGCGCACAGGTGGGCAGGCGCCCAAAGATCGGCATGTCTCGCGTCAGGAATATCGTGCACAGGAACTGCCGCGACAGGCCAAGAAACTGGGCATGGCGTTCAATTTGAAACCTGCGCATTGGCCGACGAATATGGCACCTTCGTCCTATGCGTTGATCGCGGCGCAAAATGCGGGCGGCGGCGATTTGGGCGCCCTGGCGCATGGCTTTACGCGCGCGGTTTGGGCCGAGGAAAAGAACATCGCCGAGGACGCGGTGATCCGTGAGTGCCTCAGCGCGGCGGGCTTTGATCCGGCGCTGGCGGAAACGGGCCTTCTGGAAGGCGCTGACACCTATGCGCAGAACCTTGAGGATGCGGTGAATGCAGGTGCATTTGGCGCGCCATTCTATGTGGTTGACGATGGTGCGCGGTTCTGGGGGCAGGATCGCCTTGAAGAGCTGGATCTGCATCTGTCGGGCAAACTCTAGGACATAACCATGGATCAGGCATATTGGCGCGCCTTTGGCGAGGCGCGACCAGAGGCGTTGGCGTTCCATTGTTCGCTTGCCCATAGCGGTGCGTGGCGAGGGGTTGCGGAGCATGCGTCTCTCAACCTGCCATTTCTGGCGATGGATCTGCCGTCACATGGCAAAAGCCCGATTTGGTCGGGCGATCAGGATTATGCAGACACCGCCGTGCGCTGGGTCAAAGATGCGCTGACCCATCCGGTGCATTTGATGGGTCATTCCTTTGGCGGCTATGTCGCCCTGCGGGTGGCGATTGAGTGCCCTGACATGGTTCGAAGCCTTTCGCTGTATGAGCCGGTGTTTTTTGCCGCCGGTGCAGATTGGGGGGCGTTGGACGTGCAGGCCTATCGCGATGAAATGTCCGAGGTGGCTGCTCTGGTCGATCAGGGTCGCGCCGATGAGGGCGCGCGGCTGTTTGTGCGCAGCTGGGGCGATGGTCGCCGGTGGCATGATCTGCCCGAGGCGCAGCGCGCGCAGTTCGCAGAGTTGATGCCGGCGGTTCTGGCGGCGCAACATGCGCTGTTGGACGACGTTGGCGGGTATATTCCACGCCTTTCAGAGATTTCGTGCCCGACGCTCGTGATGGATGGCGCCTTGTCGCATCCGACGATGCCCTTGGTGCAGAACGCGATTGCCGACAAGATTCCGGGCGCGCAGCGTCTGACACTTGAAGGCGTGGGGCATATGGGAGTCATCACCCACCCGCATTTGGTTGCCACAGCTTTCGCGGAAAATATCGCGCGGGCAGATTAAAGCACGCCGATTTCAGCCAGGGCGCTGGCCAGTTCAGTTGGCAAAGGCTCTTCTTGGCCGCGTCCTTTGGGCAGGTCCATCGGAGACTCTTCTGGCTTCAGGTAACGCCAGCCCTGAAAGGGGCGTTTCAGGGTGGATTGCGTGCGGATCAGCTCGGGGTCCAAGACAATGGCGCAGCGGCGTATGCCGTCGCTGCCGATCACTTCGTCAAGTCGCAAAATTTTCTGGCGCGCCTGAATTGACCCTTTGATGACCCAATAGATCGAGCCCCCATTCAGCACCTCGGCTTCGCGCTTGGGCCACATGCGGGTGACGTGACGTGGCAGGCTGTTGGGCAGCTCTGTTGCCCGCATTTTTTGCCACGCATCCAGTGAGTCGACCGAGTCGGTTCCAACAGACAGCTTGACGAGGTTTACGAATTTAGTCACAGGTTTTCCCCAGATTCTTCCACGACAAATTAGCGCAATCGCCGCGAAGGTCAAACGGGCTTCGGATCAAATTTACTCCTTATTTTGTTGGGCTGAAAAAACCACATACCATATGTTGTGTTTTCGCTTGCTGTGGCCTACGACTCTCGATAATCTGAGTGACCTAGAAAAAAGACACCGTTCAGGCTATTCTGAACACCTTCTACCTAACAAGGAAAACACCTATGAGCCGTTTCGCTGCCCCTATCGCTGAGAGCATTTGGGATATGAAGTATCGCTTTAAACAAGCGGACGGCACGCCGATTGACCAGACTGTCGAGGACAGTTGGCGCCGGATCGCGCGTGATCTTGCGAAGGTGGAAAAGGATCCGTCCGCGTGGGAAGACAAGTTTTATGCGGCGCTGGAGGATTTCAAATATCTGCCTGCGGGTCGCATCACAGCAGGGGCGGGCACAGCGCGTCAGGTGACCCTGTTTAACTGTTTTGTCATGGGGACCGTACCTGACAGTATGGGCGGTATTTTTGACATGCTGAAAGAGGCCGCGCTGACGATGCAGCAGGGCGGCGGGATCGGCTATGACTTCTCGACCATTCGTCCGCGTGGTGCGGATGTGATGGGCGTAGCGGCCGATGCGTCTGGTCCATTGTCCTTTATGGATGTCTGGGATGCGATGTGCCGCACGATCAGGTCCGCGGGCAGCCGTCGCGGGGCGATGATGGCGACCATGCGCTGTGATCACCCGGATGTAGAACAGTTCATCACCGCCAAATCCGATCCAGCACGGCTGCGTATGTTCAATATGTCCGTGCTCGTGACCGACGCCTTTATGGAAGCGGTCAAGGCCGATGGTCCATGGGAGCTGGTGTTCGGGGGCAAGGTCTATCAAACCGTGAACGCGCGCGATCTTTGGAACAAGATCATGCAGAACACCTATGATCAGGCCGAGCCGGGTGTGATTTTCATCGACCGGATCAACCAGTCCAACAACCTAAGCTATTGTGAAACGATCGCGGCGACCAACCCATGCGGTGAACAGCCTCTGCCGCCTTACGGGGCGTGTTTGCTGGGGTCGATCAACCTGGCACGGTTGGTGACCGATCCGTTCGAAGCCGCCGCAGAATTGAACGAAACAGCGCTGACTGACTTGGTCACCACGGCCGTGCGCATGATGGACAATGTGGTCGATGCGTCCAAATTCCCGCTCGAGGCACAGGCCCAAGAAGCGCAGGCCAAACGCCGGATCGGCCTTGGGGTGACAGGGCTGGCGGACGCTTTGCTGATGTTGGGTCTTGAGTATGGCACCGAAGAGGCAGCCGCCCAGACCGAAACCTGGATGAAAGCGATTGCGCATGCGTCCTACAAAGCCTCGGTGGAGCTTGCGAAAGAAAAGGGTGCCTTCCCGCTGTTTGATGCCGAGAAATATGTCAACGGTGGTCTGGTGCAGCATCTGGATGATAATCTGAAAGCCGAGATTGCCGAGCACGGCATTCGCAACGCGTTGCTGACCTCGATCGCGCCAACGGGCACCATCAGCCTGTATGCAGGCAACGTAAGCTCCGGCATCGAACCGGTCTTTGCCTATGCCTATACCCGCAAAGTTCTGCAAAAAGACGGCTCGCGCACCGAAGAAGAGGTCGTGGACTATGCTGTGAAACTGTGGCGTGACAAGTTCGGCGACAAAGAGTTGCCAAGCTATTTTGTCAACGCGCAGACGCTGGCGCCTCAAGCGCATGTTCGGATGCAGGCGGCTGCGCAGAAATGGATCGACAGCTCTATTTCCAAGACCATCAACTGCCCCGAAGACATCAGCTTTGATGCCTTTAAGGACGTCTATATGCAGGCATGGGATACAGGCTGTAAGGGCTGTACGACCTATCGTCCAAACGACATCACTGGCTCGGTTCTGACCGTCAGCGAAACCGCAGAAGAAGCCCCGGGCGAGAGCCCCGCAGATCACGTCGCGGACACTGGCGAAGTGATCTATATGTCTGAACCACTCGAGCGACCGCAGTCTTTGGAAGGCGCGACCTATAAGTTGAAATGGCACGACAGCGAGCATGCGATCTATCTGACCATCAATGATGTGGTGATGGGCGGGCATCGTCGTCCGTTCGAGATCTTTATCAACTCTAAGAACATGGAGCATTACGCCTGGACGTTGGCCCTGACCCGGATGATTTCGGCTGTGTTCCGTCGCGGTGGCGATGTGTCCTTTGTCGTCGAAGAGCTGAAAGCGGTGTTTGATCCGCGTGGCGGATCGTGGATGGAAGGCAAGTACATTCCATCGATCCTAGCCGCGATTGGCGGCGTGATCGAAAAACACATGATCGCAACGGGCTTTATCGAAGGCGAAGGTATGGGTTTGAAAACAGACCCCAAGGCGCAGGTCGTCGCGGTGGGCGAGCCGAGCCGCGGCAAAGCCTGTCCGTCCTGCGGTGATTTTACCTTGCAAATGGTCGAAGGGTGCATGACCTGCACCAGCTGCGGCTATAGCAAATGTGGCTAACCTAGTTGGCGATCCACTTCGGTGATTGACCCATGCGGAAGGGGCGTTCTGCGCTTTGTTTCGCGTGGGTCAGACCCACATGGCATCCCCACCGGACATGCGCGTGCCTTGCTTTTGCTGGGGTGCGTCGGCGTCCGCAAAAATTCGACATAAGGACATATTGAGTGCCCCAAGCAGACTCTCGTATTGCTCAGATTATTGCCTCTGAAATCGCCGCACGACCTGAACAGGTCACATCCGCCATCGATCTGCTGGATGGCGGTGCTACGGTGCCATTTGTGGCGCGGTATCGCAAAGAGGTCACAGGCGGGTTGGACGACACGCAGTTGCGCACATTGGGCGACCGGCTGTCCTATCTGCGCGAGCTTGAGGCGCGTCGGCAAACCATTGTCGATACGATCAAGTCACAGGGCAAAATGACCGAGGCCTTGGGGCGTCAGATCGCAGCGGCCGAGACGAAATCAACGCTTGAGGATATTTATCTGCCGTTCAAGCCCAAACGCAGAACCAAAGCTATGATTGCGCGGGAAAACGGTCTGGAACCTTTGTTGCACGCGATCCGCGATGTGCCAGCCAGCGACCCGAAGGCTCTGGCCGAGGGGTATCTGAGCACAGAAGTTGACACCGTGAAGGCTGCACTGGACGGCGCGCGCGATATTCTGACCGAAGATCTGTCAGAGGATGCCAAACTGCTTGGAGCCTTGCGGGAATTTATGATGCGCGAGGCCAAGATTTCGGCGCAGGTCTTGCCGGGTAAGGAAGACGCGGGCAAAAAGTTCTCTGATTACTTTGACCACTCCGAGAAATGGGCCGACATTCCCGCCCACCGCGCGCTTGCGATTTTGCGGGCGGCGAAAGAGGAAATCGTCACCATCGCAATTGAACCCGAGGCTGGCGAGGGCCAGGAGCGGGCGCAAGGCATTGTCTGTCAGGCAATCGGAGATCTGGGGCAGGGGCCCGGCGATCAATGGCTGCGCGAGGCCGCTGGTTGGGCGTGGCGGGTGAAGCTGTCGCTGTCGATGTATGTCAACCTGCTGACCGACCTGCGCCGCCGCGCGCATGAGGACGCGATTGCGGTCTTTGCGCGCAACCTGAAAGACCTGTTGTTGGCGGCGCCTGCCGGAAGCCGCGCGACCTTGGGGCTGGATCCGGGCATTCGCACGGGTGTTAAGGCGGCGGTTGTTGATGACACGGGCAAGCTCTTGGAAACCGCGACGCTCTATCCATTCCAGCCGCGCATGGATGTGCGTGGCGCGCAGTCCAAGATTGTCGAGATGGTCAAACGGCATGGCGTCGAGCTGATCGCGATTGGCAACGGCACGGCCAGCCGTGAAACAGATCGACTGGTCGCGGATACACTGCGGTTGATCGAGGGGGCTAAACCCAAATCCGTTGTGGTATCCGAGGCCGGGGCCTCGGTCTATTCCGCGTCAGAACTTGCGGCGCAGGAATTTCCAGATCTGGACGTCAGCCTGCGCGGGGCCGTTTCCATTGCGCGGCGGTTGCAGGATCCGCTAGCAGAACTGGTGAAAATCACCCCCGAAAGCATCGGCGTCGGGCAGTATCAGCACGACGTGGATCAACGACGTTTGGCGCAGGCGCTTGAAGCTGTTGTTGAAGACGCGGTGAACGCGGTGGGTGTGGATCTGAACATCGCATCTGCTCCGCTTTTGGCGCATGTGGCGGGGCTGAGCGCGTCGTCGGCGCAGGCGATTGTGGCGCATCGTGATGCACAAGGCGCCTTTGCCTCGCGCAAGTCCTTGCTGAAAGTTGCGGGTATCGGCCCGAAGGCCTTTGAGCAATGCGCAGGATTTCTGCGCATCAGAGACGGCGAGGAGCCTTTGGATGCCTCATCTGTGCACCCCGAGGCTTATGACGTGGCGCGCCGCATCACGCAGGCTTGCGGACGGGATCTGCGCGACATCATGGGAAAACCCGACACGCTGCGCGGCGTGCGGGCCGAGGATTTTGTCAGCGATCAGTTCGGCCTGCCCACGGTGCGTGATATCTTGTCAGAGCTTGAAAAACCCGGCCGCGACCCGCGCCCTGCCTTTAAAACCGCAAGCTTTGCCGAAGGTGTCGAGGACATCAAAGACCTGAAACCCGGCATGCGGCTTGAGGGCACCGTGACCAATGTTGCGGCCTTTGGGGCCTTTGTGGATATCGGGGTGCATCAGGACGGTCTGGTGCATGTCAGCCAATTGGCCGATCGGTTCGTGAAAGACCCGCATGACATCGTGAAAGCCGGAGACGTAGTCAAAGTGCGTGTCACCGAGGTCGATATCCCTCGCAAACGCATTGGCCTGTCCATGCGCAGCGGCGATGCGGCGGCGCAGGGCGGCAAAGCTGACCGCACAGCCGGTGCGACGTCAAAAAAGCCGCATGGAAAATCACGCAGGAAATCAGGTGCAAAGACATCTTCGCCACGGCCGCCAAAAGGGACGCGGCCCGCTGCGGATGCTGGGCTTGGCGCGCTGGGCGATGCGTTGAAAGCCGCGATGCGCAAACCTTAAGGCGCCGCATGGTTTGCGCCGCTTAAAATTTCGCCACTCAGCAGGGCAGGGCCGTGATTGACGCTTGGGAAGCGCGTAAAAGGGGTAGCGCCAGCCAGATTCATGGTTAGATCGGAGGCATGAGGATCTGGATTTCAGCGATCGCGCTTTGTCTGGCAGCGCTTCCGGCCCGCGCAGAGGACTGCGTGTTGTTGCTGCATGGGCTGGCCCGCACGGATGCCTCTTTTCTGGTGATGGAGCGGGCGCTTTCCAACGAAGGCTACCACGTAGTCAATCAGGCCTATCCATCCACCACAGACACGGTCAGCGCCCTGGCCGAGGCGACTTTGCCCAAGGCCTTTGCCGCCTGCGGTGCGCGCACAACCCATGTCGTCACCCATTCCATGGGCGGGATCCTGTTGCGCAGCTGGCTTGTTGACCACGACATGGACAGCCTTGGCCATGTGGTGATGCTGGGGCCTCCCAACCACGGGTCCGAGATCGTGGATACCTTTGGGGAATTGGATCTGTTTGAATGGCTGAACGGCCCTGCGGGGATGGAGTTGGGCACCACAGGCGTCACGACGACTTTGCCCGAGGTGACATTTCCGCTGGGGGTGATCGCCGGGGATGTGTCGCTTAATCCGGTCTATTCCGCCCTGGTGATCGGCAGGGATGACGGCAAGGTGTCGGTCAGATCCACCAAGGTTGCGGGCATGTCAGATCATATTGTGATCCACACCAGCCACACCTTTATGATGAACAACCCTTTGGTGATTGCACAGGTTAAAACCTTTCTGCGCGATGGGGCTTTTGATCACAGTAAAACGCTTTCCAAAACCATCGGGGACGCTGTATTAAACGCTCTGGATTAGGCTGAGGAGGCCAGCATGAGTGTATCGCGGCGTTTGGTCGGGGCTGACGTTCTTGGCCCTAATGGGCTTGAGTCGCGCGATCTGTGTGTGGCCGAGGGTGTCTTGCAGGCGCAGCTTGATGCACGAGAGGTTGACCTTAGCGGATACATGATCTGCCCGGCCTTCGTGGATATTCACGGCGACGGGTTTGAACGCCACCTTGCCCCGCGCAGGGGCGTGCTGAAAGATCTGGGGCAGGGGCTTGCCTCGACGGATGCGGAACTGGCGTCAAACGGTGTGGGCACGGCGGTTCTGGCTCAGTTCTTTAGTTGGGAAGGCGGTATGCGGGGAACGGACTTCGCGGCGCGGTTTCTGGCGGCCCACAGGGACAGCAAGATGCTGACAGACACCCGGGTGCAGCTGCGGTTTGAGACGCATCTACTGGCGCAATATGCAGAGTTTGAGGATTTGGTTGCGCGATATGATGTGCCCTACGTGGTGTTCAACGATCACCTGCCGCATGCGGCCTTGGCCAAAGGCAAAAAGCCGCCGCGGTTGACGGGGCAGGCGTTGAAAAGCGGGCGCTCGCCCGAGGCACATCTGGAGCTGTTGAAAGATCTACACGGGCAATCGGATGCCGTGGCCGAAGCCCTGCCCAAACTGGCGGCGCGTTTGGCAGAACGAGGCGTGCGATTGGGCGCGCATGATACGGAAACCGCCGAGGATGTCGCCACGTTCAAGGCCATGAACACCCTGATCGGGGAATTTCCGGTCAGTGTCGACGCGGCAAAAGCCCATCGCGCGGCTGGGGGCCAAGTTATCCTCGGGTCTCCGAATGTCGTGCGCGGTGGATCGCATTCCGGCCGTTTGTCCGCAGCAGAGCTGATCGAGGGCGGGCTTTGCGATGCCTTGGCAAGTGACTATCACTATCCGGCCATGAAGCAGGCTGTATTTCGGCTGGTGGACGAGGGCGTGGTTTCGCTGGCCGAAGCTTGGCACCTCGTCAGTGCTGGACCCGCGCAAATTCTGGGACTGACGGATCGAGGCAGGCTGCAAGACGGTCTGCGCGCGGATCTGGTGATTTTGGATGCGCAACCGCGTCAGATCGAGGCGACAATGGCCCGAGGGCGGATCACCTATCTGGCGGGGGGCGTCGCTGAGAGGTTTCTGGCCTAGCGGCGCATAAAGCGCCGCCAGATCAAGCCGTTATTGTGCAGGCGTCACGCGATTTGCGTGGCCCATTTTGCGTCC
>NZ_CAXREH010000076.1:0-16896 GCF_964229375.1 Cognatishimia sp.
ACCCGCCCGAAGGCGCGGTAAACGAGATCAACGCCATCCCGCTGGATGACGAGGCCACCTACAAGCTCTATGCAGCCGCGAAAACCGTCGCCGTGTTCCAGGTGGAATCCACCGGCATGATGGACGCGCTCAAGCGCATGAAACCCACCTGTATCGAAGACATCGTTGCGCTGGTGGCGCTCTATCGGCCGGGCCCGATGGAGAACATCCCGACCTATTGTGAGGTCAAAAACGGGCTACGTGAAATTGAATCCGTACACCCTTTGATCGACCATATTCTTGAGGAAACTCAGGGCATTATCGTCTATCAGGAACAGGTTATGCAGATCGCTCAGGTAATGGCGGGCTACAGCCTTGGCGGCGCCGATCTGCTGCGCCGCGCGATGGGTAAAAAGATCAAAGAGGCGATGGACGCCGAACGCCCGAAGTTCGAGGCAGGCGCTGCCGAAAACGGCGTCGACAAGAAAAAAGCCTCTGAGGTTTTCGACCTTCTCGAGAAATTCGCCAACTACGGTTTTAACAAATCCCACGCAGCGGCCTATGCGGTTGTCAGCTATTACACCGCCTGGCTCAAGGCCAACCACCCGGTCGAGTTCATGGGCGGCGTGATGAACTGCGATATCCACCTGACGGACAAGCTCGCAGTCTATTTCGAGGAAGTCAAAAAGGCGCTGGGCCTGCCATGGGTGCCGCCTTGTGTAAACCGCTCTGACGCGATGTTCACCGTGGTCGATGGCGCTTTGGTCTATGCACTCGGCGCGCTGAAAAACGTCGGTGTCGAAGCCATGACGCTGGTGACCGAAGGGCGCAAAGTGGACGGTGTCGACAAACCCTTCGCCACGCTTTTCGACTTTGCACGCCGCGTGGATTTGAAACGTGTTGGCAAACGCCCGCTCGAGATGCTTGCGCGCTCCGGTGCTTTCGATCAGCTCGACCGCAACCGCCGCAAAGTCTTTGAGAGTCTTGAGCAACTGGTGCAATATTCCGCAGCGATCCACGAACAAAAGGCGTCAAATCAGGTCAGCCTCTTTGGCGAGGCCGGCGATGATCTGCCCGAACCCCGCCTGTCAAAAGTCGCTGATTGGCTGCCCGCCGAAAAGCTCGACGAAGAGGCCAAGGCGATCGGGTTCTTCCTGTCGGGCCACCCGCTTGAGGACTATATGGGCGCGCTCAAACGCAAACAGATCCTGACGCTGGATGAGCTGACCGAAAAAGCCCGCGGAGGCCCCTGTATCGCGAAAATAGCAGGCCGTGTCTCTGGCCGTCAGGAACGCAAATCCGCGCGCGGCAACCGCTTTGCTTTTGCACAACTCTCTGATCCGACAGGCGCTTACGAAATAACCATCTTCAGCGAAACGCTTGAGAAGTCACGCGAATATCTTGATGTTGGATCCAAAGTCGTGGTCACGGCCGAGGCCACAATGGAGGCTGACCAACTCAAACTGCTTGCCAAATCCATCGGCCCGATCGACACGGTGGTGGCCGACGCAGGCAGCGCAGGGCTGCGGATTTTCGTCGAGGGTGTCGAGGCCGTGCCCAATGTCGCCAGCATCCTTGAGCGCGAACGCGAGGCGGCCAAGTCAGGTCCGCGCGGCCCGGTGATCCTGTCTTTGCTCAATCCGGACCTGCCCGGCGATGTCGAGATCGACACTGGCAGCGAATTTCCGGTGAACCCACAAATCAAGGGCGCACTCAAATCCCTGCCGGGGGTGATGGCGGTCGAGGACTACTGAGCCTAGTAATGCGGTGGTCGCTCATCCCCGATGACGATCCCGCCACCGCCTTGGTTTTCCCGATCCGCTTCACGCTCAAGCAGCATCTGAACCCGCCGCTTGAGCAGTTGAAGTTCTGTGTCCTGACGCGCCACGATGTCAGACAGGTCATCCACCGTCCGTGTCAGATGCGCGATTTTTTCTTCGAGCTGTTCCATACGTCCCTCTAGGCCTTTGCGCGCGTCAGAGCAAGCAGGGGCGCTGCCCCTCGGCACTAGAATTTTCGCAAATTCCACCACCTCACCCCGGGAAATTTTGGCAAGAGAAAGACGCGGCTTTTTCTCTTGCCACAAATATCCGCGCCGCAGGCAAGCCCGCAGGGCTTTAGAAGGAGGGCTTTTGGTTGCTTGCCGCAAAGGGGGCTGGTAAGGGGCAGGCATTATTTCAACCAAGGACCAGAGAGATGGCCAAAGTAAAGAAAGCCCCGCGCCCTAAGGCTCAGACGCCCAAGGGTTTCCGCGACTATTTCGGCAGCGAAGTGACTGAACGCGCCGAAATGCTGCATCAGATTGCCGGGGTTTATCATCGCTATGGCTTTGAGGCCTTGGAGAGCTCGGCTGTAGAGACCGTCGAGGCGCTTGGAAAATTCCTTCCGGATGTGGATCGCCCAAACGAGGGCGTCTTTGCCTGGCAAGAGGCGGACGAGGACGGGCAGGGCGACTGGATGGCGCTGCGCTATGATCTGACGGCGCCGCTTGCACGGGTCTATGCGCAGCATCGCAATGACCTGCCAACGCCCTATCGTCGCTATGCTATGGGACCGGTTTGGCGCAATGAAAAACCCGGACCCGGCCGCTATCGTCAGTTCTATCAATGTGATGCGGATACCGTTGGCGCGGCCAGTGTTGCGGCGGATGCAGAAATCTGCGCGATGCTGAGCGATACGTTGGAAACCGTCGGCATTCCTCGCGGCGACTATCTGGTGCGCGTCAATAACCGCAAGGTGCTGAATGGCGTTCTGGAAGCCATGGGGCTGCCAGAGGGGGAAGGCGCGCGAGACAACGTTCTGCGCACCATCGACAAGTTTGACAAGGTTGGCGAAAACGGCGTGCGCGAGTTGCTGACCAAAGGCCGGCTGGATGCATCTGGTGCCTTCATTGACGGTGTTGGTCTGAGCGACGACCAGGCAGAGCCGGTCATCGCGTTCCTTACCTCGAAGGCCGGCGATGTCGCCAAAACCTTTGAAAACCTGCGCGGTGCCGTGGGCAGCTCTGCGATTGGGGCGGAGGGTATTGCCGAGCTGGAACAGATTGGCGATTTGCTGGCCGCAGGCGGCTATGGCGCGGACCGGATCGAGATTGATCCTTCCGTGGTGCGTGGCCTTGGGTATTACACAGGGCCGGTGTTTGAAGCCGAGCTGACGTTTGAGATCTTTGACGAAAAAGGACGCAAGCGGCAGTTTGGGTCTGTGTCTGGCGGAGGACGCTATGACGATTTGGTCAAACGGTTCACAGGACAAGCTGTGCCGGCAACCGGTGTGTCGATTGGCGTGGATCGCCTCTTGGCGGCTTTGCGCGAAAAAGGGCGGATTGGCGGCACGACGACCGGACCGGTGGTTGTGACGGTCATGGACCGCGACCGGATGGCGGATTATCAGGCCATGGTGACCGAACTGCGCAACGCAGGCATTCGCGCGGAAGTCTATCTGGGCAATCCCAAGAACTTCGGCAACCAGTTGAAATATGCAGACAAACGGCATTCGCCGATCGCCGTTATCGAAGGCGGTGACGAGAAGGCCAATGGGGTCATCCAGATCAAGGATTTGATCCTGGGGGCCAAGATTGCCGAAAGCGCGACACTGGAAGAGTGGAAGGAACGCCCTAGCCAGTTCGAAGTGCCTCGTGGCGATCTGGTGGCAAAGGTGCGCGAAATCCTGGCGTCTCAGGCGGAAGGGTAAAGCCATGGCTGACAAAGCACAGATCCGCGCCCGCGCAGCCGCGCTTCGGGCGGGGTTTGAGGCGGCGGGTGCGACCGTTGCCGAAACCTCTGTTTTGCAACCTGCCGAGGTGCTTCTGGACCTTTATGGCGAGGACATTCGCGGTCGCGCCTATGTGACCTCTGATGCGCTGCTGGGCGAGCAGATGCTGCGCCCGGACTTTACGGTGCCCGTGGTGCAGATGCATATGGCACATGGGGCCGAACCTGCGCGCTATACTTATTCCGGCGAGGTGTTTCGCCGTCAGGAAGACGACACCAGCCGTGCCAATGAATACACGCAGGTCGGCTATGAGGTCTTTGATCGCGAAAACCCTGCGGCGGCGGATGCCGAGGTTTTCACGCTTGTGCGTGACGCGGTGGCGCATTTGGATCTGCGGGCGGCAACTGGCGACATTGGGTTGTTGGCCGCGGCGGTCGCGGGGCTGGATACAACAGAGCGGCGCAAAACCGCTTTGGCGCGTCATCTGTGGCGTCCGCGCCGGTTCCGTGCCTTGCTAGAGCGCTTTTCCAAACCGACGCCAGCCGACAGCCATCGTGCGCGTTTGGCTGCGGCGGGCGATCCCTTTGAAGGGGCTGGCGCTATGATCGGTCTGCGGGATCAAAGCGAGATAGAGGCCCGCATCGCGGCCTTTAAGGAAGACGCCGAAGCCGCGCCGATTTCAGCCAGTCAGGTTGAGCTGATCGATGATCTGTTGAACGTGCGAGAGACCCTGCCAGTTGCTTTGAACCGACTGCGCGACATTGCGGTGGACATGCCTGCGATCAGCGGCGCGATCACCCGGCTGGAGTTGCGGATACGGGCGCTGGCAGATCGCGGCGTGGACGTTGAATCGTTGGAATTTGAGGCCAGCTATGGTCGCACCAGCATGGAATATTACGACGGCTTCGTCTTTGGGTTCTATTCCGATGCGCAAGGCGACTTGCCTGCAGTCGCCTCTGGTGGGCGCTATGATGCGCTGACGCGGGTTTTGGGGCAGGGCAATGAGATTCCGGCTGTTGGCGGTGTCATCCGCCCTGAAGTGGTTCTGAAACTGGAGGGCGCGGCATGACGATTAAATTGGGCGTGCCGTCAAAAGGCCGGTTGATGGAAAAGACGTTTGACTGGTTTGGCGCACGCGGCATTGCGCTGGCCCGAACGGGCTCCGATCGTGAATACGCCGGACGGGTTGACGGAATCGACGGTGTCGAACTGGTGCTGCTGAGCGCAGGCGAGATCCCGCGTGAATTGGCCGCTGGTCGCATTCATCTGGGTGTGACGGGCACGGATCTGGTGCGTGAAAAGCTGGGAATGTGGGAGCAGCAGGTCAAAGAGCTGGCGCCTCTTGGTTTTGGTGGTGCAGATCTGATTCTGGCGGTGCCAAGCTGTTGGGTGGATGTGGAAACGCTGGATGATCTGGATGCGGTTGCCGCGGCCTTTCGCAAAACCCATGGGTTCCGCTTGCGGATTGCCACGAAATACCACCGGCTTGTGCGCGAGTTCCTGCGCGATGCGGGTGTGGCGGATTATCAGTTGGTCGACAGCCAAGGTGCGACCGAAGGAACGATCAAGAACCTGACAGCAGAGGCGGTGGCGGACATCACCTCGACAGGCGAGACCTTGCGGGCCAATCACCTGAAGATCTTGTCGGATGGCCTGATGCTGAAGTCTCAGGCAACGCTGTTTAAGTCGCGCAAAGCCGAGGTGGACGACGCAGACAAAGCCGTTCTGCGTCGCTTGATTGACCAGCTCGACCTGGAAGGCTGACCCCAAAAAAAGCCCCGGCGCAAAGGCTCGGGGCTTTTTTAATTTCGGAACTGGTTTTGCTTACCAGCAGCTGACCAGCACGGTCATTTCACCCGCATATTCTGTCAGATCCACCGGATCCAACGCACCGATCTGATCGCCGCTTGCCGCATTCAGGCCAGAGGCCGCCAGCAACGCTTGGATCGCCTCGGAGTCGGCAGTGAGGCTGACATCGTTTGGCAACTGACGCGCGTTCGCTTCGCGGGCCATCAGCATGCCGACGACATTGCCGCTGATGTCAAAGACCGGGCCGCCTGCATCGCCAGGCTGCGGGGCCAGAGACAGACGTGTCTGGTCCAGCTCGCCACCAAGCCCGCGCAGGTCTTGCACAGTGCCATAGGTCAGAGTGGGCGCGCCAAGCAGACCCTCAAAGGAATACCCCGCAACAGCAACTTCCGACGTGCGCGGCAGGCTTGACGAGCGGAAGGTGGCCACGGAAATCGGCGCGATGCTGTCTTTCGGGCGCAGAACCGCGATGCCGAGGGCGTCTTCCTGGCCAACAACATCGGCCTCATAGTCCTGATTGACCGTCACGCGTTGACACTCTCCGACGGCTTCTGTGGTTGTGACCACAGTGCCTGACCCATCGGTAAAGAAGCCTGTGCGCGAAAACTTGGGACGGCGCACTTCGAGGCCTGACAGCAAGTCGATGTCATCAAGCAGCTCTAGCCCAGCATCTGGCGCCAGCGTGCCGCCGATGCGGGTAAAGGACGCTTGCATTTCGCCAAGGATGCGGCGGCGGCGTTCTTCGTCGCCTGTCGGCCATACCAGCGTAAAGCCTTTGATCTGTCCATCACGCAGGCCGACTTCGGTATATGAGACGATATTGTCGTCAGTGCCTTCCAGCATAAAGCCGTTCCGGTTCAGCTTTCGTGGGCCGTCCAGAGGCACGATTGTGAGGGTCTGCATGATTTCATAAAGGCCTGCCAGTGTTGTCCGGCTGCCGTCCTGAGAAATCAGGATCACCTGCGCATCGATGTCACCTTTGGGCTTGAATGTGACGAAGGGATAGATCGGATTGCTTTTTGTTACGACGCCGGTCGGGATCTGGATTTCGATGCCAGAGTCAAACTCTGTGACCAGACGCATATCCATGCCGTCCAGGATCGCGTTATAGGCGGTTAGGATTTCGGCACGCTGCAACGTCGACATAATGCCCGTGGCCTCATAGCCGTTGTCCTCTTGCCATGCGGCCATGGCGCGGCGTGTGCCCCGCCCATAGGCCCCGTCAATCGCGGAATTGTAAAACCCAGCCCATTGCAGCAACCGTTGCAGATCTTTCTTCTGCTCGCGGTTCAGCTGGTTTTCCGACGCGCGCGCCTCGGCCACGGTTTCACCGGGGTCGCGGAATTCGGGCTCTTGGGGCTCGACCACTTCGGGGACAACCGCAACCTGTTCGGGCTCTGATGTGTCCTCAGTGGTCTCAGTCACCGTGGGTGTCGTCGTCGCGACCACCGCGTTGCCCAAAGGCCAGAACTGGCTTTCAAAGGCGGATGAAAAGGTGATGTAGGAATCACGTGGGATCAGGTTGCGTCGCCGCAGGTCGCGCAGGGTGCGATCTGCTGTGGCGCGATCAAACGGGCCAAGCGCAATGGCATACCAGCCACCGCCAAGGGCAAAGCCATTCACATTTTCCAGGCTCTGAGCAAATTCCTGCGCCTCAACTGTGGCTTCGGTCAGGCTGGGGCGGGCTTTGATCTGTACCCAGACACCTTCATTGGACTGCGCCATCGCGAATTGCGCGCCGAGCAGCAGGGCAATCACAAAAGAAAGAAACTTAAATCGCATTGTTAACATGGCCCTTTGGCTACGGAAATTTCCTGTCCCGCGCAGTTTTACCATTTCTCAAAGGGCATGCACTCGAAAATTGACCTTTCGTGCAATTGACCCGCCCTTGTGTTGCGCATAGGAACTAGACGCGTTTGATATGGGCAAGGCAGAGCAATGACAGACGGTAAACCCAAGTCTTTCCAAGAGATCATTTTACGTCTTCAGGCGTATTGGGCGTCCAAAGGCTGCGCCATCATGCAACCTTATGACATGGAAGTGGGCGCGGGTACCTTTCACCCGGCGACGACCCTCAGGTCTTTGGGCAGCAAACCTTGGGCTGCGGCCTATGTGCAACCTTCGCGTCGCCCGACGGATGGTCGCTATGGCGAGAACCCGAACCGGTTGCAGCACTACTATCAGTATCAGGTTCTGATCAAACCAAGCCCACCGAACCTTCAGGCGCTTTATCTTGGCTCGCTTGAGGCGATCGGCATCGACATGGAGTTGCACGACATTCGGTTTGTGGAAGACGACTGGGAAAGCCCGACTTTGGGCGCCTGGGGTCTTGGCTGGGAAGTCTGGTGCGACGGCATGGAAGTCAGCCAGTTCACCTATTTCCAGCAGGTTGGTGGGCATGATTGTCACCCTGTTTCCGGCGAGCTGACGTACGGCTTGGAACGACTGGCGATGTATGTCCTGGGCGTGGATCACGTTATGGATATGCCGTTCAATGACCCCGATGCGCCGATTGCGCTGTCCTATGGCGACGTGTTCAAGCAAACCGAAGAAGAATACGCGCGTTGGAACTTTGATGTGGCCAACACAGACGTTCTGCTGCGCCACTTTGAAGAAGCCGAGGCCGAGTGCGAGGCGATCCTTAGTCAGGCGCATGACGACCACAAAACCGGCAAGCGCATTATCATGGCGCATCCGGCCTATGACCAATGCATCAAGGCCAGCCACATCTTCAACCTTTTGGATGCGCGCGGTGTGATCTCGGTCACTGAACGTCAGGCCTATATTGGCCGCGTGCGTGCCTTGGCCAAGCAATGCGCAGATGCCTTTGTCTTGACCTCAGCAGGTGGTGGAGCAGCCGCGTGAACGGGAAAATCGTCGGAGTTTTCATTCTTATGACGGCACTTGTTGCAGGCGTGGCGCTCTATGTGTTTCAGGTTTATGCGTTTTATGAGCCCGTCGATGCGAGCGGGTCTACGGATGTCGAGATGACGTTGCTGGCAAACAACCAGCCCGAGGCGATCTTGTATGACAACTTTCAGGCCATCGACGCTGACAGCTCTCCGATCCGGTATCGGGCGTGTTTTACCACCACGCTTAGCCAGCCCTTGCTGACCGAGACCTACAAATCCTACGACGCGCCGGTGCCGAAAGTGGCTCCGGGCTGGTTTGACTGTTTTGACGCTGATGAAATTGGCGCGGCCCTGTCCAGCGGAGATGCGCTGGCGTTTCTGGGCACCGAAAATATTCACTATGGCATCGACCGCGTGATCGCTGTGATGCCCGATGGCCGGGGCTTTGCCTGGCACCAGATTAATCAGTGCGGAGAAGTCGTGTTTGACGGCGATCCTGCACCGGCGGGATGTCCGCCACAACCCGAAGGCTGACCGATATGCCCGATCTTCTGATTGAAGTGTTTTCCGAAGAAATCCCAGCGCGTATGCAAACACGCGCGGCCGAGGATCTTAAGAAACGTGTCACCGATGGCCTGGTGGCCGCGGGTTTGACCTATGCGCATGCTTCAGCCTTTTCGACCCCGCGGCGCCTGACCCTTGCGCTGGAGGGGATGCTGGCCGAGAGCCCGACCGTTCGCGAAGAACGCAAAGGTCCGAAAGTCGGCGCACCTGATAAGGCAATCGAAGGCTTTTTGCGCGGCGCAGGTCTGAGCATGGACCAGCTTGAAGAGCGCGACACGCCAAAAGGTGCGGTCTATTTCGCCACCATCGAGAAAGCCGGCCGCCCGGCGGCAGAGATCGTGTCCGAGGTGCTGGAAGAGACAATCCGCAACTTCCCATGGCCCAAGTCGATGCGCTGGGGCGCAGGTGCGCTGCGTTGGGTGCGTCCCTTGCATTCGATCCTGTGCATTATCACCGATGAGGCAGGTACAAACGTCGTGCCGCTGGACATCGACGGCATTGCGTCTGGCGACAGCACCGAAGGGCATCGTTTTATGGGCGAGGGGCGCTTTTCTGTGACCTCTTTTGAGGACTATGAAGCCAAGCTGAAACGTAGCCATGTCATTTTGAACGCCACCGAACGCGCTGAGGCGATTTGGGCGGATGCGCAGAATCTGGCCTTCGCGCAGGGCTTGGAAGTGGTTGAAGACAAAGGTCTTTTGGCCGAGGTCGCGGGGCTGGTGGAATGGCCTGTGACGCTGATGGGCGATATTGCCGATGATTTCCTGGGGCTGCCGCCCGAGGTTCTTCAGACCTCGATGAAAGAGCATCAGAAGTTCTTCTCGGTGAAAAACCCAAAGACCGGCCGCATTGAAAAATTCATCACGGTGGCAAACCGTGAAACCAAGGATCAGGGCGCCACGATCCTTGCGGGCAACCAAAAGGTTCTGTTTGCGCGTCTGTCAGATGCCAAGTTCTTCTGGGAAAACGATGTGCGCGTCGCGAAAACCGGTGCGGCAGAATGGCTGGCCAAACTGAACAACGTGACCTTCCACAACAAGCTTGGCTCTGTTGGCGAACGCATTGACCGCATCGCGGCCCTCAGCCGCGAGATTGCGCCGATTGTCGGTGCAGACGCGGATCTGGCCGAGAAAGCCGCGCGTTGGGCGAAGGCCGACCTGAATTCGGAAATGGTGTATGAATTCCCCGAACTGCAGGGCCTGATGGGGCGCTATTACGCGGAATTTGCGGGCCATGAAGCCGAGGTGGCCGCCGCCGCCGTCGAGCATTATTCGCCGCTTGGCCCCTCTGATGACGTGCCAACCGCGCCTGTGTCGGTGGCGGTCTCGCTGGCTGAAAAGCTGGATGTTCTGACAGGGTTCTGGGCAATTGATGAAAAGCCGACGGGATCAAAAGACCCGTTCGCTCTGCGCCGTGCGGCCTTGGGTGTTATTCGGTTGGTTTTGACCAATGGTCTCACATTGCCACTGAAATCTTTGCCATTGCGGGATGACGCGGATCTGACCGACCTCCTCTCCTTCTTCCACGACCGCCTCAAAGTCTTCCTGCGCGATCAGGGCATTCGCCATGACGTGATCGACGCCTGTATTGCGATGGATGGCAATGACGACATCGCTTTGTTGGTGAACCGCGCGCAGGCGCTTCAGGCGTTCCTTGGCACGGACGACGGGGAAAACCTGCTGCAAGGGTTCAAACGCGCCAACAACATTCTGTCGCAGGCCGAGGCCAAAGACGGTGTCGAATACTCTTTTGGGGCGGACCTTAAATTTGCAGAGGACGCGGCCGAGAAAGATCTGTTCACGGCGCTGGACAAGTTTGAAGCACCGATTGCCGAGGCCATCCGTGGCGAGGATTTCGCCGCTGCTATGGCAGGGCTTGCGGGTCTGCGGGCACCGATTGATGCGTTCTTTGAGGCCGTGCAGGTTAACAGCGACAACGACGTGGTGCGTCGCAATCGCCTGAACCTGCTGAACCGGATCCGCGTGCTGTGCGGCTCTGTGGCCGATCTCACAAAGGTCGAAGGCTAACGTTCAATCGTGCCTTCGAGCTTGTGAAAAATATGGGTGAATGTTGCAGCCCCAAGGATCGGGATCAACAGGTTCACCAAAGGCACTGAGAGCGGGATCGCCATCAGCGTTCCTGCAACCCATATGGTGGCGAAGTGCTCTCGCCGCATCTCTTTTGCACCCGCGCGCCCGATGCGCCGCATGGCGGCAACAAAAAAATATTCGCGCCCCAGTAGAAACCCGTTAAGCCCCCAAAAGATCAGTGGGGCGAATGGGGGCAGTGCCAGATAAAGCAGCAACGCCAAAACGTTAGCCGCAACCAGAATCCCCAAAAAGTTCACCGTGTCTTTGAGGGCATCGCCAAAGGGCACGGACTCGGCGTCTGGCAAATAGCGATAGTGGCGGTCCTCGACAGCACCCGCGATGCGGTCCAAAAACAGGGAGGTGAACGCCGACGCCACGGGCACCATCAGAAACACCGACAGCAGCAAGATCGCAAACAGCGAGGTTGCATTGATCAGCGTGGCGCCCCAGCCGCCTTCGCCCAAGGCAGAGGCGGCCAGGTCATAAAGGCCAAGCGTGTTCAGGATTGCTAAGAGGCCAAAGTATGATGCCACCAAAAGTGTCAGTGTCAGGCCAAGGCCCATAAACAGGACGCCGCGAAAACGCGCGTCTCCAATTTGCCCCAAGGCGCTGAAAAAGCTGGAAAAGATCAGGCCGAGTGCCATGTGACTTTACCCTCCATATCTGGGCGAGGGCGCTCGGGTGGCGTGGCCTTTTCGGTGCCGATATGGATCAGCCCCGCAACGCGCTCATGCGGTGTCAGCCCAAGTCCGGTTTCCACACCAGTGCGGTCGGGGCTGGCCCAGCCCGACAGCCAGTTCGCGCCCCAACCCGCAGCAAGGGCGGCGTTCAAAAGCGCCAGACACACGGCACCGGCTGAATAGGTCTGCTCGATAGCAGGGATTTTTTCAGACAGCACCGGGCTTTCCACCACAACCACCGCAAGGCCGCTGGTTTCAAACTGCAGCGCGCCTTTGTCGATGTCGGCCTGATCCTTGCCCAAGCGTGCGCCACACTCCCGTGCCAACGGAGCGAGGGCCGCAAGCGCTGTGCGGTCCAGGACCATCAGGCGCCAAGGCTCAAGTTTGCCGTGATCCGGAGTGCGCAGCGCGGCCTGCAAGATTGGGGTCAGCGCATCGCGATCCGGTACTGGATCGATCAGCGTCTTTTGTGGCCGCGACCGGCGCGTCAGCAGAAACTCAAGAGCGGCTGGATTGGGATCAGGCATTATGGCGGGCCTTTCAGAATGAATGCTCCGCCAGATGTCATTGTTCTTGCCGCGATTTCAACCTTTGGGTGGCGGGTTTTTAAAGGTTTCCGCCATTTCGCGGATCAGCTCTGCATGAAAGTCCTGCAAGCGCGCGTTCGGCTGGCGGACACGTAAGGTGGCCTCCATAGGGTCAGGCGCGCTGATGTCGCTTTGCGCCAGCTCCGTCATCACGGCATGACCGCAGAAAGGCACATAGGCCTCGGAATAGCCGCCTTCATGCACACAGACGACGCGCCCGTCGCAGAATTCGTCGGCCAATGTCATGATCTGACGGGTCATGGCCGCAAAGGTCTCGGCCGTAGCCATCATACGGGACAGCGGGTCAAAGGCCGCCGCGTCAAAGCCGCAGGCAACCACGATCATGTCCGGGTTAAACGCGCGCAGGGCTGGCAGGACGATCTCTTCCATCGCCAGCAGGTACCCTGCATGGCCCATCCCCGGGGGCAGTGGGACATTGATGTTGGCCCCTAATCCCTCACCTCGGCCCCGGTCTTCGACATCGCCGGTGTCCAAGGGATAGTTCTTTTCCTGATGGAGCGAAATCGTCAGAACATCACTGCGTTCATAGTAAACGGCTTCGGTGCCATTGCCGTGATGCACGTCCCAATCCAGCACTGCGACACGCGGGATATCCCCCTCTGCTTGCGCCGCTTCGATTGCGATTGCGATGTTGTTCAGCAGGCAGAACCCATTGGGCCAATCCGGCAAACAATGGTGGCCGGGCGGGCGACAGAGGGCATAGGCATTGTCCAGCTCGCCTTTTGCGACGGCGGCGACCGCAGCTTTGGCAAGCCCAGCCGAGCGGGATGCGATTTCAAAGGCGCCGGGGCCAAAAGGTGTACGCAAGCCCAGCTCGCCACCGCCAGCATCTGAGGCGGATTTGAATTCGGTCAGATAGCTTTCCGGATGCACGCGGAGCAGATCGTCCCACGTGACATAATCTGCGCCAGACATCACCAGGTCTTTTGACAGGCCCGTGACATCCAGCAAATTACGAAACCGGCGTTTCGTCTCGGGGCCTTCGGGCAGGCCACCGGCCACCAAGGGCTGTACCAGCCCACCGACCGGCAAGGTCAGTGCATAGTTTCCCCCGGAATGCCAAAAGGTCTCTTCCGCCCAAAAAAATCCTGTCGCCATGTCGCCCTCTTTTAGTCGCGTGCGATTTTATAAACGCCTTCCGGCAGATCCAGTGCTGCGGCAAGGTCTTCGGCCATGCTGATCGACAGGGTGATTTTTTGCACCCGGTCGCTGCGTTCGTCATACTGTTCGATCGTGATACAATCCTCAAACAGGTTGATCACCACATCTTCTTGAAGATGCGAGGCTTTTTCATCGACAAGGGTGACGACGGTGCTATCAAATTCGTGCTCGATACTAAACATAGGGTCAGCCTAACGCGACGCCCGAGCATGGCAAGGGGTCATTGGAAAGTGACTTGGAATTGCCGCTTGCCCCCGCCTATAGTCGCAACAGAAAACCGAGGCGTATCGATGCGATTAAAATTTCCCGTTCTTGCGATGGCGGCTGTGGCTGCGCTGGCCGGATGTGTTGAACCCACGGCCGCGCCGCAAACGCAACCGGCCAGAGCCGTTCCCACCGCGACGGATGAGGCGCGTTATGCGCGGGTGGTCAGCCGAATGGAGCCAGTGATCGAATCTGAGTGCCGCGCGCGGGTTTCGGCGCAGGTGAATTGCGATTTTGCGATCATTCTGGATGATGATCCGCGCAAAGGGGCAAATGCCTATCAGACGCTGGATCGCTCAGGCCGTCCGATTCTGGCTTTCACCACCCAGATCCTGCCGGATTTCCAGAATGATGATGAGTTGGCTTTTGTGCTTGGGCATGAGGCGGCGCATCACATTGCAGGCCATATCGCACAAACTCGCAGCACCGCCGTCACAGGCGCCCTTCTGGGTGGGGCACTTGCGGTGGTTCTGGGGGGCGGTCAGTCCGCAGTGGATATTGGTGTCGACCTTGGGTCCACCGTCGGAGCACGTGCGTATTCCAAGGATCATGAACTTGAAGCCGACCGTTTGGGCGCCATTTTGACCCAGCGATCAGGCTATGACGCGCTGCGCGGTGCACAGTTCTTTGAGCGCATCCCAGACCCCGGTGATCGCTTCCTTGGAACCCATCCGCCGAATGATCAGCGCATTGCTGTTGTCACCGAGACCGTCGCGGGTCTTTAGATGAAGCAGATCCTGAATGTTGTAACCGACCGTGGCAGCAAATATGCGGTCAGCGGGATGCCTGTTTCCAACCGAGGTGACGTTGATGCTGCGCTCAAAGCATTGAAGCGTAACAAGAAGTTCGCCAAAGCTACGCACAACACTTGGGCGGCGGTCTTGTCAGACGGCACGCCCCTGAAGGGGGACGACGGTGAAAGCGGTGCTGGACTGGTCATCGTACGGATGCTCGAGCGCGCGGAACTGACGGATCATCTGATCGTCGTCACACGTTGGTACGGTGGGGTCAAACTGGGTGGGGATCGCTTTCGGCGGGTGCAGGACTGCGTGACCGCCTATCTGGATGATCTGGATTAGGTGCAATTGGCAATTCCCAAACTGCGCCAAACCCGCTACATGCCTCCTCATGTCGCAGAACCCTCCCAGCCTTCGCCCGGACCTTGCAAATGCGCAGGTCACCTCTGACACCCGTGCCGGTCAGCCGACCATCGGTATGGTCAGCCTTGGTTGTCCCAAAGCCCTTGTGGACAGCGAACGTATTCTGACCCGTTTGCGTGCCGAGGGCTATGGCGTGTCGCCTGATTATTCCGGCGCTGATGCGGTTATCGTGAACACCTGCGGCTTTCTGGACAGCGCCAAAGCCGAAAGTCTGGATGCCATTGGCGAAGCCCTGACGGAAAACGGTAAGGTGATTGTGACGGGATGTCTGGGGGCAGAACCCGACTATATCCGCGAGCACCATCCGCGAATTCTTGCAGTCACGGGCCCGCATCAATACGAGCAGGTTCTTGATGCGGTACACGACGCAGTGCCGCCGTCGCCCGATCCGTTTATTGACCTGTTGCCAAGTTCCAGCGTGCAACTGACGCCCCGCCATTACAGCTATCTCAAGATTTCTGAGGGCTGTAACCACAAGTGCAAGTTCTGCATTATCCCTGACATGCGCGGCAAGCTTGCCAGCCGTCCGGTTCACGCGGTTCTGCGCGAGGCGGAAAAGCTGGTCCAAGCCGGCGTTAAAGAGCTGTTGGTGATTTCTCAGGACACCTCGGCTTATGGGTTGGATCGGAAATACTCCAGCCATCCATGGAAAGACCGCGAGGTGCGCAGCCACATCACCGATCTGGCGCGCGAGTTGGGGCAGTTTGATGCCTGGGTGCGCCTGCACTACGTGTATCCCTATCCGCACGTCCGCGACCTGATCCCGCTGATGGCAGAGGGCTTGATCCTGCCGTATCTGGATATTCCCTTTCAGCACTCCCATCCCGACACGCTGAAAAGAATGGCACGCCCGGCCCATACCGCGAAAACTCTGGACGAAATCCAGCGGTGGCGTTCGGATTGCCCCGACATCACCCTGCGCTCGACCTTTATTGTGGGGTATCCCGGCGAGACCGAGGCAGAGTTCCAACATCTGCTGGACTGGATGGACGAGGCGCAATTGGATCGTGTGGGTTGCTTTCAATACGAAAATGTCGATGGCGCACGATCTAATGATCTGCCCGATCACGTGGCCCCCGAGGTGAAACAGGACCGTTGGGAGCGTTTCATGGAGAAAGCCCAGTCGATTTCCGAGGCCAAACTGGCCGCCAAAGTGGGCACGGTGCAGCAAGTCATCATTGATGACATCGACGATGACGGCATCGCCACCTGCCGCACCAAAGCTGATGCGCCAGAGATCGACGGCAATCTGTTCATCGATGAAGGCACCGAGGGGTTGTCTGTTGGCGATCTGGTGACCGTGACGGTGGATGAAGCAGGCGAATATGACCTGTGGGGCGTATTGCACGCGTCCTGAGGATGGCGTTTGGGGAACACGCAATGCGTAATTACCTCTTCCCAACCAGCCAATCGGCGAAGTTTCGAGGAAACCAAAGGACAGGCACCTCTGGACTTGCCCCGCACCTGTGCAACCGTTACCCAGTGGGCACGTAAAATTTTGGTGGTTTGATGTTCCGTATCCTGCGCATTCTCTTTGCTATCCTCGTCGTTCTGGTTCTTGCGGTTGGTGCCGTGATTTTCTTTCTGCCGGGCGAACAAATTGCCCGCTTGGCCTCGGATCAGGTCAAAGAGCAATTTGGGCGGGATCTGACCATCGAAGGCGATGTGCAACTGAGCTTTTTCCCGACCTTGGGGATCTCGACCGGACCGGTCACGCTGTCTAACGCGAGCTGGTCTTCGAATGGTCCGATGTTTCAGGCGGAAGGTGCCAAGATCGGCGTAGATGCGATGGCCCTGATTGGCGGTACAACCCATATCAAAAACATCACGCTGACCGCGCCGGATATCTTGCTGGAACAGGATGGAGCGGGGCAGGCCAACTGGGATGATTTCACCGGTCGGTCCGCGGCAGACGCATCCGCCGCGACCGATGAGGGGACCGAAGATAGCGCGGCTTTCACCTTGGATCAGATTCAGATCACCAACGCGCGTATTCGCTATCTGGACCCCAACGGCAC
>NZ_CAXREH010000077.1:0-7244 GCF_964229375.1 Cognatishimia sp.
ATAGTATTCGCGCTGGGTCTTCTCCATCTGCGATTTGACGCGGGTTTTGATCTTTTTCTCAACCTGCAACACAGACATTTCGCCCTGCATCAGGCCAAAGACCTTCTCCAGACGTTCAGACACAGACAGGGTTTCCAGAAGATCTTGTTTCTGATCGACCTCGACACCCAGATGGCCGGACACAAGGTCCGCCAGACGCGCAGGTTCATGCGCTTCGGCTACCGCGCTCAGCGCTTCTTCCGGGATGTTTTTCTTAACTTTGGCATAGCGCTCGAATTCGTCACCAACCGAGCGCAGCAGGGCCTCGATGGTCGCCAGATCGCCTTCTTCCTCGTGCAGATACTCCGCAGAGGCTTCGAAGAACACGTCGTTCTCGATGAAATCTGTGATTGTGACACGCGCCTGGCCTTCGACCAGCACTTTGACGGTTCCGTCAGGCAGTTTCAGCAACTGCAAAACATTGGCCAGCACACCGGTGCGATAGATGCCGTCTGTGTTCGGATCGTCATCGGAAGGGTCAATCTGGCTGGACAGAAGAATTTGTTTGTCGTCCTGCATCACTTCTTCAAGCGCGCGGACAGATTTATCACGGCCCACAAACAGCGGCACGATCATATGTGGAAACACAACGATGTCGCGCAGCGGAAGGACCGGATAGGAGGAATTGAGTGGCTCTTGCATAGTCGTTCCTTGTCTTTGGCAAGATGATCCTGGCCCCGCTTGGCGGCAGCGCTTGTCATCTCCTCAACGGATTACCAACGTGGTGCGGCACCTATGGGGTTTCAACCCAAGCTCACCGCGATTTCTGTCAGAATGCCCCTATGGGTCGGGGACCACAAGAGCAGATCAGTGCTATTTTACCCAGAGTTAAGGTTGCGTGCGTTTTTGCTTAAACGTCGGTTAAAGCGGCTCGATATCGCCCATGGCGCGCATCGCGTGAAACTCTTGTTCCCATGCGTCAAAACGCCCTTCGGCAATCGCGTGGCGCATTTCATCCATGATGTCCTGGAAATAGCGCAGATTGTGCCAGGTCAGAAGCATGCCTGCGATCATCTCGTTGCTGCGGAAGACGTGATGCAAATACGCGCGGGAATAATTGCGCGCCGGAGAGTCTACGGTTTCGTCCAATGGCCGCGGATCATCCGCATGGCGCGCGTTCTTGATGTTCACAACGCCGCGGCGGGTAAAGACCTGCCCTGTGCGCCCAGACCGGCTGGGCAAAACGCAATCCATCATGTCTACACCGCGTTTCACAGCGCCGACGATGTCGTCAGGTTTCCCCACCCCCATCAAATAACGTGGCTTATCGACAGGCAGCATATCCGGGGCATAGTCCAGCACGCCAAACATCGCCTCTTGCCCTTCGCCCACGGCCAAGCCACCGATGGCATAGCCGTCAAACCCGATATCTTGCAGCGCCTTGGCACTTTCTTCGCGGAAATCGGCCTCAAGGCCGCCTTGCTGAATGCCAAACAGCGCATGCCCCGGACGGTCGCCAAATGCCACCTTCGAGCGTTCAGCCCATCGCATCGACAGGCGCATCGACTCGACAATCCGGTCGCGATCCGCTGGCAAAGCGGGGCATTCGTCAAAGCACATGACAATATCAGAGCCCAGCAAGCGCTGAATTTCCATCGAGCGCTCTGGCGTCAGCTCGTGTTTGGATCCGTCGATGTGGCTTTTAAAGGTCACGCCCTCTTCGGTCAGCTTGCGCAGCCCCGCAAGACTCATCACCTGAAACCCACCGGAATCCGTCAGGATCGGGCGTTCCCAGTTCATGAACTTGTGCAGCCCGCCCAGACGATCAATGCGCTCCGCCGTTGGGCGCAGCATCAAGTGATAGGTGTTTCCCAAAAGAATATCCGCCCCCGTCGCGCGCACGGATTCGGGCATCATGGCCTTTACCGTCGCCGCTGTGCCCACCGGCATAAAAGCAGGCGTGCGAATGTCACCGCGCGGCGTGCTGATCACGCCTGTCCGCGCTTTGCCGTCGGTTGCGTTCAGGGAAAACGAAATACGCTTTGTCATCTTTGGACCTTTTGTCTTTGTGCCCTCCTTACGATGGCTTAAGACTCTTGTAAAACAGACAATGGGCACGCACTTTTGATGTCTATTGGGTAAAATTATAGGAGGTATTAATGGCCGAAGACGTTATTTTTGGGTTGCTGTCGCAGAATTTGGTTTTCCTGCTGGCTGCGCTTTTTGTTGTTATCGTTATTCTCAAAGGGATCCGCATTGTCCCTCAATCCGAAAAGCATGTGGTGGAACGGTTTGGGCGCCTACATTCCGTGATGGGGCCAGGTATTAACTTTATCGTGCCGTTTCTGGATGTCGTGCGGCACAAAATTTCTATTCTAGAGCGGCAACTTCCGACGGCCACACAGGATGCCATCACCAAGGACAACGTGTTGGTGCAGGTGGACACCTCGGTGTTTTATCGCATTACGGAACCTGAAAAGACCGTCTATCGCATCCGCGATGTTGACGGGGCGATCACGACGACGGTGGCGGGGATTGTGCGCGCTCAGATCGGCAAAATGGATCTGGACGAGGTCCAAGCCAACCGCGCGCATCTGATCGAGACGATCAAAGCCTCGGTCGAGGATGCGGTTGACGACTGGGGCATCGAAGTGACCCGCGCCGAAATTTTGGACGTGAACCTCGACCAAGCCACACGACAGGCCATGCTGCAACAGCTGAACGCTGAGCGTGCGCGTCGTGCGCAAGTGACCGAAGCCGAGGGTCAGAAACGTGCGGTCGAGCTGCAGGCTGATGCGGAACTCTATGCCTCGGAACAAAACGCCAAAGCGCGGCGTATTCAGGCCGATGCCGAGGCCTATGCAACCGGCGTTGTCGCCAAAGCGATTGCTGAAAACGGGATCGAAGCGGCGCAATATCAGGTGGCGCTGAAACAGGTCGAAGCGCTGAACGCGCTGGGCAACGGGGATGGCAAACAAACAATCGTCGTCCCGGCAGCCGCGCTCGAGGCCTTTGGCGATGCGTTCAAATTGTTGAAAGGCTCTGTGAAATGACCGAAGTTCTGTCGATCTGGTGGGCATGGCTGGCCGCAGCGCTGGTTCTGGGCATTCTGGAAATGCTCGCGCCCGGCTTTATCTTCCTGGGCTTCGCAATCGGGGCGGCGGTGGTTGGCATCGCCATGCTGGGGCCGCTTAGTCTTTTGGCGCCTGCCCCGGTCCTTCTGATCTATGCGATTGTCTCTCTGGTGGCTTGGTTGATCCTGCGGCGCACATTTGCATTGCCAAAGGGCAACACCAAAACTTTTGACCATGACATCAACGACTAACCCCTCATAATATGATCGCAGCGTCCCTGCTATCTCAGCCAATTGGACGCAATCTTGGCGCGCCCTCTGGACGCTGCGATCCGCTTTCCCTATATCAACGCTCAGGAATTACGAAGGACATCCCATGAGCGACGAGTCTCATCCAATGGAAGGCGTTCCGCTGATCCAGCCCTCCAGCGTCGATCACCCTCTGCACGATGCCTGTGTCGAGGCCTGCCGCAGCGTGTTTGACCCGGAAATCCCGGTCAACATTTTTGATCTGGGCCTGATCTATACGATCGAGCTCTCAGAAGAGAATGACGCCAAAGTTGTCATGACGCTGACAGCCCCCGGTTGCCCGGTTGCTGGCGAAATGCCGGGCTGGGTTCAAGAGGCCATCATGGGCGTGAATGGCATCCGCACAGTTGACGTAGACCTCGTGTGGGAACCGCCGTGGGGCATGGACATGATGAGCGACGAAGCGCGTCTGGAACTGGGCTTCATGTAGGTGTTACCTAGATGAAGCTTGGACGCCACAAATCTTGTAACGAGATGTCTTAAAAGCCTCACGCCGCTTTTACACAAACGCGAAAAACTCCGGCGCAGTACAACTATGGAGTTATGTTATGCTGCGTTCAATCATTCTGGCGGCGGGCGCTGCCCTGCCCGTTTTCGCGATGGCCGCCGACGTCGAGCTTGGTCCGCGTCCTTACTATCTGATCGACAAAATGGCCGATAGCCCATTGAAAACAAAGCTGGAAAGCTGCGCGTCAATGGAGTTTCAACCATCTGATTTCTCGATCGGTCACCGCGGCGCGCCCCTGATGTTCCCCGAGCACACCGTTGAATCCAACGTCGCAGCCGCGCGCATGGGCGCAGGCATTCTGGAATGCGACGTGACCTTCACCAAGGACAAAAAGCTGGTCTGCCGTCACGCGCAAAACGATCTGCACACCACCACAAATATCCTCGCCACCGATCTGGCCAGCAAGTGCACCACAGGCTTCTCGCCTGCCAAAGACGGCAACGCAGCTGTTGCCGAGTGCCGCACATCCGACATCACTCTGGCCGAGTATAAGACGCTGAACGCCAAGATGGATGCGGCCAACAAGATGGGCACAACTGTTGCCGAATATATGGACGGCACAGCAGGCTGGCGCACCGACCTATACGCCACCGAAGGCACTATCATGACCCACGCGGAATCCATCGCGTTGTTCAAAGAGCTGGGCGCAAAGTTCACGCCAGAGCTGAAATCCCCGTCTGTCGAGATGCCGTTTGATGGCTATTCCCAAGAAGACTACGCACAAGCGCTGATCGACGAATACAAAGCCGCGGGCATCCCGGCCTCTGATGTTTGGGCACAGTCCTTCAACCTTGACGACGTGCTTTACTGGATCAAAGCAGAGCCAGACTTCGGCAAACAAGCGGTTTTCCTGGACGCCTCTTACAATATCGAAGGGTTCAACCCGAACGATGCGTCGACATTCCCATATGACTTCGCAGAGCTGCATGCGCAGGGCGTAAACTATATCGCACCACCAATGTGGATGCTGGTTGCGGTCGAGAATGGCCAGATCGTGCCATCCGCCTACACCAAAGAAGCCAAGGCCGCAGGTCTTAAGCTGATCACATGGACGCTGGAACGCTCTGGCCCTCTGGCAAACGGTGGCGGCTGGTATTTCCAGACCATCAAAGAGGTCACCAACAGCGACGCGATGTATTTCGAACTGCTGGACGTGCTGGCGCAAGAGGTTGGTATCGAAGGCATCTTCTCTGACTGGCCTGCGACTGTGACCTACTATGCAAACTGCATGGACAAAATGGGCTCTTAAGAGAGCTCTAAACTCCTGAAACGAGGCCTCGCGGAAACGCGGGGCCTTTTTTATGCACCCTAAAAAGGTTGCGATGCAATTTTGGCAACCAAAAAAGGTTGCATTTCAGGTATCGCAACCTATTTTGGTTGCGCAATGAGTGAAAACACACAAGTCGTCACCGTATTGAACGGAGATCTGGTTAACTCCACCGCGCTGGGCGCAGAAAAGGTCGAGATGGCCTTTGAACGGCTACAAAAGGTCGCGAAAGACCTTGAGGCCTGGCACGGCGGGAGTTTGCTGTTCACACGACACCGTGGGGACGGTTGGCAGGTTGTGCTGCGGGAGCCGAGGTATGCGTTGCGGAGTGTTTTGGCGTTTCGGGCGAGGCTAAGAAGTTATGGCCCAGAGTTTGATACTTACATAGGCGTAGGGACTGGCCCTGCCTCGATCCTCGAGAGCCCAAACCTCAACGAATACACTGACAAAGCGTTCGAACTTTCGGGAGCTGCATTGGAAACGGCCAAAAACGCGACAATGGACATGAAATTAGCCTCTTGGGGCAACCGCGAGTTTTGCTCGATGCTTTCACTTGCCGACTATATGTCCGCCTCTTGGACCGCGACGCAATCCGCAACAATGTACCAAATGCTTGTCACTTCGAGTGGCGCAAAATTTACAAAAGTCGCCAAGAAGCTGGGCAAAAGTAGACAAGCGGTCGCAAAATCTGTGGAAGGCGCGGGTTATCCGTATTTATTCTCAGCACTTCATTTTCAGGAACACCAGAATGATTGAAACCCTAACCGCTCTCGTCGCGGCGCATGTCTTTGCCGACTACGAGTTTCAATCCAAACGCACCGCCGAAAACAAACACGAGTTCGCCCATCTCGCCTATCACGGCGTTATCGTCCTCGTTCTTGCGATCCTTTTCACCGTCCATCGCCGCACCGGCATTCATTCTCGCAGCACTCCACATCGCCACGGACGCGATCAAGGCACGTACCAAAACCACCATCACAAGCCACCTGGCGGACCAGATCACTCACATCATCACTTTCACAGCCGTTGCAGGCCTAGCCCCAACACTCTGGGCAGAAGGCATCTGGAGCGCCGCCCCAGGCTGAGTCTCTCATTTACTCCTTCTCCTAAGCGGCGCGATCTACGTTACGCGGGCTGGAGGCTTTGCGATTGGGATCCTCATGGCCCCCTATGGCTCTGAGTTCTCTAAGGATTCCCTACCCGGAGGTGGTCAAATGATCGGCCTTCTGGAACGTGGACTGATCTATATCCTGGTCCTTTCGGGCAACCCCATAGGCATCGGATTTCTTGTGACCGCGAAGTCCGTCTTGCGCTTTGAAGCGACGCGCAATGGTGATGAAATCACCAACCGGCGGCGTTCGGAATATGTTATCATCGGAACTCTTGCGTCTTTCGGCTGGGCCATTCTTGTGACCCTCGCAATTCATGTTATTCTATTACAGCTTGCCCCCCTTGGCTTCCTGCCCAGGGCACCCTAAATAAGGGACAAAGGAGAACATCATGTTCGGCATTCCAGGCAAACAAGCGGTCACGCTGACCTCTGCTGCTGCAAAGCAGATCGTGAAACTGATGGACCGCGAAGGTCATCAGGGCTTGCGTATTGGCGTTAAGAAAGGCGGCTGTGCGGGTATGGAATACACGATGGATTATGTCGACGAGACAGATCCGCTGGACGAGATCGTCGAACAAGACGGCGCTCGTGTGATGATCGCGCCGATGGCTCAGATGTTCCTGTTTGGCACGCAAATCGACTATGAAGTGTCCCTGCTTGAGGCTAGCTTCAAATTCAACAATCCTAACGTCACCGAGGCCTGTGGCTGCGGTGAGTCGATTAAATTTGAGGGCATGTAGCCCCTCCTCCCTGATTAATTCCAAAGAAGCCCGCGCCAGCGCTTGACCCTAGACCGTCAAGCGCCCAAAACACGCTCATTGGATCATGAGGAGTGTGTAGATGCGTCGCAAGTTGGCTGCTGGGAACTGGAAAATGAATGGCTTGAGCGCGGCATTGGCCGAACTGAAAGTCATTGCTTCCGCGACCACAACACAGACCGATGTGCTGATCTGCCCGCCTGCCACTCTGGTCTCACGCGCGGCGCAAGACGCGGGCT
>NZ_CAXREH010000078.1:0-5639 GCF_964229375.1 Cognatishimia sp.
AGCGTTTCGCGGGGCATGGGGCGTTCAGAGGCTTTTGTACTTGACCTTTGACGGCAAAAGCTCACATCTAGCCAACAGAGACCGCTATGAATTATTAGGAGGCCGCCATGGCTTTTGAACTCCCCGATCTTCCTTACGCACATGACGCATTGGCAGACTTTGGTATGTCCGCAGAGACGCTGGAATACCACCACGATCTGCACCACAACGCCTATGTCACCAACGGCAACGCGGCCATCGCGGGCACCGAATGGGACGGTAAGACTCTCGAAGAGATCATCGTCGGCACATATGACAAATCTGCGGTTGCGCAGAATGGCATCTTCAACAACATCTCGCAGCTGTGGAACCACAACCAGTTCTGGGAAATGATGGGCCCAGGCAAATCCGCAATGCCTTTCGAGCTGGAAGCTGCGCTGGTTGAGAACTTTGGTTCGGTTGACGATTTCAAATCCCAGTTTTCCGCAGCAGGCGCGGGTCAGTTCGGCTCTGGTTGGGCATGGCTGGTGAAAAACGCGGACGGTTCTTTGGCGGTGACCAAGACTGAAAACGGTGTGAACCCATTGTGCTTTGGTCAGACAGCTCTGTTGGGTTGCGATGTTTGGGAACACTCTTATTACATCGACTTCCGCAACAAGCGTCCTGCGTATCTGACGAACTTCCTGGACAACCTAGTGAACTGGGAAAACGTCGCATCCCGGATGTGATCTTTCGATCTTTGACGAAAAAAGCGCCCTGCCTTTTGGCAGGGCGTTTTTGTTTGGGGCTGCGCCCCTTTTGGATATTTTAGGCAAGAGAAAGAGTTAGCGGCCTATGTTCTCTGCAACCTCGGCAGGGGTGGCAAGCAGCGTGATCTGGGCGCGCAGGCTTTCGCTGGCAAACCCTTGAGAGATCACATGGTCGATAAGCGCGACCAGCGGATCCCAATAGCCATCCGTGTTGATCAGATAAATCGGTTTGTCATGCAGCCCAAGCTGGCGCCATGTCAGCACTTCAAAGAACTCGTCCAAAGAGCCCGCGCCGCCGGGCAAGACGACGACCACATCGCCTTCCTCATACATGCGGGTTTTGCGCGCGTGCATGGTTTTGGTCACGACATATTCCGTGAGGTCGGTTTTTCCGACTTCGGCATTCTCCAGATGCTCTGGGATCACGCCAAAGGTCTCTGCCCCAGCCGCCTGTGCTGCACGCGCGACGGTGCCCATCAGGCCTAAGTCTCCGGCACCGTAAACCAGCCGCCAATCGTTGTCGCCAATAAGGCGGCCCAGCTCTTTTGCGGCGGTCTCATAAGCCGGGGCCCCCCCCATGCGCGCGCCGCAAAAGACGCAGATCGACAGTTTTGCCATGTTTGAACTCTATTTATGGAATCTGTTTTGACCACCGTATCCCTTGTTGATACTGTCCCTCAACCGAGGGGACTGCAAAAAATACTGGGAAGACCGTGAATGTCTAAAATGGGATCAGCCGCGTCCGGGCAGACGCTTTTGTTGGCAGGGATTGCCGTGGTTGTCGTGTCTGGCGCGGTCTATACATCGGGCGTGTTCGCGCCGTCGTCGCTGCCGCAGCAGAATGCGCCGGTTGAACCTGTCGTGCAGGTCGAACCGCAAGTGCATCCGGACGAGCCCGTGGTCGTTGAAGCGACGCCAGAGCCCGTAGAAGAGGCGACGCCTGAGCCAGCCGCAGTTGCGATGATCAAACCCAGCTTTGATCTGGTGCGGATTGCACCTGATGGCGCGGGGCAGGTCGCTGGGTCGGCAGAGCCGGGGGCTGTGGTTGCGATCTTGTTGGATGGCGACGTGCTGAGCGAAGTTGAAGTCGGACGTGACGGCAAGTTCTTTGGCTTTATTGCGCTGGATGCAAGCCTTGAGCCACGCGTGATGAGCTTGATGCAAACGGTTGATGGCGAAGAGGTTTTCTCGGACGCGACTGTGATTATTGCCCCAAGCGCACCGGTTGTTGCCGAGCTCGAGGCTGAGACGAGCTCTGAAGAGACGCCCGCTGAGGAGACGGTTCTTGCGATGGCGGACCCGGCGGATAGCTCTGGTGCGGATGACGTTGTGACAGATGCACCGGTTGTGGCCCAAGCAGAGGTCGTGGCGACGGAAGATACGACGGAAGAAACCACTGACGTTGTGGTCGCGGACGTAGAGGTCACTGAAGATACCGTTGTCGAAACGGGTGAGACCGAGGGTGCAGCGGTGGTGGCTGATGTCGCCGATGCGGTGGAAACGACTGTCGAAGAGGTCGTCGAAGAGACCGTCACTACAGCCGAAAACACCGAAAGCAGCACGGTCGGGGATGTTGCCGCCACCGCAGTGGCGACAGTTGAAGACACCGTAACTGAAAGTGTCGAAGAGGCCACGTCGGCCGACGTCGCCGTTGCCACACAGCCGGTCAGCAAGCCAGCCGCTCCGGCTGCTGAGGCCGCGCCTGTGGTGATTATCGCAGACAGCGATGGCGCGCGGGTTCTGCAAAGCCCGACCGCGCCAGAGGCGGCCCCAGAGGTGCTATCCACAGTCGCCATCGACTCGATCAGCTATTCGGATCTGGGCGAAGTGCAGGTGGCTGGAACCTCGCCAAGCGGTGACTTTGTACGGATCTATCTGGACAATGAACTTAGCTCGACGGCGCGGATCGCGCAGTCCGGTCTGTGGGAGCTGAAACTGCCGGATGTGGCGCCCGGGGTCTACACGCTGCGTGTGGATCAGGTGTCTGATGCGGGCGATGTTGTGTCGCGCGTAGAAACGCCGTTCAAACGCGAACCAAGCGAGAAATTGGTCGCGGCAACACAAGAGATCGATGTCAAAAAGGTGCTGGCAGTGACCGTTCAGCCCGGCATGACCCTATGGGCGATTTCCAAGGAAAACTACGGCGATGGTCGCCTGTATGTGCAGGTGTTTGAGGCTAACAAGGACCGTATTCGTAATCCGGATCTGATTTATCCGGGGCAGGTCTTTACCGTTCCGGATCAAAACTAAACCAAGCGCCGCCCAATAAGGCGGCGTTTTCATTTTGAAGCCTGTGTGCAGGGCAGCGACAGCCATGCGTCCGGTGCAATCCTGAAAATCACGGTTGTGTGAAAATAGACGTCTGACGGGGCTGGCATTCCAAAGACCTGAGGACTACCTATGAGCCATGGCACGAGGTAGTACCCAGCGCTGGCCCACGTCTACGGACGAAGAACTGGCCCGACACGAGCAGCGATCCGGTTGGAATATCATCCGACGGGTTATCCCGTATTTATGGCCCAAAGGGCGCAACGACATCAAAGCGCGTGTGGTGCTGTCGATGCTGGCGCTGTTGGTGTCGCAGCTGATGGCCGTTGGGGTGCCGCAGCTTTACGGTATGGCGGTGGACGCTTTGGCCGAGGATGGCGCGTCTGTCTTTATGCTGGGCGCGGTTGGCCTGACGGTGGCCTATGGTTTTGCGCGCGTCATGCAGATCAGTTTTCAGAACCTGCGCGACGTGATCTTTGCGCGGGTAGGGCAACGAGCTCTGCGTCAGCTTGCGCTTGAGACCTTTACCCACATTCACCGCCTGTCGATGCGCTATCACATCACGCGCAAAACCGGCGGTCTTAGCCGGATTGTCGAGCGTGGGGTCAAAGGCGTTGAATTCCTGTTGCGGTTCCTGCTGTTTTCGATTGGGCCGCTGATCCTGCAGCTTGTGCTGATCATGGGGATTCTGGCGTGGCAATTGGATGTTCGGTATTTGATGGTCATTCTGGTCACCATCGCGGGCTATGTGTGGTTTACCTTCAAAGTCACCGAATGGCGCGTGAAGCTGCGCAAAGAGATGAATGATCAGGACACGGACGCCAACCAAAAGGCGATCGACAGCCTGCTGAACTTTGAGACTGTGAAGTATTTCGGCGCCGAACAGCGCGAGGCTGCACGCTATGACGTCTCGATGCGCGGCTATGAACGCGCGGCGTTGAAGACCGCCTATTCTTTGGCCGGGCTGAACATTGGCCAGTCGTTTATCATCACCTCGGGCCTGGTGATCGTGATGATTATGGCCGCTGTGGGTGTCGAGAATGGCACGCTCAGCGTGGGCGACTTTGTGATGGTCAACGCCTATATGGTGCAGATCACTATGCCGCTGAACTTCCTTGGCACGGTCTATCGTGAAATCCGACAGGCTTTGGTGGATATGGGCGAGATGTTTGGCCTGCTTGAGCAACCCTCCGAGATCAGCGACAAGCCTGACGCCAAAGAGTTAAAGGTCGATGGCGGCCGGATCGAGCTGCGCGACGTGGTCTTTGGTTATGAAGCAGACCGCGTGATCCTGAAGGGCGTGAACATTGATATTCCCGCAGGCCAGACCGTGGCGATTGTTGGGGCCTCGGGGTCTGGGAAATCGACGATTGGTCGCTTGCTGTTCCGGTTCTATGACGTGCAGCGGGGTGGGTTGTTCATTGACGATCAGGATGTGCGGGATGTGACGCAAGAAAGCCTGCACAATGCGATTGGTGTGGTGCCACAGGACACGGTGCTGTTTAACGACACAATCCGCTATAACATTGCCTATGGACGCGATGGTGCCACGCAAGAGGACGTCGAAGCCGCCGCCAAGGCCGCGCAGATTCATGACTTTATTTCCGATCTGCCCGAAGGCTATGACACGATGGTCGGCGAGCGTGGGCTGAAACTGTCTGGTGGTGAGAAACAGCGTGTGGGCATTGCGCGCACCTTGCTGAAAGACCCGCCGCTGTTGCTGTTGGATGAGGCGACCTCGGCGTTGGACACAGATACCGAGCAATCCATCAAAGAGGCGCTTGCCCATGCGGGTCACGGGCGCACGGTGATTACGATTGCGCACCGTCTGTCGACGATTGCCGAGTCTGACCGCATTGTGGTGCTGGAGGCCGGCCAAGTGGTCGAACAAGGCAAGCACGATGAACTGCTGGCCCGCGACGGCCGTTATGCGCAGCTTTGGCATCGTCAGCTTAACGAAACCGAAGAGGTCTCTTAGCCGCACCGCTTGCTTTGGTTTGCGAGCGCTCGTTAAAGTGGCCCCAATCTGAGATTGGAGGCCGCTATGACGATTGAAACGTGGTTGCTTTATGTAGCGACCGTTCTTGCCTTGATGAGTACGCCGGGTCCAAGCCAGTTATTGATGCTGTCAAACAGCAGCACGCATGGATTTCGCAGGTCTCTGGCGACCGCTGGCGGGGATCTGACCGCAAACATGCTGCAGATGTTGGCCGCTGGTCTGGGGCTTGCCGTTGTGATTGCCGCCTCGGCGACGGCGTTGACGGCCATCAAATGGGTCGGCGTGATCTATCTGATCTGGCTTGGTGCGCGGATGATCCTGCGGGCCAAACCATTGGATCCGGGTGTCGCAGGGTCGCGCACGTCCGTGTCGCTGAAAGCTCTTTGGATGCAGGGCTTTATAACCTCTGCTGCCAACCCCAAAGCCGTCGTGTTTTTTGCAGCGTTGTTTCCGCAGTTCATTTCCGCAGAGGCCGCGTTCTGGCCGCAGTTCCTGATCTTGTCGATCACCTATCTGACGCTTGATGGCCTGTTTCTAAGCGCCTATGGCCTCGCGGCAAGTTGGTTGGCTGCACGGGTCAAAGGACATGCCAAGGTTTGGATCGACCGGATCGGTGGCGGCTTTATGATTGGTGCGGCGGTGTT
>NZ_CAXREH010000079.1:0-6289 GCF_964229375.1 Cognatishimia sp.
GGACTAGAGCCTGCCGCACGGGCCGCAGGCTCTGGGGTTTTTAGGCCGCGATGTCAAAGTTCTCGACGTCGTCTGCGTTCAGGAAAGTTACGTCCTGAAGGCCGATAAAGCCAAAAAAGACCCTCAGATGTGGCGTCAAGAAATCCGCAGGAGAGCCAATGGCCACACCGCCTGACGCGACCGCAACGATGACTTTCTTGTCAGCCAGCAGGCCTTCGGGGCCGTTTTCGGTATAGCTGAACGTCACCCCTGCGCGCGCAACCTGATCCACCCAAGCTTTCAAAACGGCAGGGCCCGAGAAGTTATAGATAGGGGTGCCGATCACGACCGTGTCGGCCTTTTGCAGTTCGGCCACCAATGTGTCGGACACCGACAGCGCGTCGGCTTGGGCATCTGTGCGATCTTGGGGAGGGATGAATGTCGAGGTCACCCAGCCTTCGTCCAAAAGGGGAAGGGGCTCTGCCAGATCGCGGCGGATGACAGTATCGGCGCCAAGTTTGGCGACGATCTCGGAAGAAAGGCGGCGCGACACAGAATCCTGATGGCGCGCAGAGGCATCAATATGCAGTACTGTATGGGACATGAGTCTTTTCCTTTGTATGGCTGCGTTACAAAATGCACCTTGCAATTTTGAACTCAATAGGCGGTAATGCGCATCGAGTGTTGGTATTTGCACAGGTAAGTGATGGACAATTGGGACGAGATTCGCACCGCCTATCAGGTTGCGAGATTAGGAACTGTCAGCGCCGCGGCGGATGTCTTGGGGGTTCACCACGCAACCGTCATTCGCCACATCGACGCGCTTGAGGGGCGCCTGGGCGTCAAACTGTTTCAACGCCACGCGCGCGGGTATACCGCTACAGAGGCGGGCGAAGACCTGATGCGCGTAGGGCAGGCAACAGACGATCAGTTTGGACAGCTTGAGGGCCGCATCAAAGGACGCGGCAGCGATGTCAGCGGCGAACTCGTCGTGACCTCTTTGGACAGTATTGCGCCTTTGCTCAGCCCGATATTGGTCGACTTTCAGGAACTCTACCCAGATCTTCTGATCCGCTATCTCACCGATGATCGCGTGTTTCGTTTGGAATATGGCGAAGCCCATGTCGCTATTCGCGCAGGCTCTGCGCCACAGGAGCCAGACAATGTTGTGCAGCGATTGGGCTCTCTTGAGGTCGGACTCTATGCGTCGCGCTCATATGTCGAGAAGTTCGGATTGCCAAAGTCAGAGGCAGAGTTTGAAAACCACCGGTTCGTCGCCGTGGATAATGCAAAGACCCGCGCGCCGTTTCACCAGTGGTTGATGGGTATTTCCAAACGAGAGACACATATGTTCCGGGGCTCTGATCCGCGCGCGCTGGAGAACGCAGTGTTCGCCGGCGCGGGGATTGGATTTCTGGCAAGGTTCCTGGGTGAGTCCCGCGATGACGTGGTCGAAGTCATGGAGCCGCTGCCTGAATGGCATGGCCCAATGTGGCTGGTGACCCACGTTGACTTGCATCGCACGGTCAAAGTCCAGACCTTCCTGAGCTTTCTCAAAGAGCGTTCAAAAGAGTGGCAATAAAGCTCTCTTCACAGTCGCAAGGGCATCTGGCGATGCTTTTGTTTTCAGCGCTGGTGGGCGGGTCTTTCTCTTTGGGATCGCTTGCCGCCAACGAAGTAGAGCCGACCGCTTTGAATGCGGTGCGGTTCCTGATTGCGGCTGTCGTTATTGGCAGCGTTGCGGCGCTGACCACGGGTATCAAGCGATCCGCAGCCCGCGCGCCTTGGCGTTATCTGATTTTGGGTGGGCTGTTCGCGATCTACTTCGTGCTGATGTTTGAGGGCCTAAAGACCGCGCCACCCGTCAGCACGGCGGCGGTCTTCACGCTGACGCCGATAATGGCTGCAGCCTTCGGCTATCTGCTGCTGCGCCAAATCACCACGCCGCGGATGGCCGTGGCGCTTGCGATTGGGGCGACAGGTGCGATTTGGGTGATCTTCCGCGCCGACCTGTCGGCGCTTTTGCAATTCAACGTTGGTCGGGGCGAGGTGATCTTTTTCTGGGGCTGCATCGCGCATGCGCTCTATACCCCGATGGTGCCAAAGCTGAACCGCGGAGAGCCTGCGGTTGTCTTTACCTTCGGTGTGTTGGTCGCGGGCTGTGTGGTTCTTTTCCCCGCCGGTTGGTCAGAAATACGCGCAACAGACTGGGCCGCCTTGCCGTCCATCGTTTGGATAGCGATTTTTTACCTGTCGGTTTTCGCCTCTGCCGCCACCTTTGTGCTGGTGCAATTCGCAGCTCTGAACCTGCCAAGCGCCAAGGTCATGGCCTATACCTATCTGGTACCAAGTTGGGTGATCCTGTGGGAAATCGGTCTGGGCAACGGCGCACCCGCGCCTTTGGTGGCTGTGGGCGTTGCAATGACCTGCGGGGCGCTTTTGTTGCTGTTGCGTCAAGACGCCTGAGCGTCGTCCGTCAGCTCTTGTTCCAGAAACTTCTCAAAGGCGTCTAGGTTAACCGGTTCGAATTGTCCAAAGGCCTGCATCCAGACGGACGCGTCCTTCAGCGCGTTAGGCTCTAGTTTGCACCATTTCACCCGTCCGCGCTTTTCCTGACTGATAAGCCCCGCCTTGGTCAGAATTGTCAGATGCTTTGAGATCGCCGCGAGTGACATCTCAAACGGTTCAGCCACGTCGGTGACGGCCATGTCGTCCTCAAGCAGCATCGCAAGGATGGCGCGGCGCGTTGGGTCAGCGAGGGCTGCAAATACGTGATCAAGAGTGGCTGTCATACTCGCGGTTCTATCTGGTGCAGGGCCAAGAAGAAAGCGTCGAGCGATCGCGTGAGGCAAAAAGCTCAACCAAATCGTTAAATAACGCGAAGTCCTGAAAATCGGCGGATCGCGCGTTTTGCGCAAAGGAGAAGGAATCCTTGCTGTTAATAAAATCATCTAAAAACAATAGATTAGTTGGCGGCCAGTTGCGTCACCCTGCCGCTTGACTCTAATCCCGCGCAGCCTTAGCACTGCGCTCAGGTTCAACCATTGGATTTGCGCGTGCCCGACCCGACTGAAAGAGATCAACTGAAGCATCTCGAAGAGCGGATCGAGGCGGTCAAAAAGACCCAGGCACCCAAACCTCATATGGAAGAGCATTATTCTCAGGCGCAGCTGGCCTGGCGGATGGTGATCGAACTTGTGGCCGGTATGTTGATCGGCTTTGGGATTGGGGTTGGGCTGGATAGCCTGTTTGGCACGAAGCCGATTTTCCTGATCCTGTTCATATTTTTGGGTTTCGCCGCCGGGGTCAACGTGATGATCCGCAGCGCACGCGAAATTCAGGCGAAACAAGAGGCCGACTCGCAAGAGAACGCCGAGTAGAGACGAAGAGGAACGTAACGTGGCAAGCGGTGCAGAAGAAGGCGGTCTGGTCTTTCACCCAATGGATCAGTTCATTGTGAAGCCTCTGTTTGGTGGCGATCACATTGGCATGTTTACTATCACAAACGTGACACTCTGGCTGGCGCTGGCGGTTGTTGCTGTGATCGTAATGATGGTCTTCGGCACCTCCAGCCGCAAAATCGTACCGGGCCGCGGCCAGTCGGTTGCAGAGCTTGCCTACGGCTTTGTCTATAAAATGGTCGAAGATGTTGCTGGCAAAGACGCCATCAAATTCTTCCCATACATCATGACACTGTTCATGTTCATCGTCTTCGCCAACTTCCTTGGCCTGATCCCAATGTCCTTTACCACGACGTCCCACTTTGCGGTGACTGTGGTTCTGGCGCTGCTTGTCTTCTTGACCGTAACCATCGTCGGTTTCGTCAAGAACGGTCTTGGGTTCCTGGGTCTCTTCTGGGTCTCCAGCGCGCCTCTGCCGCTGCGCCCGATCCTGGCGGTCATCGAACTGATCTCTTACTTTGTACGCCCAGTCAGCCACTCTATCCGTCTTGCGGGTAACGTCATGGCGGGCCACGCGGTTATCAAAGTTTTCGCAGGCTTTGCGGCCATCGCAGTTGTCTCTCCGGTTTCGGTTGTGGCGATCACCGCGATGTACGGTCTGGAGGTTCTCGTGGCCTTCATCCAAGCCTACGTCTTCACCATTCTGACCTGTGTTTACCTGAAGGACGCTCTGCATCCATCGCACTAAGGTACGTGCCGGGCAGGTGCCCGGCCTACACAAGTCATCCCGAAATTCACCCTATTCAGACTAACTTCCAACGTAAGGAGAACTCATCATGGAAGGTCAACTCGCACACATCGGCGCAGGTCTCGCAGCTATCGGTTCCGGCGCAGCCGCAATCGGTGTTGGTAACGTTGCTGGCAACTACCTGGCAGGCGCTCTGCGCAACCCATCCGCAGCAGCATCCCAAACCGCGACACTGTTCATCGGTATCGCGTTCGCAGAAGCACTGGGCATCTTCTCGTTCCTGGTCGCTCTGCTTCTGATGTTCGCCGTCTAATCCAGCGGAACTGATCCTTACGTACGGGCTGGCGCGCTATAATGCGCCGCCCGTAATTAAACGGAAGTTCCCAGGAGGACGTTATGGCGACTGATACACACGCCGCCGAGGCAGCATCAGCTCCCGGCATGCCACAGCTGGACTTTTCAAACTGGGGCAACCAGATTTTCTGGCTATTGGTCACGCTCGTCGTGATCTATTTCGTCCTGTCGCGCATCGCGCTGCCGCGCATTGCTGCGGTTCTGGCCGAGCGTCAGGGGACGATCACCAACGACATCGCCAAAGCTGAAGAGCTGAAGGCGCAAGCGGTGGAAGCGGAAGAGGCCTATAACAAGGCGCTTCTGGATGCACGTGCCGAAGCACAGCGCATCGTTGCGGAAACCAAAGCAGAGATTCAGGCCGATCTGGACGCGGCCACCGCGAAAGCGGATGCGGAAATCGCGGCCAAAGCCGCCGAGTCGGAAAAGGCAATTGCTGACATCCGGGCCGGCGCGGTCGAGAGCATCCAAGCGGTTGCGACCGATACGGCGAACGAAATCGTTGCAGCACTGGGCGGCAAGGCGGATGCCAAAGCTGTCGAAGCGGCTGTAACCGAGCGGATGAAAGGCTAAGAGACATGCGTAAACTGGCTACTCTTTTCGCCCTGACCGCCGCGAGCCCGGCTTTTGCAGCCTCTGGCCCGTTCTTCTCGCTGACGAACACGGACTTCATCGTATCGATGGCGTTCATCCTGTTCATCCTCGTGCTGTTTTACTTCAAAGTACCTTCCATGCTGGGCGGTATGCTGGATAAACGCGCCGAGGGCATTCAGTCTGAGTTGGACGAAGCCCGTGCTCTGCGCGAAGAAGCACAGACCATCCTGGCCTCTTATGAGCGCAAGCAAAAAGAAGTTCAGGATCAAGCAGACCGCATCGTGGCTCAGGCCAAAGACGAAGCGATTGCCGCAGCAGAACAGGCGAAAGTCGATCTGCAGGCATCCATTGCGCGTCGTCTGGCGGCCGCAGAGGATCAAATCGCCTCTGCCGAAGCCTCTGCGATCAAAGAGGTCCGTGACCAAGCCGTCACCGTTGCAGTTTCCGCTGCGAATGTGGTGATCGCAAAAGGCATGACCGCAGCCGACGGCAACAAGCTGATCGATGCGGCGATTGCCGAAGTGGACGCGAAGCTGCACTGATCTCGGATTGAGATCCGGTCTAAGTAAATAAAGACCCGGCCCAGTTGAGGCCGGGTTTTTTCTTTTGCGGAGGGGATGTTTTTGGTCTTGTTTGGACAGCAAGAACAGGAAACACGTTACTGATTGAGTTTTCGGCTAAGAAAAGCCGATGTAAGCCCAAATGCGAACAAACACATCTTGCAGGCTCGCGATTAGGCACAGACTGGCAAATGAACCGCGCGGTGGATAGTCCAATAATCTCATGATCCAGCCGAAAACGTATAACACGATCCAAAGCGGTACAGTCAGCAACACGGTTATCAACCCCAATACTACCGGCAAAATTGTGACCCATAGCACAATCCTAAATGCCGCGGGTAGAATGCCTTCGAATGGGGAATTCGGATCCTCAAACTGAAACGCTGTCGCGAGCATGTATTTTGCGGTCTCTTCGCCGTGAATACCCGCCGCCAGAAAAATTAATAAGGCGAGTAGTAACGCGGCTTTCCAGACGAATTTGACGACGTCACCGAGCCACGTAACAACCTTTTTTTGTGCGGTGCTTAGAGTTTCGAGATAGCGTTCTCTGAAATTATCTATTGCTGTCTCTACTCTTTGAGCGAGACCAAACGCATCAATTACAGCCAATAGAACCGAAAAAACCAAAAGAAAATCGTGCATGTCAAACCAATCTG
>NZ_CAXREH010000080.1:0-5180 GCF_964229375.1 Cognatishimia sp.
AGATAGGCGCGGCCTGTTGCCTCAAAGGAGGCGAGGGCCGAAGGCTGGCCTTTGTCGTAGGCAAATTGCATGAGATCTGCAAAGATTTCATAGCCTTGGCGGGCGGCTTCGGCGATCAGATCCTCGCGCCCTTCAAAGTGGCGATAGACCGCAGCCGGGGTGACGCCCGCGGTTTTTGCCGCCTCTGACAAGGTAAAACCCGTCGGGCCTTTGGCCTCGACAAGCTTGAGGGCAGCCTCGACCAGCGCTTGGCGCAGGTTGCCGTGGTGATAGCCGCGTTTAGGCATTCCAGATGTCTATGCCTCCGCAGATGTTTGTATCCTGAGGCCCGATGGCGGTAGCGTCTTTACGATCATAGTCGATACGTCCCAGAACGTGCCGGATCGCGGCCAGACGGGCCCGGCGTTTGTCATCAGAACGTATCACGGTCCACGGGGCTGCAGCGCTGTCAGATGCGGTCAGCGTCTCGCCAATGGCGGTTGTGTAGTCGTCCCATTTTTTCAGGCCTTCGACATCAATCCAGCTTAGTTTCCATTGCTTGAGCGGATCGCTTTCGCGAGACAGAAAACGGCGCAATTGTTCGGCGCGTCCGACATTCAGCCAGAATTTCACCAGCAGGATGCCCTCATCCACGAGCATTTTTTCAAACCCCTGGACTTGGCTGAAGAACTGGGCGCGCTGTGCATCGTCACAAAAGCCAAAGACCTTTTCCACAACACCTCGATTGTACCAGCTGCGATCAAAGAAGACGATCTCGCCCGCGGTAGGTAAGTGTTTGATATAGCGTTGAAAGTACCATTGACCCTGTTCGCGTTCAGTGGGCTTTGACAGAGCAACGACCCGCGCGCCACGCGCGTTCAGGTTCTCGCGGAACCGCTTGATGGTACCGCCTTTGCCCGCTGCGTCGCGCCCCTCAAAAACGATGGCAAGACGCGCGCCGCTTTCCTTGGCCCAGGCTTGCAATTTGACCAGCTCGATCTGTAGGGCGTCATACTCGGCCTCATAGGCTTTGCGTGCCATGCGGCTGTCATGCGGATAGCTTGGATCCAGCACAGAGGATTTGCTGGCCGATCTGATCGCGTCGCGCACCTCTTGTGGTGCGAGATTTTGATGATAGTCGCTGATCGCGCCGTCAAAGGGCAGCTGCATGAAATCTCTCCATTTTTTCTAATATGGCGATCCCAAGCGCCTAGCGCAATGCGGCGCGTGTCGCGGCCCTGTCGATTGCCGCAAGAACGTCGCTCTGGGCGACGTGGTGCGGCATATGTCCGATGCCCGGTAAGATCGAGAGTTCTGCTGTCGAGATCTCTGTCGCCATTGGACGGGCATGGATATCCAAGCTGACCGTGGTGTCCACATCGCCATGCAGAATTTGCATGGGCACAGAAATCTCGGCCAGACGCGGGCTGAGAATGTCGATCTCTGACAAAAGATGCGCACGTTGAAGTGCATTTGCACGCAAGGACTTGCGACGCAAAGTTAATCCGGTTCCAAAGTGCTCGGCATATCCTTCTGGGGCGGCTTGCGGTGTGAAGACAGCCTCAACTTCGCGGGCGACGCGTTGCGGTGAAATCCATGCCGAAATGACGGGCGGCAACAGACGCCCCCACAGAGGATGCGAGTTCAACACATAAAGGCGGGGCAAGGCAGAGTCCCAAGGCTTGCCCGGCGCTGCGAGGGTAACAAGTGCGGACAGCGCGTCGGGATGATCCACAGCCCAGGCCAGCGCCACAGAGCCGCCATAGCTTTGGCCCAGAACGATTGGTTTTTCGGCTCCAAGCTGTGCGGCGGCTTTTTGCAGAACTGCGGCCTGCTCAAAGATCGATGCGCCCTTTGGATTGACCGGATCGGAATAGCCGAGCCCCGGGCGATCAAAGACGATCACGCGATACCGATCGCTGAGTTGATCCACCAAGGAAAAAGTAAAATCGCGCAGATTGCCCGAAGAGCCGTGGATCAACACCAGATCGGGCCCCGTACCCTTGACCAATGCGTGGATCTGATGCCCGTCTACTTCGACGATCTGACCAAGAGGGGGCGCATGAAGCTCTGAGGCCGCTTCATTTCGCGCGGCGCGCCACAGTGTCACGGCCACAAATGCCGCAATCAGTAGTGCGAAAATCAACAGTATGCGCATTCTATCCCCTTAGGTCTGTGGTCTTTTCTCCGATTTTGCTGATGTCGAACGGGGTGGTCTCGTAGAGTTCGGACACCCAGTTGCCATAAAGCAAATGCGCGTGGCTGCGCCAGCGGTTGGTCGGCTCTTGGCTTGGATCATCGTCAGGGTAATAGTTCATCGGCACGTTGATCGGCGTGCCGGCTTCGACGTCGCGGTCGTATTCCTGCTTCAGGGTGCCCGAGTCATATTCAAAATGATTGAAGATATAGAGGCCACGCTTTGCTTTATCCTCGACCAGACAGGGGCCGGACTCATCGCTGCCAAGCAGTGTTTCAAGTCCCTCGACCGCGTCGATCTCATCTTGCTTCATCTCGGTCCAGCGGCTGACCGGAATGACGCAATCATCTGAAAAACCACGTAAATAATGGCTTGAGGGTGCAAGGTTCTTTTGACGGAAACAGCCAAAGGACTTTTCTCTCAGGATGTGTTTCTTGACACCATGGAAATAGTTAATCATAGCCATGCCGCCCCAACAGACGCCAAGCGTTGAATGCACATGGGTCTGCGTCCAGTCAAAGACCTCGCAGAGCTCGTCCCAATAGGTGACGTCCTCAAAAGACAAGTGCTCGATCGGCGCACCGGTGATGATCAGCCCATCAAACTTTTCGCCGGTCGCTTTGACCTCGGAGAAGGGTCGATAGAACTCTTCCATATGCGCTGCGGCGGTGTTCTTTGTCTGATGTTCGCTCATGCGGATCAGCGAGAATTCGATCTGCAAGGGCGTCGCCCCGATAAGGCGCGCGAACTGGTTCTCCGTCTGGATCTTTTTGGGCATCAGGTTCAACAGTCCGATGCGCAGTGGTCTGATGTCCTGCCGTGCGGCTTGCCGTTCCGACATCACCATCACGCCTTCGCGCGAAAGCACGTCAAAGGCAGGCAGGTGGGATGGCAGTTTGATAGGCATTGGACAAAATTCCTGTATTGCGGATTTCTTTAACTAGTGCAGACGCTAGGCACCCTCAAGAGCGGCTTCGATAAGAGTTTCAAAGTCTGACGCAGATTTGACTTTGGCGACGTCGTTGCCCTCCAGCGTGATACCCCAGTTCGACATGGCCTGATAGCGTGGCTGGCGCGCGGCCAAGGCACGGGCATATGTCCAGCGTACAAAGGCGTCTGGATCAACGTCATCTTCGCGACAATCTTGCTCGGTCAGATATTCGGACCAGGCGTTTCTGAGGAAGTTTGGCTGATAATACATTGGCTTAGGCGCGCGATCAAAGCGGCGGATCAGCTCTTCTGTATGGGCGTTGGAGCCCTTGATCCAGACCAAGAGCGTATCTTCAGACAGGGTTTTCAGCACCGGATCTTCCGGGTTTTCAGGATCGACCACCTCGCAAATGGAACCAGAGGTATCGCAGATGAAATTGCCATAGCCATAAAGATCCTGGGCGCGTTTGATAAAATGCGCGGTGTCCAGTGTTGCCGCGATTTCGGACGCGCGGTGCAGCTCTTGGCGGCGCATGTACTCATCAAACGGCACGCCACCTTTCGCCGGATCTCCCGGTTTGCCCAGATAGGCCGACAGGGGGGCCAGATTTTCGAAGGTGATATTGTTGCCGATGTAGATACTGTCGCTCAGCAACAGCTCGCGCAGATACGGCACGGTCATGGCCTCGGATTTGGCGTGATCGACAATCGCTTCGCCCATGTAGCGCGTGCCAATGCGGTAATCGACGGAATAGTGGAACCAGTCCCCCGTGGCGCGCAACAGGTTAGACACATAGGTCTTGCCCAGCCCGGACATGGCGAAAAGCGTAACACGTTTGTGGCGCGCCGCGCGCCAGTCGGAAGCGGATTTATAGATCATGACCCGGCCTGAATTGCTGTTTGGATTCTCGTAGCTGCGCAGGGGCAGGGCGTCAAATACAGAAATGAAAAACCCCGCCGGTCTGGCGGGGTTTTCGCGAAGATCGTTATGCAGGGCTTAGAAGTTGTACCCAACACTTAGGCCAGCGCCGACTACGTAGTTGTTCGCAAAAGTCGCGCCAATCGTGTCAGTGGTTGTGTCGCCAAGCCACGTGTAGTTCAGACCACCCGAAATCGAGAACCCGTCCTGTTCGTACCGTGCACCAAGGGTGACACCCGTGGAGCCATCTGTCGGCGACAGGTTCGTGCCCAGCCCGCCTTTTGCGGATTCGTGACGGGCAGACACCGACGCGGACCAGTTCTCATTCAGACGCCGACCCACCCCAAGAGTGTAAGTGTAGGAATCGTCGGAATACGACAAAAGCGGGTTCGCTGGATAGTTGGTTGGAGAGAAGGAAAAGGCTGACCAGTTTACCCAGCGCACGCTACCAAAGAGCAAGGTGTTTTCTGCGATGCCGCTTTGGGCCTCGAGATGCCAGGATTTTGGTGTGGAAATCTGTGTAGAGCTGTTTGTGCCGCCGTTTTCCACGGTCGCCATGGTCATATCGATCGAAGAGTTATACGTTAACGACACCCGAAGCGCAATTTCCGGCATTTCATACGCAACCCCGGCAAGGTAGCCGCCGCCGCTGCCTTCTGCGCTGTCTAGCACATACATTACTGGTGTGATTGCCGCTGCAGCGCTGATCGAGGTTCGTCTAATACCGCCGTATACGCTGACGCCGTTATCCATCGAGTAGCGCAGAATACCAGTCGTGGATTTAGATGTGATCGTAGCGGTCGTGCCAACAAAGGGATAGTTCAGCGCACTACTTGGCGCAGGAGGAGCTGCGACAAATGTTGCACCCGTGTAATCCACGCTTGCACCATAGGGTTGATCTTGAATTAGCGCGAAGCTCAACTTTTCGCCGATGTCCATCTTTGCGGAAAAGCCACCCTGAGTGTAGTCGCCACCCATGTCACCACTGACGGATCCATTGGCAAGAAGGTTACCAGTTACATTCGGTTGAACCCGACCCAATGAAAACGTGATCTGGTTACCGTCCGCAAACAACGCAGCCACCGATTGGTTTGAGCGTTCGACGCCGCCAGCCATCGCTGTCGTCGCCATCAAAGTAAGCGAAAGTGCGCCTGT
>NZ_CAXREH010000081.1:0-24466 GCF_964229375.1 Cognatishimia sp.
GGCGTCCAAATTCCGCCGGTACGGCGCGCCGATGACTGACCTGATCCAAGAGGCCGGTTTGGGCCTCATGAAAGCTGCAGAAAAATTTGACCCGGATCGGGGTGTGCGGTTTTCCACCTACGCGGTTTGGTGGATCAAAGCGTCGATACAGGATTACGTGATGCGGAATTGGTCGATGGTGCGGACCGGATCGACATCTTCGCAAAAGTCGCTGTTCTTCAACCTCAAGCGGGTCGAAGCCCAGATCATGCGCGAAAGCGGTGAAACTCTGGACTCCCATCAAGTCACGGAAAAAATTGCCACGGAAATTGGCGTGTCTGTGCGTGACGTGGAAATGATGCAGGGCCGTTTGTCTGGCGGAGACTTCTCGTTGAACGCGCAACAGGGCGGCGATGAGGACGGGCGCGAATGGATCGATGTGCTCGAAGATGAAACCATGCAGGGCTCTGAACAGGTTGACGAAGCCCGCGACTCTGAGGTTCTGAAAACCTGGCTGGAAGAGGCCATGGATGGGCTGAATGACCGCGAGAAACTGATCGTGCGCCAGCGCCGCCTGTCGGAAAAGGGTCGCACGCTGGAAGTGATCGGCGCAGAACTTGGCATTTCGAAAGAACGGGTGCGCCAGCTTGAGGTTGCAGCCCTCGCCAAGATGCGCGCGAAACTGGAACGCCACGGCGCGGAAGTCCGTGCGCTGATTGCGTGATCTTGTAACCTTGTGCCCAAGTGCATAGTGTCTGCCCACACCCAAGCTCGGAGTGGGCAAATGCTGGACGATAAACGCATTCTTCTTATTATTTCAGGTGGTATTGCCGCCTATAAGTCGCTGGAACTTATCCGCCAGCTGCGCAAGGCCGGGGCCTGGGTCACTCCTGTGATGACCGGCGCGGCGCGCGAGTTTGTGACGCCGCTTTCCGTCTCTGCTCTGGCCGAGGAAAAGGTCTATCAGGATCTGTTTGATCTGACAGATGAGGCCGAAATGGGCCATATCGAGCTGTCGCGATCTGCCGATCTGATCGTTGTTGCGCCCGCGACGGCCAACCTGATGGCCAAGATGGCGCAGGGCATTGCTGATGATCTGGCATCCACGCTGTTGCTGGCGACAGACACGCAGGTTCTTGTCGCGCCAGCCATGAATGTGCGCATGTGGGATCACCCCGCGACGCAACGCAATATCGCGACCTTGCAGTCGGACGGAATTCGTTTTGTGGGCCCCAACGAGGGCGCGATGGCCTGTGGTGAATTCGGCCCAGGCCGGATGGCGGAACCGCTCGAAATCGTCTCGGCCATCGAAGCCGAATTCGAAGAGGGTCCGCTGACCGGTCGCCGCATTCTGGTGACCTCGGGGCCGACACATGAGCCGATTGATCCTGTGCGCTATATCGCGAACCGCAGTTCCGGCGCGCAGGGAACGGCAATCGCTCAGGCGCTTTCGGCGCTGGGCGCAGAGGTGATTTTTGTCACCGGTCCCGCGGAAGCCGCCCGACCAACCCACGCGCGCGTGGTCGAGGTTGAAACCGCGAGCCAGATGCTCGAAGCGGTTCAGGGCGTTCTGCCTGTGGATGCAGCGGTTTTTGCGGCCGCGGTCGCGGATTGGCGTGTCGAGGGCGCCCGTGACAGCAAGATCAAGAAAGAGGCGGGCGGCCTCCCGTCGCTAAGTTTTGCGGAAAACCCAGACATTCTGGCAACCATTTCCCAGATGACAGAGGGGCGACCCGATCTGGTCGTTGGCTTTGCAGCCGAAACCGATGACGTGATCGCCCATGCCACGGCAAAACGTGCGCGCAAAGGCTGTGACTGGATCGTGGCCAATGATGTCAGCCCGGAAACCGGCATCATGGGCGGCACCGAAAATGCGGTGACCGTCATTTCCCAAGAGGGCGCGGAAAGCTGGCCGCGCATGGGCAAAGACGCGGTCGCCAGTGCACTTGCGGACCGCATCGCTCAAACGCTTGCGGACTGATCAATGACGAAAACCGTTAAATTCAAACGCACTGAGACGAATCCCGACCTGCCACTGCCCAGCTATGCCACGGCGGGGGCTGCGGCGATGGATCTGCGGGCCTGCCTGCCGGAGGGTGATGTGAGCGTTGAACCCGGCTCGCTCGTGATGGTGCCAATCGGCTTCTGCGTAGAGCTGCCTCAGGGCACAGAAATGCAGATCCGCGCCCGCTCGGGCATGGCGCTGAAACGGCGTCTTATGATCCCAAATGCACCAGGCACAATCGACAGCGATTATCGCGGCGAGGTCATCGTTGGCCTGTTCAACTATGGTGCTGAGGCCGTGACATTGGCCCATGGTGACCGCATCGCGCAGGCTGTGGTCGCGGATGTGTTGCAGGTCGCCTGCACCGAAGTCACCGAACTGTCTGACACCGCGCGCGGGTCTGGCGGGTTCGGCTCGACAGGCGTGTCCTGAGATGGGAGCGGTTCTGGCGGCAGCGGCTGCGATTTGGGGGATTGGCGCAGTCATGAAAACGCCAACCTCTGTGCGCTGGACCATGTTGGGCGTGTTGTATCTGGCTGTTGTCATGATGCAGCTGGTCTTTCCCGACGGGCATCCTTTGCGAGAGGCGACCGGTGGCTCGATTGCCCCATGGCTTATTCTGGGCGTGATCGTTTTGCTGGTTTTTGGCTATCGCAAAGCTTTGAACTGGCTGCGTGCCCGCGCGGATGCGCAGTCGGAAGACACCCAAGACGCCCCTGCGAAAACCGGCAGTTTTTCGGAAACAGAGCTTAATCGATACGCCCGCCACATTGTGATGCGCGAGATCGGTGGGCCGGGTCAGAAAAAACTGAAACAGGCGAAAGTCCTTGTGATCGGTGCGGGGGGGCTGGGGTCTCCGGCGTTGCTATATTTGGCCGCTGCAGGGGTGGGCACCATTGGTGTGGTGGATGACGACGAGGTCGACAATTCGAATCTGCAACGTCAGGTGATCCATCAGGATGCCGGCATCGGGATGCCCAAGGTGCATTCCGCCGCCGCCGCAATGCGCGCCCAAAACCCGTTCGTCGAGGTCCGCCCTTACCTTCGGCGTTTGAGCGAGCAGGACGCGCAGACGCTGATCGCTGACTATGATATCGTGCTGGATGGCACCGATAATTTTGAAACCCGTTATCTGGTGAATGCCGCGTGTGTTGCGCAGGGGAAACCGCTGATCTCTGGCGCGTTGACCCAGTGGGAGGGGCAAGTCAGCGTGTTCGATCCCGCCCATGACGCGCCCTGTTACCAGTGTATCTTCCCCGAAGCGCCAGCCCCCGGTCTGTCGCCAAGCTGCGCCGAAGCGGGCGTTATTGGGCCTTTGCCCGGTGTGATCGGCTCGATCATGGCCATGGAGGCGGTCAAGATCATTGTACGCGCGGGCGCTGTGCTGCGTGGCGAGATGCTGATCTATGACGGGCTTTATGGTGAAACCCGCAAAATCGGGTTGAAACGCCGGTCTGACTGCCCCTGTTGTGGCACGAAATAGTGTTTGCCCATTGCGCATCACGGTGAAGGACATAGGTTGATCTCAAAGGAGATCTGCCCATGACCAACCCGTTGCTTGCCCCGTGGACTACGGCTTTTGAAATCGCCCCGTTCGACCTGATTAAGGACGCGGATTTCGCCCCCGCTTTTGAGGCGGCTTTGGCCGAGGATCTGGCCGAAGTTGAGGCCGTGGCCACGAATTCAGAGGCACCTACTTTCGCAAATACGATCGAAGGGTTGATGCGCACCGGTAAAACTCTGGATCGGGTCGCGGGCGCGTTTTACACGGTTGCGGGCGCTGACAGTAACGATGCACGCGAAGAAATCATGCGCGAGATGTCTCCGAAGCTGGCGGCACATGGCTCTGCGATCTATGGCAACAAACAGCTTTTCGCGCGCATTCAGGCGGTCTGGGATCAGCGCGACTCGCTGGATCTGAGTGACGAGCAGCAGCGGGTTTTGATGCTGACGCACCGCAATTTCGTGCGGGCCGGCGCGGCGCTTGAGGGCGATGCTGATACTCGCATGAAAGAGATCAAATCGCGGTTGGCAGTTTTGGGCACCGAGTTCACGCAAAACCTTTTGGCCGATGAGCGCAGCTGGTTCATGCCCTTGGCCGAAGAAGACCTTGAGGGGCTGCCTGATTTTGCCGTGGCTGCGGCGCGTACAGCAGGTGCAGAAAAAGGGCAAGACGGGCCGGTTGTAACCCTGTCGAGATCTATCATTGTGCCGTTCCTGCAATTCTCGCAACGGCGCGATCTGCGCAAAAAGGCTTTTGCCGCCTGGGTTGCTCGTGGGGCCAATGGCGGTGACACCGACAACCGCGCGATTGCCGCGGAAATCCTTAAATTGCGCAAAGAACGTGCGGGTTTGCTGGGCTATGACAGCTTTGCGGATTTCAAGCTGGAAACCGAGATGGCCAAGACGCCTGATGCCGTGCGCGGCCTGTTGATGGACGTATGGGCCCCGGCCAAAGCACAGGCCGACAAAGACGCGATGATCCTGACCCAGATGATGCATGCGGATGGCATCAATGGCGATCTGGAGCCGTGGGACTGGCGCTACTATGCAGAGCAGCGGCGCAAGGCCGAGCATGATCTGGATGAGGCTGTTCTAAAGCCCTACCTGCAACTTGACCGTATGATTGAGGCTCAGTTCGCCTGCGCGAACCGGTTGTTTGGGTTGGAGTTCGCGCCGCTGGACATCCCGCTGTACCACGAAGATTGCCGCGCATGGGAGGTCACACGCGATGGCGCGCATGTTGCTGTTTTCGTGGGCGATTACTTTGCGCGCGGATCAAAACGCTCGGGTGCCTGGTGTTCCGCCATGCGGTCGCAGGCGAAATTCCCGGACACGCAGGCCCCGATAGTGATGAACGTCTGCAATTTCGCGAAATCTGATCCGGCGCTCTTGTCCTATGATGACGCGCGCACCCTGTTTCACGAATTTGGCCACGCTTTGCACCAGATGCTGTCCAACGTGACCTATGAAAGCGTCTCTGGCACCTCGGTCGCGCGCGATTTTGTTGAACTGCCCAGCCAGCTCTACGAACACTGGCTTGAAGTGCCCGAAGTGCTGGCCGAGTTCGCCACACACGCTGAAACGGGCGAGGCGATGCCTGCCGAGATGCTGCAAAAGGTCTTGGGGGCTGCGAACTTCGATATGGGGTTCCAGACCGTGGACTATGTCGCTTCGGCGCTTGTCGATCTGGCGTTTCATGAGGGAGATGCGCCGAAAGATCCGATGGCAAAACAAGCAGAGGTGTTGCAGACGCTTGGGATGCCTGCCGCGATCACCATGCGCCACGCCACACCGCATTTCGCGCATGTCTTTGCCGGGGATGGCTATTCCAGCGGGTACTACAGCTATATGTGGTCCGAAGTGATGGACGCTGACGCCTTTGCTGCCTTTGAAGAGGCAGGCGGCGCGTTTGACCCCGAGATGGCGAAATCGCTTGAGGCCCATATCTTGTCGATGGGCGGTTCCGTGGACGCTGGCGAGCTTTACACCCGTTTTCGCGGGCGCCTGCCGGGGGTAGAGGCGTTGTTGAAAGGGCGCGGTCTGGCGGCCTAACAAGAAACGCCCAAGCGCCCCATCGAAGGGCCCTTGGGCGTTGCCAAATCTGCGATTTGTCTGCGCTATGCGCGAAACGGTTTAGATCTCGATGGGGTTGGCTTTGGCCAGCGCGTCGATCTGCATGAGTGTGTCGATCAGCTTGGGCATGTCGCGCAGATAGATCATGTTTGGCCCGTCACAGGGCGCATTGTCCGGATCTTGGTGCGTTTCGGTAAAGACCGCGCCAACTCCGGTTGCCACTGCGGCGCGCGCAAGGACTGGGGCGAATTCACGCTGACCGCCTGACGCGCCGCCCAGCCCGCCGGGCTGCGCCACAGCGTGGGTTGCGTCCATCACAACGGGATAGCCCGTGCGTGCCATTTCCGGCAAAGACTGCATGTCCACCACAAGGCGGTTATAACCAAAGGACACTCCACGTTCTGTCAGCAGGATTCGCTGATTGCCGGTGCTTTCGATTTTCGCCACAACGTTGGCCATGTCCCAAGGGGCCAGAAACTGACCCTTTTTCACGTTGATCGCGGCGCCGGTTTTCCCTGCTGCCAACAGCAAAGCGGTCTGGCGGCACAGGAAGGCCGGGATCTGCATGATGTCGACCACGTCGGCCACCGGCGCGCATTGTTCTTTTTCGTGGATGTCGGTGATGACCGGGACGCCGATCTCTTTCTTGACGCCTTCCAGCACCTTCAGCCCTGCATCCAGCCCCAAAGCGGGCTTGGCGTTCAACGAAGTGCGGTTCGCCTTATCAAACGAGCCCTTAAAGACGAACTGCGCGCCCGCGGCGTCGCAGGCCTCTTTCAAGGTGCCCGCAATCATCTGTGCGTGGTCGGCACTTTCCAATTGGCACGGCCCCGCGAGCAGGGTCAGCGGTTTATCATTGGCAATCGTCAGATCGCCGACAGTCACATGTTTCATTACGAAGATACCTGTTCGCGCAAGATGGACCCGGTAAGGGAGATCATCAGGTAAATGCCCGAAAACACCAGAAAGGCCAAGATCGTGTTTTCGAATTTACGCGGATAGGCGGGATCTTCGGAGGCGACCGGCGCGACCGATGTGGTCAGATAGCGCACCTGACGGCTGGCTTCGAGTTCGGTTTGCTTCAAGGTTTGCAGGGCCGATTGCATGATCAGATCCGCCGTTGCAAGGTCGGCCTGCGCAATCTGGATCTGACTGGTTTTGCGGGCCAGTGAATCCTCGCCCTCTTTGGCGGCGGTCATGCGATCCTGCAGCGCATCCAGAACACCTTGCAGCCGTTTGATCGACCCGCTGACACCGGCGACGCGTGCCTCGTTGGGGCGGGGGTTGTCATAAAGCTGGGTCAGCTCGAGTTGTTTTTCCTGCAGCTCGATTTCATAGGTGCTGATCTGTTGACGCAGGCTAGCGATCAGGCCTTCGGGGTCAAGCACCGTGCCTTCTTGTAGCTCCACCAGAGCGGTTTGCGCGGCACGTCGGTCTGCTTTTGCTTGCTCCAGCGAGCGACGCGCGTCTTTCACCTGATCTTCGCGTTTGCGCTGGCTGAGTTCATCGACGCGCTCTTCGGCGTAGGTGATCAAAGCCTGAGCATAGCGTTGCGAGATCGCCGGATCGGGGGCCGAGACTTCCATCCGGATGACGCCTTCGGTTGGGTCATAGCCGATTTTCACGAACTTCTTATAGATCGCATAAGCCGCCTCGTTCGACGGGTTTTCCTCAAGCCGTTGCAACGGATCGATCGAAGGATCCGAGAACACGGCCTTAAAGCTTTCGTCCTCATCCAACCGCAGCATTGCGTCTTTGGATTGCAGATAGGACTGCGTTGCAATTGAGTCCTGATTGGTGGCCATCTGAGTGCCCGAGAACAGCGAGCCGATGCCGCCCGCGCCACCCGAACTTTCGGATTGAATAATCAGGAACTCGGACTTGGTGGAGAACATCGGCGTTGCCACCGTGTAATAGTAGTACCCGGCCAATATCGTCGGCAGCGCCACAAAAGCGGCCAGCCGTGAAAACATCAGCAGCGTTTTGCGGCGGCGCCGTTTGGCGATGTCTTTCTGAATATCCCCGATTTCGCGCTCGCGGGTAGAGGCGGGCGCGGCCATTTCGGTCGAGGGCATGGTATTGCCCTGCGGACGTGTCTGCGGCAGCTGAGGGCTGTCGTTTGACACGACCTCCAGCATATTGCGGGTGCTGAAAGGGTCGCGGCCGGTCTCGCGCAACAGGCGCACGGCGTCATAGTCCGAGGTTGCCGCAAGCCCGTGTTTCTGGGCCAGACGGCGTGCCATACGCAATTGACGTCCGGTGAGGCCTTCTTGCCGGATCGCGGCGATGGCTTGCTCGGGGCTCACGGCGGCGGGCATCGAGGCCGGCGGGGCTGTGGTGCCGCGCGCAGGTTGTTCGGGTGCGCTGCTGGCCATGGCGTTCAACCCGCCCATGTCCTCTTCGGGCGAGGTCGGCATTGGGCTGTCTTCGACCGGAGCGATTTTGGCGCGGCGTTCGGCGGCACGGGCCAGTCGGGCCTCGCGGCGGGCGGCCCGATCGCTTGCAGGGGCCGCAGCCTCGGGGGCGCTTTGCGACACGGGCGTGGTTTCCGGCGTCGGCTGTGGCGGCGCAGCCTGAGGCGCCTCGCCGCGCGGCGCGTCTGTAGGGCCTTGGCCACCGCGGCGGATGCGGAATTTCTTAGCCTTGGGTTTGGTAGTCATAAAGCTGCTTTGCCTCTTCCAAGGTGTCAAACATATGAAGCTTGCCGTTTCTTAAAACAGCGGCGCTTTTCGCGAATTTTTCGAGGGTCTTTGGCTGGTGGCTAACGATGACCATGGTCGTCGTGCGCAGCCGTTCTTTCAGCACTTCGCCCGCCTTGCGGTTGAAATCCACATCGGTCGAGCTGGGCATGCCCTCGTCCACTAGATAGATGTCGAAATCCAGCGCCAGCATCAGCGCGAAAGAAAACCGGGCGCGCATACCAGACGAATAGGTGCCCAGCGGCTGATCGAAGTATTCGCCCAAGCCACAAAGCCAGCGACAGAAGGCCTCGACATAGTCGGGATCCAGCCCATAGAGCCGCGCGATATAACGGCTGTTTTCTACCGCTGTGTGTTTGTTCACCACGCCGCCCATAAACCCGAGTGGGAACGAGATCCTGCACGTGCGGCGAATTTCGCCCTCGTCAGGCTTTTCCAGCCCCGCCATCATATTGATGATCGTCGTCTTGCCAGAGCCGTTACGCGCAAGGATGCCGACCGAAGTTCCAAGTTCCACGCGAAAAGAGGCGCGTTCAAGGATGACCTTGCGCTGCTTGCCAGTCCAATAGGACTTACTCACGTTGTCGAACTCGAGCATTACACTGCTCCGGCGCTGCTCTGCCTATATCTCTCCTTAGCGGAGAAGTCTTAATGCCCTGTTGGGCTTTGGTCGTCATTATGTCGGATCAGAGGCTCTTCTGACAACAACTGACTGGTAAATTATTTGATTTTTAACAAAGAAACCGGCGCAAAGGCGCCGATTTCCATAGGTTCGTTGCCGATTTGAGTCACACGGCAGGTTACATCTCGATCTTCTTCACACGCAGAACGCGACCTGCGACGATCGAAATACCGGCGGCGGCGAAGCTGAGAAGCGCACCCATTTTCGCGGCATCCTGAACCGGTCCTGCATCAAATGCGACCGAGGCCACAAAGAGCGAAACGGTAAAGCCGATCGCAGCGACAAAGCCGATAATGACCAGATCGATGATCCTCATGCCTTCGGGCATACCCAGTTTCAGAGGCGATGCGGCGATCCAGCCAAAGATCAGAATGCCGATCGGCTTGCCGATAATCAGACCTGCCAGTACCAGCCAGGTTGCATCCCCAATCGCGCTGAATTCAACGCCAGCGTTCAGCAGACCAAAGAAGAACAGGACAATCTCGACCGGGTGCTTCAGCGCATGCTCGATCACGTTGAGCAAATCGTGCAGGTGCTTTTCCGCGTCAGAAAAGATCCCAAAGGCGCGGTCGGCGTGTGGGATGGCTGGCACGACAGGCAGCAGGCCCAGGGCAGGGTGCAGGCCCGAGCGCATAAAGCCATACCAGCTGATGGCCGCGGCGACGGCATAAGGGATGAAGTGCAGGTTCTTACGGACCCAGGTTGAATTTGGACGCGCTTGGTTGCCGCGGTCCAAACGGCGTGGCAGCCAGTTGAACAGGATATAGACACCCAAGGCCCCGCCAAAGGACGCCAAAAGCCAGATCGGTGCCAGTTCGCCCGATGGGTAGAAGATCGCCAGAATGATCAGGCCAGCCGCATCGTCCGCGATTGCCAACAAAAGCAGGAAGCGGACCGCAGGGTGGCCCGCGCCAAACACCAGACGACCAACAAGATAGGAAAAGGCGATGTCGGTCGCCGTTGGGATCGCCCAACCGTTCGCGACCGCGTTATAGGTGTCAGAACCCAGAAACGCTGCAAGACCAAGGTAAACCGCAATCGGGCCGAACATGCCGCCCGCCGTTGCAAACAAAGGCGTCGCCGCCTTTTTGCCGCGCAGAGAGCCGTCTTTCAGCACAACCGCTTCCCAAACCTCTTTCGCGGCGATCGCAAAGAAGAAGGCCATCAAAGCGTCATTCACCAGATAGTGGAACGACAGCACTTTCGCAGTTCCAGGATCACCAAAGGCGTCATAGCCTTTGCCATAGGCTTTCTTCCAATAATCATAATCCAGGCCGACCCAGTCGTTGAACCAGACCGGATATTCCACCAGATGGTGATAGCTATGTGCATCCGTGTTTGCCCAGACCAACGCAATCAGCGCGCCAATTATCAAAAGCAGCGAATAGTTGGTTAAAAAGTTCCAAACTCGGTACATGCTTGCTCCTCCAGCGGTTTCACAGCAGATAACCCAACCACTACAGGTCTTCAATATTTTGACCCGACCTTCTCGCAAACTTTCCCGTCATATCGCGTTATAATCGCTGTTTGAGGGCTGCAATTGTGGCGGTTGTCGCGATTGCATAAAAAAGAGGCCGCGCAAATGACGCGACCTCGGTTTTTTTGGAGAGCTTGACTGGTTAGGCAACCATCTGCCAGGCCACCCCAGCAAAGAAGCTGCCGACCAGCGCAAATCCCAGATAGGCGACAAAGACACGCGGCTTCACCAAGGCCCAGACCGCAATGGCTGCCGGAATAGAGCTGACACCGCCTGCGATCATGAAACTCATGGCTGCGCCTTGGGCCATGCCTTGCTGCAAAAGCGCATCCACCAGCGCAGGTGCCGCATATCCGTTCAGATAAGCAGGGGCCCCCACAAGCGATCCCAGAAAGATTGGCAGAACGCCATCGCCACCCAGAACACCAGCGATCAGCTCGGCTGGCACATAGCGCACCATCAGGGCCTCGATCGTATAGGCCAGCGCGAGCCACTTCAGCAGAAAGAGCGCATTCTCGAGCCCGGAGTCGCGGAATGTCGCGCGGCGGGAGGCGTCGGTCCAGAACTTCCAGACAGGCTTTTCCGAGAAAGGCTTTTTCACGCCACAGCAGCCACCCACCTGCGGTGTTTCCCGCAGGGGTGCGTCAAAGACAGCTGATTTTGCAAAGCTCATGGTGACAAAGCCGCCAAACAGACCCAACGACACCGCAGCAATCGTTTTGGCGATGGTGAACTCAAATCCGAGCGTGCCGGCGGTGATCGAGAACATCGCAGGATCCATGAGCGGCGAGGCCAGCCAAAAGGCCATGACCGCCGACAATGGGGCCCCCGCCGCCAGCAGCGCCGCAATAAAGGGGATGACTTCGCAGGAACAGAACGGCGACAGACCGCCCAGCAGGGCTGCAAAGACGATCATGCGGCTTTCCTTGCCGATAAAGGCCTGCGCAAGAACGTTTTCCGCGCCGCTGGCCTTCATATAGGCGATGGCGACAACCGCAAACAGGATGAAGGGCGCTGTGCCTGCCAGCGCGTCCATGGCAAAGCCAAGCGTTGGCACAAATGCCGGGGTATCCAGCACGGCGACGGCGATCAAAATCGCGACAATTGCCAGCCAAACGCGATCCAGCCTTTTCAGCAATGGTGTTTGCGGGGATTGGGATATTTCAGCCATGATCGTGGTCCTGATCTTCGACGTCTGCGCAGCATTCCTCAAGCAGGAACTGCGACAGCGCACGTACTTCATCAAAGGCGACCGCTGCGCAGATGATGCTGCGGCCGTGTTTCTGTTGGGTGACCAAACCTGCCTGCGCAAGGATCTTCATGTGGTGTGTCAGGGTAGAGCCTGTGACACCAGTGCGCTGGCCAAGCTCTCCGATGCTCAGCCCATCATTGCCCGCACGCACCAGAGTGCGCAGAACAGCAAGGCGTTGCTCGCTGCCAAGGGCAGCAAAGGTCGAGGCGGCGACTTCGAGGGTTAGGTCGTTTGGCAATGAATGTTTCATATTTCTAAAATTGTCGAAATAATGAGTCGACGCAAGCATTATTTTCATATTTTTCGAAATATCGAATTTCCGGGGTTTCAAATCGCTATGCAATCGGCAGGATACGGGCATGGACATTCGCGACGAAATTCGGGCCTGTGCGATCTGCGCCGATCGGTTTGCAGCCACACATACCCGCCACAGCCCGCGCCCGGTGGTGTGGTTTCAGCCGTCGGCGCGGATCCTGATCTGCGGTCAGGCACCGGGGGCGCGTGTGCATGACAGCGGCTTGCCTTTCACGGATCCCTCGGGCGAACGTCTGCGCGCGTGGATGGGGATTGGCGAGGATGTTTTCTATGATCAGGACAAGGTGGCCATCCTGCCGATGGCATTCTGCTTTCCGGGCTACAACGCCAAGGGCGCTGATCTGCCGCCGCCGCCGATTTGCGCCAAGACCTGGCGACAGGCGGCGATGGACATGCTGCCTGACGTACAGCTGATCCTGTTGGTGGGGGGCTATGCTCAGAAATGGCACTTGGGCACCAAGGGCGTAACCGCAACGGTCATGGATTGGCGCAGCCACGCGCCGCGCAGCTTCCCCTTGCCTCATCCGTCCTGGCGCAATACGGCTTGGCTGAAGAAGAATCCCTGGTTTGAGGCCGACTTTTTGCCGGTTTTGAAAAGCAGGGTGCAAGAGGTCTTGAGATGACAGACACCCCTTTGGATCGCGCGCACGCCGCAATGGATGCAGCGCCCGACGACGAGCGCGCGCGGCTGCGGTTTTATGAGCGACTGGCGGATGCCGAACTGTTTTTGCTGCTGAGCGAAGAGGCATCAGGCGAGACGATCAAGCCCGAGATTTTTGACGTTCAGGATGCCCAGTTCGTGTTGGTCTTTGACACCGAAGATCGTTTGGCGGGGTTTGTCGGAAAACCTGCGCCTTTCGCAGCCCTTTCCGGCCGGATGATTGCGCAAATGCTGGCGCCTGCGGGCATCGGTATGGGCGTGAACCTCGAGGTCGCGCCTTCGTCGATCCTGATCCCACCGACGGCGGTCAACTGGCTGGTGGATACGTTGGACAATGCCCCTGATGAGGTCGAACAGCGCCTTAGCGAAGTGACCGCTCCGTCGGGTCTGCCCGAGGTTCTGATCGAGGCGCTTGATGCGAAACTCTCCAGTGCCACGGGGCTTGCGCGCTGGGCCTATCTGGTGGGGACGGTCTCGGAAACGGGCGGGCGCGGCCATATGCTTGGGTTTGTCGGAGCCATCCCCGAGGCGCAGGATGCGCTGGCCAAAGCGGTGTCAGAAGCGCTTGGGTTTTCAGGCTTAGAGGCAGGCACACTTGATGTGGGGTTCTTTGACGCCTCGCATCAAGTCGCCGCGCAGCTGGCGCAGGTAGGGTTGCGGTTTGATTTGCCACAGCCCGAAGCGCAGGCAGATATCATCCCTGTCGCACCGGGCAGCGATCCGGACAAACCACCGCGTCTGCGATAGGCGAGGGCGATGGTTTGTGGATCGCAGCTGTGCGCGAACTAGTAACCGGCCTCTCGATCCACCAGATGCAAGAACGGCAGGCCAGTTTCGCCCCGTTTCACATTCTCGGCGATCACCTGCGCCGCTGTCACGGCACGAGTTTCCGCGGCGATATGCGGTGTCACGGTGACGTTTGGGTGACCCCAGTAGGGATGGTCAACCGGCAGAGGTTCGATGCGGAACACATCCAGTGTCGCATGTGCAATCTGACCTGAATTCAGTGCGGCCAAGAGTGCATCGTCGTCAATCAAAGGCCCGCGCCCGGGATTGATGATCCGCGCCCCTTTCGGCATCTGCGCCAGTCGCTCTGCATTCAGAACGTTGGTCGTCACAGGGGTGTCTGGCAGCAAAAGGATGACGATCTCGGCCTGCTCCAAAGCCTGTGCAATGCCGCCCTCGCCATGTACACAGGTGATCCCATCGATGGTCTTGGGGCGCCGTGCCCAGCCGGTGACATGAAACCCCAGACCGGCCAAAGCCTTGGCACAGGCGGTGCCCAGCACTCCAAGTCCAAGCACCGTCACATGGCGCTGTGTTGCCAGCGGTGGGCACATCGGAGACCAAGCACCTGTCTGGTGGCTGATCCAGTGGTCGATATCCAGATGATAGCGCAGCGTATGCGCGACCACCCATTCCACCATGCCCTGTGTCAGGCCCGGGTCCACCATGCGACACAGAGGTTGCGTCAGTGTTTGATTGCCCGTGATGGTTTCAACCCCAGCCCACAGGTTCAAAACCGCTTTACAGCGCGTATAGGGGGTGAAATCCTGCAATTCAGAATTCGGCGCATAGACAACATAGTCCACGTCACTGGGCTGGTGATCCTGGCGCAGGTCGACTTTAAGGTCTGCGTCCTCAAACGCCTTAAGCAGAGGGTCGCGGTATTTGTCCCAGCGGTCAGGAAGCGCCGCGAACTGGATATTGATCACGATGCGAAAACCCCTGTGTTGTTGTCAAACCCTTTGATCTCGATGGGGTTGCCTGATGGATCGCGGAAAAACATCGTCCCCTGTTCGCCGGGCTCGCCCGGGAAGCGCACAAAAGGCTCTAGCTCAAAGGTCAGGCCCTCTTCGACAAGACGGTCTGCCAGCATTTGCCAGTCGGCCATCGGAAGGATGACTCCAAGATGTGGCATCGGAACCATGTGGTCCCCGACCTTGCCGGTATTTGTGGTTGCAAAGGGTGTGCCCAGATGCAGCGAGATCTGGTGGCCGAAGAAATCAAAATCCACCCAGGTATCCGTGCTGCGCCCTTCCTCGCATCCCAATACGCCGCCATAAAAATCGCGCGCCTTATCCAGATCGGTGACATGATAGGCGAGGTGAAAAATAGACATAAGGTCTCCTAGTTAACGGGGGCGATGCACATGGGCGCTTTGGATGATGCCGAAAGCGATCATAAGCACCAACATCGAGGATCCGCCCCAGCTGACCAGTGGCAGCGGCACACCCACGACCGGGGCCATGCCCATCACCATCGACATGTTCACGGCAAAGAACAGAAAGAACGTTCCGGCCATGCCCATAATCATCAGCGAGGAAAATCGGTCTCGGTTGGCCAGCGCGCTGAGGACACAGAAGATGACGATCAGCGCATAGATGCTGAGCAGGGAAATCGCGCCAAGGAAGCCAAATTCCTCTGCCAACGTCGTAAAGATAAAGTCGGTGTGTTTCTCGGGCAGAAAGTTCAGACGACTTTGGGTGCCTTGCATGAAACCGCGGCCCGTCCAGCCGCCGGACCCAAGTGCGATCTTGGACTGGGTGATGTGATAGCCAGCACCAAGCGGATCTGAGGCCGGATCCAAAAAGGTGTCGATACGTCGGTACTGATAGTCTTTCAAAAGCTGCCAGCCGGTTTCACGGCTTTGAAACACCGCAGTGATCACGCCCACGCCTGCCGCAATGACTGCTGCGAAATACGCCCAATGGACGCCGGCCATAAAAATCACCACAGCGCCGCCCATCAGCAACAGAAGCGAGGTGCCCAGATCGGGCTGCCGCAGAACCAGCATGACGGGGATCACAATGATGATGATCGGCACCAGCAACCACAAAGGATGCGAGGTTTTGTTGATCGGCAGCCAGTCATAGTACGCGGCCAGAAACATCACCAACGCGATTTTCATCAATTCCGAAGGCTGCAGTCGCATAAACCCAAGGTCGATCCAACGCTGGGCACCGCCTTGCACGGTACCGAAGAACTCGACACCCACCAGCAGGACAAGCGCGCCGACGTAGAACACGGCGGACATATTGCGCCAGAACCAAATCGGGACCATGGCCATGCCGAACATCAGACACAGACCCAGCGCAAACCGTTTCATCTGCGCTTCGGCCCACGGGTTGAACGACCCGCCCGCGACCGAATAGAGCATCAGAAATCCAACGCTTGAGACGGCGATTAAAAGGATCACCAGAGCCCAGTTCACAAATAAAATTTTGCGCAGCCCAGACGGGACAGTTTTGACTGTATACTCAAGATAGCTCATGCGCGGTCACGTCCGTTGTTGCGCAGTTGCGGGAACTCTTGACGCAGACGGGCTTGCTGGGCGCGAATTTTGTCGCGGTCTTTTGTGGGATAGGCTTCAAGCGGCGGGTCACCGTCGTAAAGCGCTTGCAGGGTGATGTCCCGCGCGATTGGTGCGGCCGCGGTCGAGCCGCCACCGCCATGTTCGACAACAACACAGACCGCGATCTCGGGATTGTCGTAAGGTGCGAAATTCACGAACAAAGCGTGGTCGCGCCGTTTCCAAGGCAGGTCTTCGTTTTTGGTAACGCCCGCCTCACGTTCGGCAGCCGTAATGTTGCGCACCTGACTGGTGCCGGTTTTCCCGGCAAGCCGATAGCCGTCTTCGATGATACGGCTGCCATAGGCGGTACCGCGACGATGATTTGAAACGGCAAACATGGATTTGCGCACCAACCGCAAGTGGTTCTCGTTTATGCCCAGCGGCGACACGCCGCGCACGGTCTGATCAACCCCATTCACGGATTTCACCAAACGCGGCGCAAGTTGCAAACCCGAGGCCAGCCGCGCTGTCATTACCGCCAGTTGCAAAGGCGAGGCCAGCACAAAGCCCTGACCGATCGAGGCGTTGACCGTATCACCGGGCAGCCAGGCTGCATCGCGGTTGCGCAGCTTCCAGTCCATCGTGGGCGCAAGTCCCTGAGCCACGGCGGACATCGGAACATTGTGGCGCACGCCAAGGCCCAGCCGCCGCGCCATCGCCGAGATCTTCTCGATCCCGACCTTCAGCGCGATTTCATAGAAATAGACGTCGCAGCTTTCCCGCAGAGCGGTTTCAAAGTTCACATTGCCATGCCCGCCGCGCTTCCAGCAGTGGAACTTGCGGTTGCTGACTTCGAGGTGTCCGGGGCAATAGAAGGTGTCTTCGCTGTCAATCAGACCTTCTTCCATCGCGGCCAAGGCAGTGATCATTTTAAAGGTCGAGCCTGGCGGATAGGTGCCCTGCACGGATTTTGTGGCCAAGGGGCGGAATTCGTTGTCTGTCAGCTTGGAGTAATCAGCAACTGAGATGCCGCGCACGAACAGGTTGGGATCAAAGGTTGGCGATGAGTTGATCGATAGGATGTCACCGGTCTTGGTGCTCATGACAACTGCCGCAGCACTTTCTTCGCCCAGACGTGCCTGCACGTAAGACTGCAGCTTTTGATCAACCGTCAGCTGCATATCGGCACCGGCAAGACCCTCGCGCCGGTCCAACTCGCGCATGATACGGCCGACTGCGTTGACCTCGACCTGTTTGGTACCGGCTTTGCCGCGTAGGGCGTCTTCGCGTTTGGCCTCGATACCTACTTTGCCGATCTGGAACCGCGGGATCAGCAAAAGCTGGTCCGGATCTTCGATCCGCGACAGGTCATAGTCCGAAACGGGGCCGACATAGCCGATGACATGGGCAAAGTCGCCGCCATGCAAATACCGTCGTGACAGCCCCACTTCTGGCGTGATGCCGGGCAGGGCAGGGGCGTTGACAGCCACCCGCGACATCTCTTCCCAAGAGATACGTTCCGCAACTGTCACCGGCAGGAACGGCGGAGATCGCTTCATTTCGGTCATGGCGCGGTTTAGGGCGGTTGCGTCCAATTCGACCAGGGTCGACAACTTGGCGATCACCGCATCCACGTCGCCCGCATCCTCGCGCACAATCGTGATCCGGTAGCTGGGTTCATTCACCGCCAATGTGCGACCATTGCGATCAAAGATCTCGCCTCGTGCGGGCGCGATCAGGCGGATGTTGATGCGGTTTTCTTCGGCCAGCAGGCGGAACTCGTCGGCCTGTTCGACCTGTAGATAACGCATCCGCAATCCAAGCACACCCATGAAGGCCAGCTGCCCACCGCCCAGCAACAGGGCGCGGCGGGTCATGCGGGCCTGATTTGCAGCGATATCAGCCTGAGACTTTCTCATACGCGCCCCTGCAACAGTTCGGGATCGGACGGGTTGATCTTGCGCAGACCAACAAACACAAACAACAGGATCGCCACAAGCGGATAGGACAGGACGCTCATGATCAGTTGAATGAGCGTGAGGCCAAGGCTCGCATGATCCAGCAAAAACAGGGCCTCAAGCAGGCGGTTGCCCAGAACGATTGCTGTCATCCCGCCAGCAGCCGTCAGCCATTCCACGCTGAAAGGCATGTCGCGAACGCTGGTTGCACGTGCGCGCAGGTTCTCGCAGACCAGATAGGTCGTCAGGGCCAGCAGACCCGGTGGTCTGAGAAACACAAAATCCGCCAGCAGCATCACGCCAGCAATGGCCAAAGGCGGTGCATAGTCAGGACGGCGCAACACCCAAAGCACGCACATCACCAACATCATGTCGGGGCCGGTAAAGCGGCGCGGCACCGTTTCCATGGGCAAAAGCTGCCAGAAAATCACAACCAGAGACAGCGCCACAAAAGCGCCGCGCATCAGCCAGAGGCGTGTGGTGAGGTTTTCACTCATCCTCGCGCTCCTCTGCCACCACCGCAGGCTCTGGCGGCGCAAGGTTTTCCGGCGCGATCAGGGCACCGGTGCCTTCGATGCTTTCTTTGCCGTGGTCGCGCAGCACGCGCAGGAACTCCAGCCGCTCATAGTCAGCGGACAGGCGCACACGCAAACGCCCGCCGGGATCCGAGGCGACGTGGCCAATCAGCAATCCCGATGGAAAGACTCCACCGTCGCCAGAGGATACGATCCGGTCGCCGGGGCGCACCTGGTCGGGGTTTTCAAGAAAGTCGATCACCGGCGCAACCGAGTTGTCGCCCACGATCAAGGCACTTTCCCCCGAGGGCTGGATGGTGGCCGGAATGCGCGACGAGCTGTCAGACAACAGCATGACCCGGCTGGTGGTCTGGCCAACGCCGGAAATACGTCCAACCAACCCGATGCCGTCCATTGCGGCCCAGCCGTCGATAATTCCGTCGCGCGCGCCAATGTTCAGCAGAACGGATTGGCGGAACGGCGATCCGGCGTCGGCCAGAACCACGCCGGTGACAAAGGTCAGTTGCGGGTCAAGACGCACATTGTTCAGATCCAAGAGCCGCGCGTTTTCCTGTTCCAGCTGAAGCGCCGCTTCTTTCCAGGCTTTCATCTGCTGAAGTTCGCGCCGCAGCTCTTTGTTTTGGTCAACAACGCGCTGATAGCTTTGAAATTCACGGATCAGGTTGATCGATCCGGTCACCGGCGCCATCGCCCAATCCATCGACGGGACAAAACGATCAATCACCATGGCACGGAACCGTTCGACGCGCGGGCTGTCGATGCGCCACAGCAGAAACGTCAGAAGCAAGATGGCAATTGTCAGCACGTAAAGCAGCCGCTTAAGCGGCGTTACGAAATCTTCCTGATTGCGTTCTCGAGCCATGCGGTTCTTTCGTGCATCTCCGGTCGTGGGGCCTAGCGCCTTGGGCGCTTATGTAGCACGGGGTGCGAGGTGGCCCAAACGAAAGACAGTTTGGGCCATTTTTGTTCAGCTTTCGTAATCAATCGCGTGACGAAGCTGGGTTTCGTATTCCAGAGCCTTACCGGTGCCCAGGGCCACACAATTCAGGCTTTCATCGGCGATGGACACGGCCAGGCCAGTTTGCTCGCGCAGCGCCAGATCCAAATCGCCCAACAGCGCACCGCCGCCTGTCAGCATAACGCCGCGGTCCACAATATCTGCGGCCAGATCCGGCGGGGTTGCCTCAAGCGCGGTCATCACCGCTTCGCAGATCTGTTGTACAGGCTCCGCCAGCGCTTCAGCGACCTGAGCCTGCGAAATTTCGGTTTCCTTGGGCACGCCGTTCAACAGGTCGCGGCCGCGCACCAGCATAGAGGCGCCGCGCCCGTCATCCGGCATCCGCGCCGTCCCGATAGAGGTCTTGATGCGCTCGGCGGTGCTTTCGCCGACCAGCAGGTTTTGCTGACGACGCAGATAGGAAATGATGGCTTCGTCCATCCGGTCGCCACCCACGCGAACCGAGCGGGCGTAAACGATGTCGCCAAGCGACAGAACCGCGACTTCGGTGGTACCACCACCAATGTCGACAACCATGTTGCCGGTCGGGTCGGTGATCGGCATGCCTGCGCCAATCGCAGCTGCAATCGGTTCGGCAATCAGACCCGCACGCCGCGCACCAGCCGACAGAACAGACTGACGGATCGCGCGTTTTTCGACCGGGGTTGCGCCATGAGGCACACAGACGATGATTTTAGGTTTCGAGAAGGTCGAACGTTTGTGCACCTTGCGGATGAAGTGTTTGATCATCTCTTCGGCGGTGTCAAAATCCGCGATCACTCCTTCGCGCATCGGGCGGATCGCCTCGATCGAGCCAGGCGTCCGGCCCAGCATCAATTTCGCGTCTTCTCCGACGGCCAGAACCTTTTTGACGCCATCCTTGACGTGATAGGCAACAACCGAAGGTTCAGACAGGATCACGCCCTTGCCTTTGACATAGACCAGCGTGTTCGCCGTGCCCAAATCAATCGCCATATCAGACGAGAAAAGCCCACCAAGATTTCCCAGCATAAAGTCTCGATCCCCAATCAATTTCCGGGTCCGCGACTCTGGGATGAGCGCAGACCGCCTTGTTATAGGCGCGGCTTAGGGAATGGGGAAGTGAGTCGCGCTCGAAATCAGCGCGAATCCGCCACGAAATGGGGTAGGGATGGTGTTTGAGGCTGTCTTAGGGGGCAAATCTGCTCTATGCGGGCCTAAATCGGAGGGCTGGCATGCTGAGCTATCAACATATCTATCACGCTGGGAATCTGGCGGATGTGCAGAAACACGCGCTGATGGCGTGGGTTCTGGACTATATGACGGCCAAGGACAAACCCCTGAGTTATCTGGAGACCCACGCGGGGCGCGCGCTTTATGATCTGAGCTCGGAGGAAGCCGCCAAAACCGGAGAGGCTGCCGCAGGGATTTCGATTGCTGAGGCATGGTTTGATGCAGACCATCCCTATCGGCGCGCGCTGGCTGCGGTGCGCACGCAGTTTGGCCCCGACGCCTATGCCGGATCGCCTTTGTTGGCCGCGCATTTGCTGCGCGCTCAGGACAAGATCCATCTGGCAGAGCTGCATCCTGGTGAGGCCGATGCGCTTGGCGATGCGATGGCCATGTATTCCGCGAAAATTCATCGCCGTGATGGGTTTGAAATGGCGCAGGCGGTCTGCCCGCCCGCGCCGCGCCGCGGGGTTTTGCTGATCGTTCCGAGCTATGAAATCAAAACCGATTTTGACCGTATCCCAGGCATCATTGGCAAGCTGCACAAGAAGTGGAATGTCGGCGTGATTGCGCTGTGGTATCCGATCCTGAAAGACGGCAGTCATCTGCCGATGATCACGGCGCTTGAGTTTCAGAATCTGCCCAAAACCCTGCGCCACGAAGTGCGCTTTCCACCGGCCAAAGACAAACACCGGATGATCGGGTCAGGCATGTTTTTTGTGAATGCGCCTTGGGGGCTTGAGGCGGAAACCCAGTCTCTTTCAGGCAAATTCGACGCGCTTTGAGGGCCGGTTAAGAGAGTTTGGATTTCGCAGGCATGCGCCTGCAAAACCCAGGATATTTTTAGCAAGAGAAAAAGCGCGGCCTTTGTTACGCGTCGCCGTCCTGCAGGAGCCTGATTTCGGATACAGAAAGGTCCGCCTCAAAGTCGCGGCCATAGGCGACGATGCCGATGCCGATGACCTTGGTGGGGTCGAGCGTCTTGGGCATGTACCCGCGCGAGGATTTGAACGCGGACAGGTCCATGTCCACGGTTTGCCAGTCGCCTGTGGTCTCAAAACTTGCGCGATAGCTGTGCCAGGGGCGGCGCATGTCGATGGTGCGCAGAAAGACGTAGTATTCGGCTGAATTGCCTTTCACCTTCAGGCGCAAGCCGCTGGTCCAGTCGGGCAGCCCGTCTCGGACAGAGGCGCGGAACTGAATGAAACCGCCGTTGTTGTCGGTGCTGACCGTGCCTGTCAGGCGGGCAAAGGATTGGGTGTCTTCGGTTTCAAACCGCAGCTGCCCTTGCGAGACACCGCCCATTACGCGGTCTGCGACATAGCCCCAACGTCTGTCTGCATCAGCCCCAAAGTCCTCGATCAGCAGATCCGCCGCGCCGGGCGAGGCCGTGGCCCCGATCAAGGCGAGCGCCAATGTTCCAGCTTGCATGTATTTGCCCATTCCAGCCACCTCTCTGAAGGGGAGGTAGCTGGATTGAAGCGGCAGACAAGTGCGTGGGGTTACGCCATGTCTTTGTAGGAGACTTCGCGCGCATCCGCGCCTTCGCCCATTTTGCTGCGCCGCACGTGCAGGCGGTTCAGCGCGTGAATATAGGCCTTGGTCGAAGCCACGACTGTATCCGTGTCAGCCGACTCTCCGGTTGCGACGTTGCCGTCCTCGGACAGGCGCACCGAAACCGTGGCCTGCGCATCAGTGCCTTCGGAGACCGCGCTCACCTGATAGAGTTCCAGATGCGCGGCATTCGGGTGCAATTTGCGCACCGCTTTAAAGGCCGCGTCCACGGGGCCATCGCCTTTTTCGATCGCAGTTTTCTCTTCGCCGTCTATCGACATGACCAAAGTTGCATCCGCAGGGCCGCCTGTGCCGCAGACCACGCGCAGGGTGACCAGCTTCAGCAAATCGTTCTCGTCGTCTTCGCCAGCACGCATCAGGGCGATCAGGTCGTCGTCAAAGACCTCTTTCTTGCGGTCGGCCAGATCCTTGAAACGCACAAAGATGTCTTTGAGCTGGTTGTCGGCCAGATCGTATCCCAGCTGCTCAAGCTTGTCGCGCAATGCGGCGCGGCCCGAGTGCTTGCCCAAAGGCAGCGAGGTGCCCGACAGACCGACGTCTTCGGGGCGCATGATCTCGAAGGTTTCCTTGTTTTTCAGCATGCCGTCCTGGTGGATGCCGGATTCATGGGCAAAGGCGTTTTTACCAACGATGGCCTTGTTGAACTGAACCGGAAAGCCCGACACGGTCGAGACGCGTCGCGAGATCGACATCAGCTTGGTGGTGTCGATGTTAGAGGTCCACGGCATGATGTCATTGCGCACTTTAAGGGCCATAACGACTTCTTCGAGTGCGGTGTTGCCTGCGCGTTCGCCAAGGCCGTTGATCGTGCATTCGATCTGACGGGCGCCACCGGCAACCGCCGCCAGAGAGTTCGCAGTCGCCATGCCGAGGTCGTTGTGACAATGGGTGGCGAAGATCACCTCATCTGCGCCGGGGACCGTTTCGATCAGCCGGGTAATCAGCTCGGCGGATTCCATTGGGGCGGTATAGCCCACGGTGTCGGGGATGTTGATCGTGGTCGCGCCAGCTTTGATTGCGATCTCGATCACGCGGCACAGGTAGTCCCATTCGGTGCGGGTCGCGTCCATCGGGGACCACTGCACGTTTTCTACCAGATTGCGCGCATGGGTGACAGTTTCGTGGATCTTTTCGGCCATCTCATCCTGTGTCAGGTTCGGAATGGCGCGGTGCAGGGGCGATGTGCCGATAAAGGTGTGAATACGGCTGAGGCCTGCGTGTTTCACCGCCTCGGCACAGCGGTCGATGTCGGCGATATTGGCGCGGGCCAGACCACAGATGCGGGCGTTTTTCGAACGTTTCGCAATCTCAGAGACCGCGCGGAAGTCGCCCTCGGAGGCGATCGGAAAGCCTGCTTCGATGATGTCGACGCCCATGTCGTCAAGCATCTCGGCGATCTCGAGTTTTTCCTCGTGGGTCATGGTCGCGCCCGGGCTTTGTTCGCCGTCGCGCAGGGTGGTGTCAAAAATATAGACGCGATTTGGATCGGTCGATGTCATGAGAGAGTTCCTAATCAGATGTGCGGTTTGGGAGCCGGCGGGACGCCGCTGTCTCCGGTATTGGGTTCGCCGGTCGGCTCGATCAAAAGCACTTTGACTTCTGTTTCAGCGCGAGGGCGGTGAATGACGCCTTTGGGGACGATAACAAGTTCGCCAGCGCCAAATGTCACCGCCGGATGGTCGGCATAGTCCATCGTGACTTCGCCCTCGAGAACGAGAAAGAAGTCGTCGGTGTCATCATGTTTGTGAAAGGGAAATTCGCCTTTGAGTTTGACCACCATCACGTCGTTGCCATTGTAGTTGGCAACCACATGGGGATCCCAATGGCTGTCAAACATCGCCAGCTTTTCAGCCAGATTGATGCGCGGGGCGGGGTGGGTCATGTTGGTCTCCTAAGTGCGGTGTTTATGGGCGCAAGTCGCATATCCTCTGAGCGGGTGCGCCGGACCGGCCGCACTCAGAGGCGCGTTAGGAGTAGGTCTAGACCAATGGCGAAGGGCGCCGGAAGGCGCGCGTCGTATGTGATATGGGTCTGTGTAACCATAGAGCGGACTATACCTTGGAAAATTGGAATGAAAAGGGGGAAGTTTGCCTCTTTTTGCGGCTGCGTCAGCGCGTTTGGCAGTGTTGCGAAGAAAGCGGTGGCTGGGCTGTGGTTTTGCTCTAGGTCTAGGGTATGAAACGCGCATTGATACTTGGAGCAAGCGGCGGAATTGGTGCTGCTTTTCACGACACATTGACCGCCAAGGGG
>NZ_CAXREH010000082.1:0-52568 GCF_964229375.1 Cognatishimia sp.
CTTCGCCTTCAACATCTTCTGCGATGATCAGCAGAGGCTTCTGCGACTGGATCACAGACTCAAGCAGTGGAACCATTGGCTGCAGGGAAGACAGTTTCTTTTCGTGCAGCAGGATCATGCAGTCCTCAAGGTCTGCAGTCATCTTGTCTGGGTTGGTCACGAAGTAAGGGGACAGGTAGCCGCGGTCAAACTGCATACCTTCAACAACGTCGGTCTCGGTTTCCAGACCTTTGTTTTCCTCAACGGTGATAACACCTTCGTTGCCAACTTTTTGCATCGCGTCTGCGATCTGACGACCGATTTCCGCTTCGCCGTTTGCAGAGATGGTGCCAACCTGAGCAACTTCGTCAGAGTCTTTGACTTCGCGTGCGGACGCTACGATTGCTTCAACAACTTTTGCAGTCGCCAGATCGATGCCGCGCTTCAGATCCATTGGGTTCAGGCCAGCCGCAACTTGCTTCAGACCTTCTTTAACGATCGCTTGCGCCAGAACGGTCGCAGTTGTTGTGCCGTCGCCCGCTTCGTCGTTGGTGCGAGAAGCAACTTCTTTCACCATCTGCGCGCCCATGTTCTCGAACTTGTCTTCCAGTTCGATCTCTTTGGCAACGGAAACACCGTCTTTAGTGATGCGTGGCGCACCGAAAGACTTGTCCAGAACTACGTTACGGCCTTTTGGGCCCAGGGTGACTTTGACAGCATCCGCGAGGATGTTCACGCCGCGCAGCATTGCATTGCGGGCATCGGTGTCGAACTTTACGTCCTTAGCAGCCATTGTGCTTTACCTCTTTGAAATTCTTAAATGTTTGATCGACGACTTAGGACAGGATGCCCATGATGTCGGATTCTTTCATCATCAGCAGCTCTTCGCCGTCGACGGTGACTTCGGTGCCGGACCATTTGCCGAACAGAACCTTGTCGCCTGCGGAAACGGCCGGAGCGATCAGCTCGCCGCTGTCTTTACGCGCGCCTGCGCCCACAGCAACAACTTCGCCTTCTGCTGGCTTTTCTTTCGCGCTATCTGGAATGATAAGACCGCCTGCAGTTTTTTCTTCGCTTTCGGTGCGACGAACCAACACACGATCGTGTAGAGGTGTAAGTGCCATTATAGGTTTCCCTAACAAAGTGTCTCCCTGACTCCCTCAGCGGAGTCGTTAGCACTCCCAATCGGCGAGTGCTAACAGCGCATAGTTAGGAGGTGGGTGTGGATGAGTCAACGGGTGTGTTGGGAGATTTCATCTTCCAAAGCAAATGCACGCTTTTAATTAGACATTTCGCTTTTGCAGTACTGTTCGTGGCAATCGTCGCGAAACCGGTCACGTGATAACGGTCTAGCCGCGCGATTCCTTTAAGAGCGCCAACATTTCTTGCACTTTTGCGGTTCGGTGTAGGTCCACATGCGTCACTAGCCACAACGGAATTTTCCAGTCTTCTTGAGTCGGAAGGACCGCAAAAAGTTCGCCACTCTCCGCAGCGTCAATCTCGCTGAGAACCCCAAGTCCAAGCCCAGCAAAAACCGCTTCTTTGATCACCATTGGGTCATTGGCCTCGATTGCGATTTTTGGCTCTGGAACACGAGCCTTGATCCAAGCCCAGATTGCGAGCCCGCGTGCGTTATCAGGTGGCATAACAAATGCAAGTTGCTCCAATTCCTCAGCACTCGGGGGCGCTTCAAAGCGCGACAGATAGCTTTGGCTGCCGTACAGATTAAGTGAAACAGTCCCAAGACTCTGCACCACATAATCTGGATGCTCCGGCTTCAAACCTGCTCTTAAGGCAATATGCGCTTCGCCGTACTCAAGCCGCTCCAGATCCTCGGTTGTTGTGACCGTGACTTTGCAATTTGCGTTCTTTTGGCGAAATGTCGCGATTGACGCCATAAGCAAATTCGAAAGAGGCAATACCGTCGTGAGTTTAAGCTCGCCCTGAATATCACCGTCGCTGCCTTTGGCCCTGCCCGCCAGGTCTTGGAACAATTCATCGGCTTTTCCTGCGATCTTTACGAACTCTTCGCCGAACTCTGTGAGAACGTAGCCCTTCGCATTTCGAATAAAAATGCGACTACCAAGTTCAGACTCCAGCACATCGATATGGCGATTGATGGTTGCCCGATGCGTGCCCAATGCACGAGACGCAGCGCTAACGGTGCCCAGTTTTGCAACGTGGTAGGCCGCACGAAGTTCAGTCCATCTTTCCAAAGCTCACCTGTACAATTTTCGCGCACTCAATGCACAAAAGCGCGCATTGATTTACAATTTATCAGCATACAATTTGATGCAAAGCAACGAAAACGAAAGTTTGAACCGAAACATGACCTATTTTTCACTTGGCCTGCGCGCCCTCCTTACACTGGTATTCATCGGCGCTGGTGGCGCAAAGCTCGCAGGTGCCCCAATGATGATAGAAAGCTTTGAAGCCGTCGGCTTTGGGCAATGGTTTCGATACGTGACCGGCGTCATCGAAGTCGTCGGAGCCGCATCGCTGTGGTGGCCAAACCGCCAGATCTTTGGCGCCTCGCTTCTGGGTGGAACAATGGTTGGCGCTGTGCTGACTCATTGGTTCATCATCGGCCCGTCTGCCGTCCCTGCTATCATACTTGGGCTGATGTGTACTGCCGTTCTGTATCTGCACCGCGATCAAATCAGCAGTCTATTGAAAAGCAATCAGGCATCCTAGTTGGCCTCAAGATTTGGTTGAACGGCTGCCTTACCGGTGGCCGTCACCCCGTAAACCCCGCGCGAAACCTTCTCAAACCACCCATAATGGTTGGCCGCCAAAATCGCGGTCGCCTTCGCCACCCCAACAGCCTTCGCCACCTCAGCCCCCCGGCTTGGCCCATGCTCCGCCAAATACGCCGCACAGCGCCGCGCTTCCTGCAAGTAAGCCGTCTCTACCTTGCCGCGCGTACCGCCCAGGTTCGGATCACCCTCTCGCCGTTCAAATTCCTTCAGCAAAGCCCCTTTGCGCGGCTTGCTCTTGCGTGGCCTAAACTCGGCTGGATCCGCATGCACTTGCACGTGCCCATCCTCAAGGCGCACCGACAGAACTCCGACGCCCAGCCGCTTGCACAGCCCCACATTGCCCTTAAACGTCCGCCACCCAGATTTCCCCTTCCAGCGCGGCACACAGACATAGACCCAATCACTCACCCTCTGCCGCGCCACAGCCTGCTGCAACAGGATCAATGAAAACCCCACCTTCAGCTCGACAATCACCGGGTCCTCGCCTTCGCGACAGGCCATCACATCCACGGCCCCCACTTCGGCCTTTACCTCAAACCCCTGCCCCTCAAGCCAGGCCTTGACCGGCAGATATAGATCCGTCTCTTTCATGTCCCCAAGCTACCCCGCAGCCCGCCCCAAGCCCACCTCTTTCTCTTGCTAAAAATATCCCGGGTGAATTGGCCGTCAGGCCAAGAGGGTATCGCCCTCCTCCGCGACATATCTGCCCGTGACAAGCCAGCGTGTCGGGCCTATAACGCCCGCAAAATTGACAGCCGCCGCGGCAAACCAAGGACATCACGATGACAACCCTAGTATTTGGCCATAAATCCCCTGACACCGACACAACCGGCTCTGCCATCGTTTGGGCGTGGTATCTGAACGAGGTCAAAGGCACCGCCGCTGAAGCCGTGCTTCTGGGCGAGCCAAACACCGAAGCGGCCTTTATGCTCGCGCGCTGGGATCTGCCAAAGCCGCGTATCATCGACGATGTGGCGGACGACGCGCCGGTGGTGATTGTTGACACCAACAACCCGGCCGAGCTGCCGGCAAACATCAACAGCGCCGACATTCAGGCGATCATCGACCACCACAAGCTGGTTGGCGGTCTGGAAACCAAAGGTCCGATTGACATCACCATCCGCCCGCTGGCCTGCGCGGCCACCATCCTGATCGATCTGATGGGCGAAGATGCAGCCAAAATGCCCGAGGCCATCAAAGGCGCGGCCCTGACCTGCATTCTGTCTGACACGCTGGAATTCCGTTCCCCGACCACAACGGATCACGACAAAGCCGTCGCTGAAAAATTGGCGGCTGATCTGGGGCTGAACATCACCGACTATGCGGCCGAGATGTTTGCGGCGAAATCAGATGTCTCTGCCTTCTCGGACGCAGAGCTGATCCGCATGGACTCAAAGGAATACGAAGTCGACGGCACCAAGTTCCGCGTGTCGGTTCTGGAAACCACCGCACCAGAGATCCCGCTGAACCGCAAAGACAGCCTGATGGAGACCTATTCCACCGTCAAATCCGAGGACGGCGTAGATGAGGTTCTGCTGTTTGTCGTCGACATCCTGAAAGAAGAAGCCACGCTGCTGGTGCCAAACGATCTGGTCAAAGGCGTTGCCGAGAAAAGCTTTGGCGCGACGGTTGCTGGCGACACAGTTGTCCTGCCCGGCATCATGAGCCGCAAAAAGCAGATCATTCCGAACCTCAAGGTCTGATCACACCCGAACCCACAGAAAAGAGCGCCCCAAGAGGCGCTCTTTTTTTGCCCGTAGTAAATCTGTCATAGCTCGGGCATACACACTCCAGACCCCAGATTGGCAAAGGCCCTGAAATGACCCAGATCATCGAACATCTTTCCGAGATTTCTGACCGCTATGACGCGTTGTTCGTCGATCTTTGGGGCTGTGTGCACAATGGCATCACGGCCTTTCCCGAGGCGGTCAAAGCCTTGCAAGACTATCGCGCCAAAGGCGGCATTGTGGTGCTGGTGACAAACTCTCCCAAGCCACGCAAAGGGGTTGGCGAACAGCTGGCCAGCTTTGGTGTGCCCGCAGATGCCTATGACACGATTTCAACCTCAGGCGACTCTGCGCGATCGGCGATGTATCAGGGCGCCGTCGGACAGAAGGTGCATTTCATGGGGGAATGGCAGCGCGACGAGGGCTTTTTTGAGCCACTAAACGTGCTCGACAATCCGCTCGATATTGAAATTGTGCCCCTTGAAGAGGCCGAGGGCATTGTCTGTTGCGGCCCCAACGATACGATGGCTGATCCCGAAGTGAACCGCCCTGCGTTTCTTTTTGCCAAACAAAAGGGCATGAAACTTCTGTGCGCCAACCCGGACATCATCGTGGACCGTGGCGAAGTGCGCGAATGGTGCGCGGGCGCGCTGGCCAAGCTTTACACCGAGATGGGCGGCGAGAGCCTTTATTTCGGCAAGCCGCATCCTCCTATCTATGATCTGGCGCGTCGCCGTTTGGCCGAGGTGACCAATGCGCGCAAAATGGCGGATATTCCCGACACGCGAATCCTTGCGATTGGCGATGGCATCCATACCGATGTCGCCGGCGCGCTTGGCGAAGATATTGACGCTCTGTTCATCACTGGCGGTCTGGCGGCTGCGGAAACCAAAACAAAATATCAGCCCGAGCCAGATGCGCTGGCCGATTATGTGGCGAAAGAAGAACGGTTCCCGCAATTTGCCATCGGTTTCCTGCGCTAGGGCAAAATATCCGGCGAAAATGCTTGATTTTCTGCAGCTGCGAAGTAATAAAATTTCGCAAGCAAACTGATTCACGTGCAATTGTTGTGCGCTCGATCTGCGGAGGATCCTATGTTGGACAATTTCCCACGCGGTACGATCTGTATCGAAGACATCGAAATGGGCATGATGCGCTATGTGCGCAAAGTGGTCACCGACGAGGATATCCAAAAATTCGCCGAGGTCTCGACCGACCGAAACCCTGTGCATCTGGACGACGACTATGCGCAGGACACGATCTTTCAGGGCCGCATTGCGCACGGCATGCTGACCGCCGGGCTGGTCTCTGCGGTGATCGGAGAGCAGCTTCCGGGTCACGGCACCATCTATATGAGCCAGAACCTGAAATTTCTGGCCCCCGTGCGCCCGGGCGACTTGGTGACTGCCGAAGTCGAGGTTATTGGCATCGAAATTGGCAAACGGCGCGTTCAGCTGGACTGTCGTTGCATCGTGGATGGCAAAAAGGTGCTTGTTGGCGAAGCCATGGTGATGGCGCCGTCGCGCAAGTTTGACTAACGCCACCGCGGGTCTGCGCGGTCTTGCATGAGTAATTATGACAAGATGAAAGCCTCTGGTCCAAAGCCCCTTGCACGGCTGGGCGCAGACAGCTAACGCTGTGCCCCATGCGGATACTGCGAGACTATCAATTCATCTCAAATGAAGACCGCGGCGCAAGCGTCGCGATCGGCAATTTTGACGGCGTTCATATCGGACATCAATCGGTGATCGCGCTGGCGAAGGCCGCCGCGCCGGATGCGCCACTTGGGGTTATGTGTTTTGAACCCCATCCGCGCGCCTATTTCGCGCCCGAACAAGCGCCTTTCCGTTTGACCGGCCCTGATGCACGGGCAACGCGCTTGGAAAAACTGGGTGTGGAATGCCTGTATGAGCTGCCGTTCAATCAATCCCTTGCGAGTCTCAGCCCGCGCGAGTTTGCGCAGGATGTGATTGTCAGCGGTCTGGGTCTGCGGCACGTGGTCGTTGGCGCGGATTTCTGTTTTGGAAAAGGGCGCAAAGGTACTGCAGAGGATCTGGTTGCACTGGGCAAAGAGCTGGGTTTTGGCGTGACCATCGCACCGCTGGTGACAGGCGGCGATCAGCAAGTGTCCTCGACCAATATCCGCAATGCTCTCAGCGACGGGCGCCCCCGCGATGCTGCAGCGATGCTGGGGCACTGGCACCGCATCGAAGGCCCGGTCATTGGCGGCGAACAACGGGGTCGCGACCTGGGGTTCCCGACAGCCAACAGGTCAATCGACGGGCTGCACCCGCCAAAATTTGGAGTCTATGCCGTGCTGGTCGATGTTCTGGATGGCCCCAATGCAGGCAGCTATCACGGCGCGAGTTCGGTGGGTGTGCGTCCGATGTTTGGCGAAAACACCGCGAACATCGAAACCTTCCTCTTTGACTTCAAAGGTGATCTCTATGGCGCGCAACTCTCGGTCGCGCTGGTCGAGTTCCTGCGCCCGGAGTTGACGTTTGATGGGCTGGACGCGCTGATTGCTCAGATGGACGCAGATTGCGCAGAGTGCCGCACCATTCTGAGCGCCCTATGAGCGACCCGATAGACCGCACCGGATTGGGTAAAAGGTTCTGGGAGAGGAAACCCCTGACCAAAATGTCCCCGAAAGAGTGGGAAGCGCTGTGCGACGGCTGTGGCAAATGCTGTCTGAACAAGCTTGAAGATGCAGACACAGGCGAGGTCGCCCTGACCCGTGTGGCTTGTCGACTGCTGGACGACAGCACCTGTCGCTGCGCGCAATATGAAATCCGGCACCAGTTCATTCCCGAGTGTATCGTTCTTAGCCCCGAGAATATCGACAGCCACGCCTATTGGATGCCCCAGACCTGCGCCTATCGGCTTTTGTGGGAAGGCAAACCTTTGTTTGCGTGGCACCCTTTGATATCGGGTCGTGCGGAAACGGTGCATGAGGCTGGTGTTTCGGTGCAGGATATGACCGTATCGGAATGGGAGATCCCCGAAGACGAGTGGGAAGATCATATTATCGAGGAGCCGCAGTAAATGTATTTCGCATCTGACAACGCAGGAACCGTCCACCCCAAAGTCATGGCCGCGCTGACCGAGGCCAATGAAGGCTACGCCATGGGCTATGGCAACGACCCCCTGACGGCCGAAGTTCAGGCCCACATCCGCGAGATTTTCGAAGCCCCCGAGGCGATGGTGCATTTCGTGCCAACTGGCACCGCAGCAAACTCTTTGGCTCTGGCCGTTCTGTCAAACCCTTGGGACACGATTTTCTGCGCGCGCCATTCTCACATCCAGATGGACGAATGCAACGCGCCCGAGTTTTACAGTGGGGCCAAGCTGACCACTGTCGGGCATGGCGACAAGATCGATCCAGAGGTGTTGCGCAAGCGTATCGAGGCCACAGGCGTTCTGGGTGTGCATGGTGCCCAACGCGGGCCGGTATCGATCACTCAGGTGACCGAGTTCGGCCAGATCTATTCCCTAAGCGAACTGACCGCGCTGGCGTCGGCGGCCAAGGAATTTGGCTGTCCTGTGCATCTGGATGGCGCACGTTTTGCCAATGCGCTGGTGGCTCTTAATTGCAGCCCTGCTGATATGACTTGGCGCGCAGGAGTGGATGCTGTCAGCTTTGGCGGCACCAAGAATGGCTGTATGGGCGTTGAAGCCGTCGTCATCTTTGACCCTGAAAAGGCCTGGGAATTCGAGTTGCGCCGCAAACTGGGGGCGCATCTGTTTTCAAAGCTGCGCTATTTGTCTGCGCAAATTAAGGGTTATTTGGCGGACGATCTTTGGAAAACCACGGCGCGTCAGGCCAATGACAACTGCGCACGTCTGACAGCGGGATTGCGCGAGGCCGGCGTGGTGTTTGACTACGAACCGCAGGCAAACATGATCTTTTGCCAGATGCCGCGTGGCACCCATAAGCGGCTGAAAGAGGCCGGCGCGATGTATTACCTGCTGAGCGGTGACCTGGACGGAGCAGACGACGCGCTGCTTCCAGCGCGCCTTGTGTGTGATTGGGCCATCAGCAACGATCTGATCGATCAGTTCATCGCAATCGTAAAGGCCTAGGCCGTTAGCGCGGGGGTCATCCGAATAACTGTCGGACGATCCGCGTCAAAGGCTTTCAGCGTCTCGGCCGTCAGCTCGGCAAAACTTGTCGGCTCGACGGCGTGACAACCATAGGCCCGTCCAAGTGCCAGAAAGTCCGGATTAAGCGCAGTCACTGCATTTGGCGCGATCTGGCTGCGCACCATCGAATCCTCGATCTCTTTCAGTTTCGCATTGTCCCAAAGCAGAATGGGGAACCCCAGACCCATCTCAACCGCTGCGCCCAATTCCTGTACGGTATACTGAAAGCCATAGTCCCCCGCGATACAGACCGTGGGCTGGCCGCGGCGCGCCATAGCACCGCCGATGGCCGCAGGCAGAGCATAGCCCAATGTGCCAAAGCCTGAGGGGTGGTGCCAATGGCCAGGTCGGTCCATGTCCCAGACCTCTTTTCCGACGTAGGCGAACTGAGTCATATCAGAGAAATACATCGCATCAGACGGCAGCGCGGCCCTCAGAGCGTCACAGATGGCGACAATACCTGGCCGCTCTGCATCCGTCTCGGTGCGCCAGATGTCTCGGGATTTGGCAACGTCCGCCGCCTTCCAATCCGAGGTTTGCGCGCCGGTTTCTGCGTCAAGCGCTGCAAGGAATGCCTGCGCATCCGACAAAATCTGAACATCGTTGCGGTGCTGATCTGCAAGGACCATCGGATCGATATCAACCCGGATCAGGTCCGCGCGGTGGCCAAGATCACGCCGCCACAGATCGACTTCGGACAGTTCTGTGCCGACGGCAATCACCAGATCGGCCGTCGCAATGACGTCGGCACTGGCAGGGCGTGCCAGAGTCGCGCCGTAAGACAGCGGATCCTCAGGTGACACCACGCCGCGCCCAGCATAGGTCGAGAAGGACGCAGCCTTCGTTTTCGCCAAAATCGCCCGCGCCTCAGCAGAGGCGTGTTTGGCACCGCCGCCAAAGACAAACAGGGGCCGTTTTGCTGCCGACAGGCGCTGTGCCACTTCCGCGACTTTGGCCAAATCCAGTGCCTGCGTTGCGCTCAGGCTTTGCGGTGCAGGTGCAGGCAGCGCGTCGGCGCCGGCCAATGCAATCGGCACCTGAATATGCTTGGTGCGCGGCCGCGAGGTTTTGAATTCCGCGAAGGCCCGTTCAATCAACTGATAGGCCGCCTCAGGCGTATAGGCTTCGTGGCTCCAGTCACAGACGGTGGCCGCCGCGCCTGCTTGGTCTTTCATCTGATGCAGCTGCCCTTTGTAGGACGCAGTTTCATCCAGACAGGAGGAAATCACCAAAACCGGAACCGAGTCGCTATAGGCCTGCCCCATCGGGGTCATCGCATTGCAAAGCCCCGGCCCCGTGATCACATAGGCCACCCCAGGCTTGCCTGAGGCCCGCGCATAGCCATCGGCCATGAACCCCGCGCCCTGCTCGTGGCGGGCAAGAACATGGGTGATGCCCGCTTCTTCGATCCCACGGTACATCTCGACGTTATGTACACCCGGAATACCGAATATCACGTCCACACCACGCGCCTTCAGCATGTGGGAAATCTGCGCTCCAAGGGGGCGTTTGCTCATTAGGCTCTCCAGAATTGAGGGGTAAGCATGACAAAGACGGCCAAAAGCTCGAGCCGTCCAACCAACATGCCAATGGCCAGCAGCCATTTGGCAGTATCATTCAAAGCGCCAAAATTCCCAGACGGGCCAATGATATCCCCCAACCCCGGCCCGATATTGGCGATCGCCGCAGCAGCGCCCGAAACAGAGGTCAAAAAATCAAGCCCGGTCATGGCCAACAACACAGCCAGAACACCAAGTGACACAACAAAAAACACGAAGAACACCATCACAGAACTCAGCACGTCCTCACTGACGGCCCGCCCCGCATAGCGCGGTGTAAACACCCCGTTGGGGGCATGAATTTTCAGGATTTGCACCCGGATCGCCGAAAACAAAAGCTGATAACGGAAGATCTTGATAGAACACGCCGTTGACCCCGCGCAGCCGCCGATCAGGCCGATGAAAAAGAACATGGCGATCAGGCTGCTGCCCCAGGTCATATAATCAGCACTGGCGTATCCCGTGCCCGAAATGATCGAGGTGATGTTGAACAAAGCTTCACGGAAGCCTTTTTCCGGATGATAGGCAAAGGTCGACGTCAAAAGGACCGTCGACAGCACAACCAGCACAAGGATGGTCGCGAGAAAGGCGCGCACCTGCGAGTCTTTGAACAATGGGCCAGAGGCGCCATTCACCATCTGCACATAACGCACGAAAGGAAGAGCTGCGAGGAACATAAAGATCGTGGCAACATATTCGAGCGGCCCGCTGAACGTGCCAAACGAAGCGTCATAGTTTGAAAATCCGCCGGTCGACACAGTAGTGAACGCATGCACCAACGCATCAAAGAACGACATCCCAAAGATCAGATAGACCACAACGCAGGCCGCTGTCAGAAAGATATAGATGCTGGAAATCTGCGCCGAGATCTGCGTTGCGCGCGGCAGGATTTTCCCCATGGTATCAAAGCCTTCGGAGCGAAAGATCTGCATACCCCCGACCCGGAGCTCCGGCAGGAAAACCATCGCGACAACGATGATACCGATCCCCCCCAGCCATTGCAGAATGCCCCGCCACAACAGCAAGCCACGCGGCAGGGTTTCCAGACCGGACAAAACCGTGGACCCCGTGGTGGTCAGCCCCGACATCGCCTCAAAAAACGCGTCGACAAATCGCGCTTCGGTCGCGCCAAGCATAAAGGGCAAGGCCCCGAAAATCGGCAGGGCCAGCCAGACGCCCGTCGTCAGCATAAAGGTCTGTTGCAAAGACAACCCCTGCTGATTTCCAGACTGACAGGCCAGCGCCACCAGCCCGCCGACTAAAGTGGTAAACAAGGCACTTTCAGCAAACACTGGCCAGTGCCCCTGCCCGTCGACGATATCCATCACCATGGGCGCCAACATCGCGACGCCCAGCATGGCCACCATCAGGCCAACAACATATCCGACAGGTCTTAGGTCGATCATAGGCGCAGCGTTGGCGTGAACCTTGGCCAGTGTCAACTCATAGCGTGCGACTAGTTGGTTTCACCAAAGATCCGCAGACTTTCCGTCCGCGTGCGGGTTTCACGCTCTAGGCAGCTGTAAAAGACCAGGGGCTCCATCGATCCACCGCGCACAAGCGTGCTTTCGGCTGCACAGGCCAGATCGCGATACGAAATCCAGGCACGTTGCGCATCTCTGAGCATGGTGGCTGACGGCAGCTCGTCTTCGGCAATGTATTTGTCCATTTCCTTGGCCTGCGCCATGGCAAGTTTATAGGCCAGATTCAGGTCTTCGTCGGCATAGCCATAAAACTGGGCCGCGCAGAAATTCATCTCGACCTGCGTCACCGCATTCGAACAATCCACCTCTTGTGCAGCAAGCGGCGTGGCCAGAAATCCAATCAGAAACAGAAATTTACGCATATTACCCCCTAAAGCGATTCACAGGTGAGCTTAGCAGGGAAAATCGTTCAGATCAGCCGACGTGGAACAAAGTCGTGAAAAGTTTCGGATCGATTGAGCCTGACTCAAACGTCTCGCCTTCGGTCAGGATCGACACCGCATCATGGCTGTGCAGACTTTCCTGATGGCTCGCAATGACGCGGAAATCACCAATGCGGTCATCTTGCTGCAACTCGGCGCAGAACAGGCGTGCGGCATCCTCAACAAAGATCGGATTGGCTGCGTTCAGCTCGGCAAAGGCCTGCTCGTCTTCGCGTTTGACCATCACTTGGGTTTCGGTTGGCACCGCGCGGCGGGCCATATCAATCAGATCCTCAAACCAAAGCTTCTGGATCGGCATCGTCACCGCCGAAATCCGTGCGACAGACCGTTGGGAATGCGGCGTCGCAAGCTGCCCCCGCGACTGGCGCGCATGTTCAGACAGCTCGAGCGAACATGGACAGGTCGAAGAATACACATAGTCCAGATGCATGATCTTGAGCGGCTTGCCGTTCACATCCACCTTTTCCATAGCAATGTCATAGTACTGATACCCCTCCAGCCCCGAGCGCAGGGAGGGGATTTTCATCGGATACCGCAACCGCATCTGAATGCGCGCATCAAAGCTGTCCAGATCGGCTTTGTAATCGGCCAACGCGTGTTCCAGCACTTCGAAACTGAACGTCTTTTCTGCGTGCTTATAAAAGCTGCGCATGATGCGGGACATGTTGATGCCCTTTTTGTCCTCTTCAAGGCTGACCGTGCCTGTCACAGAGGTTTCAAGCGTCACATCACCGCCTTCGCGCGTGCGATAGGAAATCGGCAATCTAAAGTTGGAAATGCCAACGTGCTGGATCTGTTTTTTGGCGCCTTTGATCAGGCTGGTGGGGCCGTTCTGAAGATCAGGCAAGGTATCGCGATAGTCCGCATCCACACGGAAGTCTTCGGGATATTCACGAGAAAGCTCGGGATAATTCGCAACCTCTTGTCCCGGCAACAGACGCGCAATCGCGGGTTCAAGCTCAGCGATTTCTGTGGGGGATGCATCTTTGGCCCAGGCGCGCAGCTTTTGCAGGGCCTCTTTGGCCTCGTCCCGGCTAAGCTCGGACTTTGACTTGGATGGGTGCATGTTCATCGGCACTTCCCTAACGCTACCTGCGACTAACTTAAAGCGTCGCACCAAAAATTGCCAATCTCTCCCGCCAAATGCGCATGGCAGCCCGGAAAAACAGAAAAAGGGCACATAGATCATGCCCTTTTCAGTATCTTATTCTATGTCGCAGCCGTTTTGCAGGCGCCAATCAGACCTGAGAGGCCTCTAATGCGACTCGAATGTCATTGATCAGGTCGTCCGTGCCCTCAAGCCCGACCGAGAACCGGATCAGGCCCGCAGTGATCCCCAGCTCGGCGCGCAGCTCTTCGCTGAGACGTTGGTGCGTGGTCGTCGCCGGGTGGGTCGCGATCGATTTTGAGTCGCCCAGGTTGTTTGAAATCACCGGAATCGTCAGCGCATTCAGGAATTTGAACGCAGCCACTTTACCGCCCTTGATGTCCAGTGACAGCACTGTGCCGCCGCATCCGCTGAGTTGTGATTGCACCAGCGCGTTCTGAGGATGATCTTTCAGCCCCGGATAGATCGCGCGCTCAAGCGCCGGATGCCCCTGAACCGCCTCTGCGATCTTAAGGGCGCTTTCGGCCTGTGCGTTCACCCGCAGTTCGATGGTTTCCAGACCCTTCAACATGATCCAGGCATTAAACGGGCTAAGAGAGCCACCGGTATGCTTCATATAGGGTTCAAGCGTGCCGCGAATATAGTCCTTGGTCCCCAAGATCACGCCGCCCAGCGCGCGACCCTGGCCGTCAATGTGCTTGGTCGCGGAATAGACGACAACATCCGCGCCTTGAGAAATCGCCTCGGAGTAAACCGGCGTAGAAAACACGTTGTCCACGACAACCGTCGCCCCAACGGAATGCGCGATCTTTGCGACGCCCTCGATGTCAATCACTTCGAGAGTCGGGTTGGACATCGATTCAAAGAAACAGACCTTGGTGTCAGGCCGAACCGCTGCGCGCCAGGCATCCAGATCGGTGCCGTCTACAAAGGTGACTTCGACCCCGAATTTGGACAGAATGTTTTCCAGAATGTGCAAACAAGAGCCAAACAGCGCCTTGGCCGACACCACGTGGTCGCCCGCGGTCACCAATGAGGTCAGCGCACCATTCACAGCCGCCATGCCCGACGCTGCGGCAAAGGCATCTTCGGCACCTTCCAGCAGCGCGATACGCTTTTCGAACATATCCACGGTTGGGTTGCCATAACGGGCATAGATAAACTCGTCAGGGCCAGTCTCGATAAAGCGCGCCTCTGCGTCTTCGGCTTTGTCATAGACAAACCCCTGCGTCATAAAGATCGCTTCGCTGACCTCGTTGTACTGGCTCCGACGTGTGCCACCATGCACAAGTTTCGTCCGTTTGCTCCAGTCGTTCATCTTCCACTCCTTGGCGCCAATCGCGCATCAAAAAACCCCCGTACGGCCAGCGTAAGGGGGTCCCTTCGGTCTGACCTCTTTAGCGGAATTCGGGGACATCTCAGTCCCACGTGGCCCGCAATCCGGTTACAAATCGCCACGCAGATCTCATACGTCGACGCGGCAAGAGCGTCAACCGCATCGCGCAACTGTAACAAGATTTTCCCACAGACATTGCACGGCTACGGCATTGCCGAGCGTAAGAAGCTGAGGCCCTGCCCCGGCTGAAATCGACGCGGGATTTTCATATACCCGACGTCTTGGACGCACAGAGACAACTCCCCTCTAGGCGGGGCACCTTTCATCGGGCATGATGCCGCTTGCGAAGGGGAGAGCACATGACACCGATTGATCTTTATTACTGGCCAACACCCAATGGATGGAAAGCCTCGATAGCGTTGGAAGAGTTCGGCCTGCCGTATACGGTTCATCAGATCAACATCGGCAAAGGTGACCAGTTTGCGCCCGATTTTCTGCGCATTGCGCCCAACAACCGAATGCCCGCGATCATAGATCACGACGGCGTCGACGGCGCGATCTCGGTGTTTGAAAGCGGCGCGATCCTGCAATACCTCGCACGCAAGACTGGACGGTTTTACGGCAAAAATGAACGAGAGCGCGTGGCCGTCGAAGAATGGCTGATGTGGCAGATGGGTGGCGTCGGGCCAATGGCGGGCCAGACGCATCACTTTCTGAAATACGCCCCCGAAGATATCGCCTATGCCAAAGACCGCTACCGCAACGAGACCGCGCGTCTTTACGGTGTTCTGGACCGCAGGCTGGCCGAGACGGAATTTGTGGCTGGCGCTGACTATACGATTGCGGACATGGCGATCTGGCCGTGGGCCTCGCTCTGGCAGGGACAAGAGCAGACGCTAGACGACAAACCAAACCTCGCCCGTTGGCTCAAAACCGTTTGGGCCAGACCCGCCGTGCGGCGCGGACGGGCTCTGTTGGCGGGCCTGCGCGGAGATCGAAGCGACACTTGGGTGGTTCGGGATCTGTTTCCAGACCACGCCTGACCTAGCTCTGCGCTTCGTCCTCAGATTCTTCGATGCCATATTTGGTAAAGACACCCGCCTGCGTCATAAAAAACAGGAAGACCGCCGCCGTCAGGCCGAAGGTTTTGAAATAGACCCACGTGTCCGTTGATTGCGTGCGCCAGATGACCTCGTTCAACAGCGCAAGACCGATGAAAAACCCGGTCAGGCGACGTGTCAGGATCATCCAACCTTCGTCTTCCAAAGGCAGCGCCTCTTCCATCACAAATTTCAGATAGCTTTTGCCGCGCAGCAAGCCAAACCCAAGAATGCCACCGAACAGGACATAGATCATGGTCGGTTTCATCTTGAAGAATCGGTCATCGTTCAACCAAACGGAAAGCCCGCCGAAAACGGCGACCAGAACCACAGTCGCGATCTGCATCTTGGACAGATGGCCTGTCAGACGCCACAGAATAAAGGTGGTCAGCGCCAAAAGCGGCACGAAGGCAGCGGTTACAATGATAAAGCCGTCATAGTCATTGCCACCGATCGAAAAGACCTGATCACGCAGCCGCAGATAGCCGATGAAAAACAAAATGATCGGCCCAAACTCCAAAGCCGACTTCAGCATTGGGTGGATTTTCTTACCTGCCATTGTGGTGTCCTTTATGAAGGTCGTCGCAGCCGATATATCGCCTCAGCCACCCAATTCAACAATGACCGCCCCGGCTGCGATCAAAGCCATGAGAGCGACGCGCCTTGGCCCGACGGTTTCTTTCAGGAAAACCACGCCAATGAGGGCCGCAAAAACTGTCGAGGTCTCGCGCAGGACCGCGGCCTCGCCAACCTTGTCCAGACGGGTCGCCAACATGATCGAACCGAAAGACGCGAAGGCCGTCAAACCGCCAAAGAAGCCCCTGACTGCGAGAGGGCCAAGGGCGGGACGGTTCTCCATGCGCAGATACATCCAGGCGGCAATAGGCGGCATAAAGATGCCGTCGATCATGAAAAACCAGGCCAAAAAGGTGAAAGGGTCCGCCGTCGCGCGGATGCCGTAGGCGTCATAAGTGGTGTAAAGCGCTACAAATAATCCAGTGAACAAGGCCAGCATCAACGCCGCGGGCAGCGTGTCACGATTTGACTGCAGAAAGACCAGATTATAGGCCGCCAGCCCAAAAATACCGGTCAACAACACCGCAACGCCCAGCCATTGGATGCCGGTAAAGGTCTCGCCAAAGATCAGATAGGCCCCGATAACGGCAAAAAGCGGCCCGGTGCCGCGCACCACAGGATAGACGACGGTGTAGTCGCCCTTGGTATAGGTGAACGCCTGCAGCAGTTTATAGCCGACATGAATGACGAAAGCGCCCACAAAGATCAGCCACATATGAGGTTCAGGCCAGGGCACAATAAACAAGGCAAACGGCGCGGCCATCAGCCCATAGCTTAAGTCGATAGCGCCACGGCTGAGCCAGGGATCATGACGCCCCTTCTGCAAAGCACCGAAAACCGCGTGCAGAAACGCTGCCAGAAGAGCAAGGGACAGGGCCAGCTGATGCCCGGCCTCGGTGCCTTCGAGAGATGTGAACCACTCGCTCACAACCGGCGCTGCCTCATGGCGTCACGCGCCCCACGGCAGCGGGGCTGTTGCCGGTACTGGTTACTCATCCCCAAAACCCGTCAAAGCGCGGGCAAAGTCCTGCGGGTCAAAGGCATCCAGATCATCAATCGTCTCACCCACACCAATCGCGTGGATCGGCAGGCCGAACTTATCGGCCAGCGCAACCAACACACCGCCTTTGGCTGTGCCATCCAATTTTGTCATCACAAGGCCCGACACATCAGCCAGCTTTTGGAACGTCTCGACCTGAGACAGCGCGTTCTGGCCCGTGGTTGCATCCAGAACCAGCACCGTATTATGCGGCGCGGTCTCGTCTTTTTTGCGGATGACGCGCACGATTTTGGCCAGCTCTTCCATCAAATCCTGACGGTTCTGCAAACGACCGGCGGTGTCGATCATCAACAGATCTGCGCCCATTTCCTCGGCTTGCGTCATGGCATCAAAGGCAAGGCTTGCCGGATCAGAGCCCTCGGGCGCGGTCAAAACCGGCACACCAGCACGATCGCCCCAGACCTGAAGCTGCTCGACCGCGGCCGCGCGGAACGTATCGCCCGCAGCAATAACCACCGACTTTCCCGCCGCAGTAAACTGGCTGGCCAACTTGCCGATCGTGGTCGTTTTACCGGCCCCATTCACGCCCACCACAAGCACCACCTGGGGTTTCTTGGGATAAAGCGGTAGAGGTTTTGCAACGCTGTCCATGATACGCGCGATTTCATCAGACAGCAGCGATTTGATTTCCTCGGTGGACAAGCGTTTGCCAAACCGCCCTTCGGCGATGTTTGCCGTGACACGCAAAGCCGTATCCACGCCCATGTCAGAGGCGATCAACAGCTCTTCAAGCTGCTCTAGCATGTCGTCATCCAACTCGCGGCGCACAACAGGCTTGGCCGGAGCTGCGCCCGTCAGACGGCTTAGCAACCCGCGCGACGGGGTTTCGGCGGGCTTTTGGGCCACAGGCTCAGGTGCAGCAGGCTGGGTCGCAGCAGGCGCCTCCGGTTGGGTTTCCACAGGCGTTTCAGTCGCCTCAACCTCGGGGGCTTCGGGTGCCTCGGCTACGGTTTCCTCGCCACCATCTTCAACGATGGCATCCAACCCCTCTTCCAAACGGGAAGAAGACTTAAATAAACGCGCGCGGAGCTTGGAAAATAACGCCATAGGGGCCTCGACTTGATTTCACCCACATGTAGTCAATCGCGGCCAGAGTGAAAAGAGGCCATACACCCTAGAGCGACACCAAGGGTTGCGCAAACCCCGCCCCGATCAGAATTGCCACCTGCGCCAAGGCATAGGTCACCCAAAGCGCGATGGATATCGGGACATTAAGCTTGGATCGCGCATCCCGCCGGAACACTTGGATCGCCAAAAGCAGATCCGAGAATATGAACAACAACGCCCCCAACGAGGCCAAATCTCGCGCAGGAATAGAGATGGCTGTGAGGCCCATAAGGGAAATGAGCACGACATAAAGACGGACGGCCCATTTCAAATCGCCCGTATGCGGCCTGAGCCACAGTTCCGTCGACGCAGCCAAAGCGACGATGATCGCAGCGGCCAAAAGTGGCGGCGTGCCACTGGCAAGGTCAAAAAAGTAAACGATATAAACCGCATGCGCCGCTGCAAAGCCGATCAACCCGATCAAAAACGCCCGCTGCCCCGCGCGTGACAAAGCCACGTCGCCAACAAGCGACAGCGCCAGACCTGCGATCACAAGCGGATTGGCGAAATTGGCAATTCCGGCAAACACCAAGGCCCCAACCGGCAGCGCCTTTAAGATGGTTTTCCACCAGCTTGGACCACGCCAGCAGGCAAAAACAGCAAACAAAAGTGCTGTCACAAGGCTTACGGTTACGCCGCCCCAAAACAGGCTTTGGCGCAGGGCGATTTCTTCTAAGAACGTCATGGCTGCTCAATCGTTACCTTGACCCAGAATAGGCAAAGCGCGCGGGATTCGCGCGCTTTACTTTGCGTTCTTTAGAAGAGTTTAGATAAACCGAGGTCTATATTTCTTCGGGGAAGTGCTTGATCGTCAACCGGATCGGGTTCGGTGCGGCCTGACCCAGACCACAGATCGACGCATCCACCATCGCTGTGCTCAGCTCTTCCAGAAGGCCTGTATCCCAGCTGTCGCGGCTCATGAGTTTGACGGCTTTTTCGCACCCCACACGGCACGGCGTGCATTGCCCGCAGCTTTCGTCCTCAAAGAACTTCAGCATATTGAGAGCCGCCTCTTTGGCACTGTCTTTGTCAGACAAAACAACCACCGCCGCAGACCCGATGAAGGTGCCAAGCGGTTGCAACGTGTCAAAATCAAGCGGCACATCGTTGATTGATGCAGGCAGCAGACCAGACGACGGACCGCCCGGCTGATAGGCTTTGAAACTGTGGCCATCCAGCATGCCACCGCAAGCTTCAATGATGTCGGTGATCGTGGAGCCTGCGGGCAGCAGATGCACGCCCGGGTTCTTCACACGGCCGGACACAGAATAGCTGCGCAGGCCTTTGCGCCCGTTCTTTTCAACCGAGTTCAGACACTCTGGCCCTTCGCGGTTGATCTTTGCGACCCAATAGAGCGTTTCGACGTTGTGCACCAAAGTCGGACGGCCAAAGATGCCGACCTGCGCTACAAATGGCGGGCGGTGGCGCGGCTCGCCGCGTTTGCCTTCGATGCTTTCAATCATCGCGCTTTCTTCGCCGCAGATATAGGCACCTGCCCCGCGTCGCAGATCGATATAGCCCTGATCAACAAGGCCCGCGTCCTCAAGCGCTTTGATCTCACGGCGCAGAATTTCCAGCACGGCCGGATACTCATCACGCATATAAATAAAGGCTTTTTCCGCTTCGACAGCCCAAGCCGCGATCAACATACCCTCAAGGAAGACATGCGGCGTCCGCTCCAGGTAGTAGCGGTCTTTAAAGGTGCCCGGCTCGCCTTCATCGCCATTTACGGCCAGATAACGTGGCCCTTCGTTGGCGCGCACAAATCCCCATTTGGTGCCAGACGGAAAGCCCGCCCCGCCCAAACCACGAAGCCCAGCGTCTTTGACCTTGGCTTGTACCGCTTCCCAATCGCCATTGGCGCGCAGGTCTTTCAGGGTCTCGTATCCGCCCTCGGCCGCATAATCCGCATATGTTTCATAGGTCGGAACATGCGCATGGGTGTCGTCCGAGTCGATCGCGGCGGTCACCTTGTCCACTGTGGCGTGGTCAATGTGGTTGTGGCCGATTTCCAGCACAGGCGCAGTGTCGCAGCGGCCCATACACGGCGCGCGCACAACGCGTACTTCGTCAGGGTTCAGACCGTCTTCCAGCGCTTTTTGCAATTGCTGCGCACCGGCCAATTCACAGGAAAGGCTGTCACAGACGCGGATCGTCAAGGCAGGCGGTGGAGTCTCGCCTTCGCGCACGACATCAAAATGCGCATAAAAGGACGCAACCTCATAAACCTCGGCTTGCCCCGTGCGCATCTCTTCGGCCAGCGCACGGATATGTGCCGCAGACAGATGGCCGTATTCATCCTGAATCAGATGCAGATACTCGATCAGCAAATCACGGTCGCGCGGACGCTCGCCAATCAAGGCGCGCACCTGCTCTAGCGCGGTGTCATCGACCTGCCGCCCCTTAGGGGTATGCCGGCCCTTACCTTTGCCGGATTTCCAAACACCTTTGCGTTCGTCGAGTGCCATTTGGGTGCTCCATTAATGAACTTGGTCTTTGAATACACAAATTGAGCAGCCCACCTTATACTCAAAACGACATTCATTGAATGTTTCGCGTTGCATTTATCAAAGACTGGCCTCGCTTGTGGCACAAAATTTCCTAAGTTAAACGTCATACCCCGATTGGAACCCACGATCAGGTGGAGATAAAGCGACATGTTATGGTTCACACTGGCGACCGCTGTGCCGGTCTTCCTTTTGGCTCTTGCCGGCTTTCTGGGCGGCATCTGGGCTGTGATCGCCGTGCTCTATCTGACCGTCTTTGTGTTCATCATGGACCGGCTGATCCAATACGCGGCGACCGACAAAGACACCCATGAAGAATTCCCGGCCAGCACGGCTTTGTGCATCTTTCTGGGGTTCACTCATCTGGGGTTGATCGTGGTTGCGATCCTTGCGCTCAGCGGGACAACCGGCCTGAATATCTGGGAGCGATTGGCGTGTTTTGTGCTTTTCGGTCAGTACTTTGGGCAGGTCAGCAACGCCAACGCCCACGAGCTGATCCATCGAGGCTCGCGCTGGCTTAACCGGTTGGGAATCGCGGTTTACAGCTCTATTTTCTTTGGCCACCACGCATCGGCCCACACTAAGGTCCATCACACCTGGGTTGGCAGCCTGCGCGACCCGAACACGGCGCGGCTGGGTGAAAGCGTCTATCGATTCTGGCCCCGCGCCTGGTGGGGATCGTTTATGGCGGGCCTTCAGGCGGAAAACACGATGCGCGCGCGGGCAAAAACCCCCAGCCCAAAATGGACCCATCCTTATGTCTGGTACGGGATCGGCACGTTGGTCACCGTTATCGTCTCTTTTGCCCTTGCGGGCTGGGCTGGCTTTGGCGCGCTGATTGCGGTGTCGCTTTATGCCACGCTTCAGCATCTGGCGAGCGACTATATCCAGCACTACGGGCTGAAGCGCCGCAAACTGGCGAATGGCAAGCTGGAACCGGTTGGCGCACAGCACAGCTGGAATGCGCCGCAGGTTTTCAGCTCGGCCATGATGCTGAATGTGCCGCGCCATTCAGACCACCATTTGAACCCTACGCGCCCCTATCCGAACCTGCGCATTGAAGAAGATCGCATGCCGATCCTACCGCGGTCCTTGCCTGTGATGGGCATCATCGCGCTGTTCCCGCCTTTGTGGCGGCATCTGATGGATCACCGCGTCGCCGAGGTGAACGGCGTCAGCCAGCCCTGAAAAGAAAACTGGATTGTACCGCAGGCTTTTGGCAGGCTGTCGGAATGAGACAGCTTGTTGCCCTCGCCCTGACCTTTCAGACCACATTCGCTTTTGCCGACACGCCGATGAGTGCCGAGGCGTTTGACCGATATACCCGCGGCAAAACCCTTTACTATTCCGAAGGCGGCACCCGCTATGGCGCCGAAGAATATCTGGATCAGCGCCGCGTACGCTGGAGCTTTCTTGACGGGCAATGTCAGGAAGGGCGCTGGTTCGCCAGCGGGCAGGACATTTGTTTTGTCTACGAAGACAACCCGGATCCTCAGTGCTGGCAGTTCTTTCTGGAACCCGGCGGCCTGTCTGCAAAATTCACCGGCGACAGTGCCAGTACCACGCTTTATGAAATCACCGGTGCCGAAGAGGACATGCTGTGTTTGGGGCCTGAAATCGGGGTCTAGGCTAAAACAAGCTGCCCTGATCTGACGCATCTGAGGACGAAGGTTTCGCCGTCTTGCGAACAGGTTTTGCAGTCGCGCCTGCAGAATGGCGTCCGTCGGCAAACTGGATTTCAAGCGCCGCTGCTTTGGCCGCTGCCTTGGCCGATGTCACGACCGCGTCACCATCCCAGACAACCGCGTATCCCCGCTCAAGCGTCGCCTCATATCCCAAAGTCAGACGCAGGCGGTCAAGGTGGTCCAGACGATCTTTCAAGGACTTGGTTTGCGTGCTCGCAGCCGTTGCAAACCGTTGCGTCAGCGCGGCAAGCTGGTCTTTCTTGACCGCTATGTCGCGCTCGATTGGGCGCAACGACAGACGATCCGCCCGACGCCCAAGGGCCTCACGTTTCGCCTCCACTGCCCGCCGAAGGTTGGTGGGCCTTAAAGAGGCCGCAGCCTCGGTCAGCTTCAAACGGCGCGTGTCCACAGAGCGGCGCAGCGCATCCGGCAGCTTTTCAGCCGCGCGGTCCAGTCGCTGACGGGGGCTGTCCAACAGGGTTTCAATCCGGGGCATCGCCCGCGCCAGATCGCGCAGCCGCTGGCCGCGTTGCGTGATCGACTGCGTCAGCGCCCGCGTCAGCCGCGCGCCTTGCTCGTCCGTCCACCCCATCAATTCCAGTCGCACCGGCACCGCAAGTTCTGCCGCAGCGGTCGGAGTTGGCGCACGTTTGTCAGAGGCGAAATCAATCAGCGTGGTGTCGGTTTCATGCCCGACAGCCGAAATCAGAGGAATATCCGAGGCCGCAGCAGCGCGCACCACGATCTCTTCGTTAAAGCCCCAAAGATCCTCAACAGACCCGCCGCCCCGCGCAACGATGATCAGATCCGGCCGCGGCAAAGCCCCACCGGGGGTCAGCGCGTTAAACCCTTCGATGCCACGCGCCACCTCGGGCGCGCATTTTTCGCCCTGAACGGCAACCGGCCAGATCAGCACCTTGCTGGGAAAACGATCCCGAAGCCTGTGCAAAATATCGCGGATCACCGCGCCTGAGGGCGACGTCACAACACCAATGACCGAAGGCAGATAGGGAATCGGCTGCTTGCGGCTTTGATCAAACAATCCCTCGGCCGACAGCTGAGCTTTGCGTTTCTCGAGCATTGCCATCAACGCGCCGACGCCCGCTGGCTTCATGTCTTCGATGACGATCTGGTATTTCGACTGGCCGCCAAACGTGGTCAGCCGCCCGGTTGCAACGACCTCCATCCCCTCTTCGGGTCGCATCGGCAGCCGTGAGGCGACACCTTTCCAGATCACACCGGAAATCACCGATTTGTCGTCCTTCAGGTCCAGATAGACATGACCTGACCGTGGAAAACTGACCCGTCCGATCTCGGCGCGAATCCTGACGTGGCTGAACGTGCCTTCAATGAGTTTCTTAATCGCTCCAGAAAGTTCGGAAACGGAAAACTCTGGGGCATTTTCGCCCTCTCGTGGATCATCGATCAGATCTGACATCTGGCCTCGCTTGATGTATTGCCGGACACAGCTTAGAACGCGCGTCAACGAAGGCCAAGACGTTCAGCGATCAATAAAGGACTCCCCATGAACATTCTCATTCTCGGCAGCGGTGGCCGCGAGCACGCATTGGCGTGGGCAGTGAAGCAAAACCCGAAATGTGATCGCCTGATCGTGGCACCGGGGAATGCAGGCATCGCCAAAATCGCCGAATGCGCCTCACTGGATATCGAGAATGGGGCAGAGGTTGTCGACTTTGCCAGCGAAAACGCGATCGACTTTGTCATCGTCGGGCCCGAAGCCCCTCTGGCGCTGGGTGTTGCCGACCGCTTGCGTGACGCAGGCTTTCTGACTTTTGGTCCTTCTGAGGCCGCCGCACGTCTGGAAAGCTCGAAAAGCTTTACCAAAGAAATCTGCGTGGCCGCGGACGCTCCGACAGCAGGCTATGGCCATTTCACCGACGCCGAAGCCGCCAAAGCCCATATCCGCGAAACCGGCGCACCGATTGTGGTCAAGGCCGACGGTCTGGCCGCAGGCAAGGGCGTGATCGTTGCGATGGACGAAGACACCGCATTGGACGCGGTCGATGACATGTTTGGCGGCGCATTTGGTGGCGCTGGCGCTGAAGTCGTGATCGAAGAGTTCATGGAGGGCGAGGAAGCCTCGCTTTTTGTTCTGGTTGACGGGCAAGATGTGCTGTCGATCGGCACCGCACAGGACCACAAGCGGGTCGGCGAAGGCGACACCGGTCTGAACACAGGCGGCATGGGCGCATATTCTCCGGCGCCGGTGCTCTCGGCCGAGATCGAAGCGCGGGCGATGGAAGAGATCGTCAAGCCTACGATGCGAGTCATGGCCGAGCGCGGCATGCCGTATCAGGGTGTGCTTTATGCGGGTCTAATGATCAAAGACGGCGTGCCACGTCTGGTGGAATATAACGTGCGCTTTGGGGACCCAGAGTGCCAGGTTCTGATGATGCGCCTTGGGGCGCAGGCCTTGGACCTGATGCAGGCGGTGGCCGAAAACAGGCTGTCTGAGGCGAAGGTCAACTGGGCCGACGATCATGCGATGACCGTGGTTATGGCCGCCAACGGATACCCCGGATCTTATGAAAAAGGATCCGAGATCAAAGGGCTGGATACATTGCCCTCTGACAGCAAGAACTTTGTGTTTCATGCGGGAACAACCGCAAATGGCGGGGCTGTTCTGGCATCAGGGGGTCGGGTGTTGAACGTGACCGCACGTGGGGCAACACTGCAAGACGCGCGGGACCGGGCCTATAAGATGGTTGCGGATGTGGATTGGCCCGGCGGCTTTTATCGCAACGACATTGGCTGGCGCGCGCTCTAGAAGCACCCGCGAGGGGCCAGCCCCTCGCGCTCCCCGGGATATTTCCGGCAAGAGAAAAAGCCTTATTTACAGGCGAGAACATCCGCCAGCGCGGATTGGGAAAAGCCGTCTGCGGCCTGGCTTTGGATCGTGCGCCCGTCAAAACGCGAGATGACAACAGAGCGCCAGTTGGCATCGGCGGTGACCATTTCCGGGCCCGCACCGCAGTCGCGGATACCGCTTGAGATGAAATCCTGACCGATGCGATGGTTGGTCAGACCGGCTTTTTGCGCGACTTCGCTCAGTGCGCCGTTTTCAAACCGCCAGATGCGCAGCGTTTTGGCCAAATGCGGGCGGTCGATATAGGCGATTTCAACCTTGCCGTCCCCATCCAGATCCGCAGCCCCGACGGGAGCCAGCCACCGGTTGCGCGTGCCGATATAGGGGTTGGCCGCCACAAAGCCATTTTCGTCATAGATCGCCAGCCGCGCCCCTTGTGTCGCGTTGCTTTCGATCACGATGACCTCAAGGTCGCCGTCCAGATCTACGTCAAACAGGCGCGGTTCAAGATCTTCAAACACCCGGGTTTCTGGCAGGATAATGCGCAGGCGGGGTTTGTTTTTAATCCGCAGCTCGAGCGTGCCCCATTCGATGGCATCGCCAAGAACACCATGGGCGTATCTGTCGGTTGGGTCCGCATAGCGGGCCGAGATCACCTCGGCCTGAGCCACGGACAGGCTGGCCACAAGGGCCAGAGGCCACAGGCGCGCCATCTGCCATGCGCGGCGCGCAAAAGCGTGCCACGCCACTTTGGGTTGACGCCGCGCTTGTGCCGGCATCAGATTTGCTTTTCAGGCATAAAGACCTTGAGACCATCCAGGTCATCGCTGACTTTCAGCTGGCAGGTCAAACGAGACTGGCCTGGCTTTGGCTCAAAGGCAAAGTCCAGCATGTCTTCTTCCATGTCGTCCATAGCAGGCAGCTTGTCTGCCCAGGCTTCGTCCACATAGACGTGGCAGGTCGAGCAGGCGCATGCGCCGCCGCAGTCTGCTTCGATACCTGGAATGTTGTTGTCGCGTGCGCCTTCCATCACGGTCAGGCCGGTTGCGACCTCTACAACGTGCTCGGTACCGCCGAATTCGACATAAGTGATTTTTGCCATTGTTCGTGTATTCCCTTGCGATTCCCTTTCGTAGTTAGTGCGCGCGGCCCTCATATGCCAGTCCGTTTTCGTCAGTTTCCTGTCACGCTTGCGACAGCGTGAATTTGTTCTACATTTGTTCTTATGACATATCCCCCAGCGCACCCCGTCTTGCCAGATACGGACTGGCCCCGCCCGCCTTCAGCGATTATGGCGCGCCAGCTTGTTCTGCCGCCGCAGGGCGCGCTGGTCACCGTGGCTGGGCTGGTGATCCTCAGGCAGCGACCGGGAACCGCCAATGGCGTGATTTTCCTGACGCTTGAGGATGAGACCGGCGTGGTGAACATTGTGGTCTGGCGCAAGATTTATGAGGTGTTTCGCCGGGCGGTGATTGCGGGGCGGCTGCTGCGCATCACGGGCCGCATTCAGCGTGAAAACAATGTCACCCATGTGATTGCAGACCGTATTGAAGACATCTCGCCGATGCTTGATCAGCTGGTGCAGCCGGGACTCACCTGGAAAGCGGATGTCGAGACGCCTGTACAATAGGCTTTAGGCAAAGCTTAAAACGCGGTAAAACGAGAAAAACCGCGAAGGCGAGCAGATGAGGTTTCGGCCATTCCTGATTGGCACATTGACCACGGCCCTATTGGGCTGTGCCGAAGTCGTGCCGGATTTCGCAGGCCTCAACGAGCCGGAAGTGGTTTTGGAACATCAGCCAGGCCCACCGGGCGCGCGCCCTGGAAGCTGTTGGGGGAAATCGATCCGGCCTGCTGTCATTGAGACGGTACAGCAACAGATCCTTATTCAGCCCGCCGAACTGATGGGCGATGGCACCGTCCTGACGCCTGCGATATATCGTACCGAGACACAGCAAAGGATCGTGACGCCTCGACGTGAAACCTGGTTTGAAACCCCCTGCCCCGAAGATCTGACACCGGACTTCATCGCCTCGGTGCAGCGTGCGCTGAAAGTGCGTGGGGCGTATCGCGGGCCGGTGACCGGGCAGATGGATGCGCGCACGCGCGCAGGCATTCGCAGATATCAGTCGGCCAACGGTTTGGATTCGGGTCTTTTGTCCCTTGAGACAGGCCGGCAATTGGGGCTGATTTCCATCGGGCGCGACCCCGCATAAAAAAGGCGCCCGATTGGGGCGCCTTTCGTGATCCGTAAAGACCTGATTATTCGTCCAGACCCAGCGCCACAAAGCGGGGTTCACCGCCACGACGCACCAGCAACAGGATCGACTTGCGGCCTGCTTCTTTGGCCTCGGCGATCCGTGCGTCCAAATCAGACACAGTGGACACTTTCTGCTGGCTGGCTTCGGTGATGACATCACCGGCCCGCATACCTTTTTCATAGGCTTTGGACAGCTCATCCACATTGGTGATCACCAGACCTTCGGCATTCTCGCCCAGACCCAGTTCTGTGCGCAGCTCTTCTGTCAGAGGTGTCACTGTCAGGCCAAGCATGTCTTTTTCGGTTGGCTCTTCAGGGGTCACAGGTTGCGCTGCAGGAACCGCTGCCTCGGCTTCTTCGCGACGGCCAAGCGTCACCAGAAGCGTCTGTGTCTTGCCGCCACGCAGCACGATCACACGCACAGCTTTGCCGACCGCAGTGTTGCCAACGGTGCGCACAAGGCCGCGGACATCATCCACATCGGCGCCATCAAAGGTCAGGATCACGTCGCCCGCTTCGATGCCTGCGTCTTTTGCAGGGCCATCAGGCACGTCCGTGACCATGGCACCGGCCGCTGTCTCGAGGCCTTCGACCGCGCCGATCATGTCTTCGGTCACGTCCTGAATGCGCACGCCCAGCCAGCCGCGGCGGGTTTCACCGAATTCTTGCAGCTGGTCGACAACATTGCTGACCACGTTGGAGGCCATCGAGAAGCCGATGCCGATCGAGCCACCGTTTGGCGACAGGATCGCAGTGTTCACGCCAATGACGTCACCGTCCATGTTGAACAAAGGGCCACCCGAGTTACCGCGGTTGATCGCAGCATCCGTCTGGATGAAGTCGTCATAAGATCCCGACAAAGCCCGGTTGCGCGCCGAAATGATACCGGCAGACACGGAGAAACCCTGACCAAGCGGGTTGCCTACGGCCATAACCCAGTCGCCAACGCGGGCAACGTCACTGTCACCAAAGGTCACGAACCCAAGCGGGGTCTCGCTTTCGACTTTCAACAGCGCAATGTCTGTATTTGGGTCGGTGCCGATCACAGTGGCCGGGAGTTCCTCGCCAGAGAAAAACTCGACCAGGATTTCGTCCGCGCCTTCGATGACGTGGTTGTTGGTGACAACAAAACCGTCCTCAGAGATCACGAAACCCGCGCCCAGTGCCGCGCTACGACGGGGGCGGTTTTGATCGCCCTGGCCCTGGCGGTCTTGAAACTCGCGGAAGAAATCCTCAAACGGGCTGCCCTCGGGCACAACGCCCTGTGGGCCAGACCGGCTGGCCACCACGGTCGAGGTAGAAATGTTAACAACGGCCGGGCTGACCTCTTCGACGAGGTCGGCAAAACTGTCGGGGCGGGCTTGAGCCACCAGCGTTTGTGCCAGAATGAACATCAACGCCAAGGCCGAGAGCCAAAGCGCGCGCATCTGGCCGATGCTTTGAACGGGTGCGGAAACAGCGATTGGTTTCACCTAAAAATCTCCTTTTGGATTTCTGCTCCAGAATGCCGTGTCCCCGAAACGCGACATGATAAAGGTAACATAGGACAAATTAATTGCTGCACAACTTTGCCCACCTTCCTTCAACTGCACGTGAGCAAAATTGTAACTTTAAAATTGAACTGGCAAGTTCACTCTTGATCGTACCTAAGAAACATCTATGAATGAATACATGTAAACTTACGAATACGTGATCGAGCCCAATTTCGCCAGATCACATCAGTTACCCCCAGAACTTGAGACCCAGGACTTGGTGCGCGTCACCTGTCACTGGATATGAGTCACACCGCCCGTGCACCCAGCAAGGAGAGTCACGCGGCAGACCTTTTTGAAAGGCTCTTTTTGATGTTCGATTGGTATATGAAGAAACTGGACGAGTTTATTCAAGTCTCGCAGTATTGCCACCATTCCATACTGGAAGCCCATATGGTGTTAGCCCGCAGCGCGACTCAAGATTATCTTGGAAATGGCGACCCAGAGTCCAAAATCACGTTGTCACATGTCATCCGGCTGACAGCGGCTCAGGCAAAACATGACGGGCTGGACGACACGGCAGAGCAGCTTTTGTCTGTTGCGGCAAATCTGAATGCGGATGTGAACGAACCCGAAGACGCGGTGGTTCTTGAATTCCCAAGCTATCGCAGCAACACAGCATAGCCGCGACTTTCACCGAAACTGTCCCAGACAGTTTTTTGCGGCGGCCATTCTGGCGCCTGTGTGCCCTAACCGAATTGGTGGGCCATCACCACCAGCACGCCCCCAAGAGCCAGTACCAGCAGCCCAATCTGTCGCCTTTGACCAAGGGACAGACTTTGAAGCGCCTTAAGCAGCTCTTCAATAAGCGAAGGGGCCAGCGCATAGACCAGCCCCTCCAGAATTAAGACAAGCCCGAGGGCCAAGAGGATCGTTTCGATCATTGGGCCCCAAGGTCAGACTTGAGATAGTTGAAGAACTCGCTGTCAGGCGAGATCACCATGGTCGAGTTGCCTTCCAGCAAAGACGCGCGATAAGCCGCGAGTGAGCGATAGAACTGGAAGAACTCGGCGTCTGCGCCATAGGCATTCGCAAAGATCGCGTTCCGCTGCGCATCCGCTTCACCGCGGATGATTTCAGCATCACGGCGCGCATCCGAGGTCAGTTCGACCACAGTACGATCCGCTTGCGCGCGAATACGCTGCGCCGCCTCTTGACCACGTGCACGTTCGTCAGTTGCCTCACGCTCACGTTCCGCACGCATCCGCGCAAAAGTCGCATCCAGGTTTTCGCGCGGCAGGTCGGTGCGTTTCAGACGCACGTCGATCACCTCAAGACCCAGCGCTTCTGCGTCCCGGATCGCGCCATTGCGGATCCGCAGCATCAGGGCAGCCCGGTCAGAGCTGAGGATGTCGTTTGAGGACACAGAACCCAGAATCTCACGTGTTTGAGACCGCAGGATCGAGTCCAGTCGACGTCCGGCGACCGCAATCGCCTGATCGCCCGCCGCACCCGTCGCCTGACGGAACTGGTTGACGTCCGCAATACGGTAGCGCGCAAACGCGTCTACGACGAGACGACGGTCATCCAGTGGCGTGACCTCGATCGGATCAAGGTCGCGGCTCAGGATACGGTCGTCATAGTAAACAACCTCTTGGATGATCGGCAGTTTGAACGCCAGACCAGGATCTTCTTTCACATCAACGACACGACCAAACTGCAGAACCAGTGCTTTTTGGCGCTCATCCACGATGAAAATCGACGACAGAGCGGTCAGAAGGGCAACGGCCAGAACGGCCAGCAAAGCTACAGAACGAGTCATTAGTTATTGCTCCCTTTGCGCAGTTCATTCAGAGGCAGATACGGCACGACGCCCTGGTCGCCACCGGCGCCTTCGTCGATGATAATCTTATCAACGCGGCCCAGAACCTCTTCCAAGGTTTCGATGTAAAGACGCTTACGTGTCACGTCTGGCGCTTTGCGGTATTCTTCAAGAACCGCTGTGAAACGGCTTGCTTCACCTTCCGCCTGGTTGACCACCTGAGCGCGATAGGCTTCGGCTTCTTCCAGAACCTGCGCCGCTTCACCCCGTGCGCCCGCCAGTACGGCGTTTGCATAGGCGTCTGCTTCTTTCTGGGTCCGGTCACGTTCTTGCTCGGCGGCCTGAACGTCACGGAATGCGTCAATCACCTGTGTCGGAGGGTCCGCTTTGTCAAAGTTCACACGCACGATGTTCACGCCAGAGTCGTAGCTGTCCAATGTAGACTGGATCAGATCCTGAAGGCGCGCTGCGATGGATGCACGATCCCGGTTCAGGATCGGCGCCAGATCAGACTGCGCGATAATCTCACGCATAGCGGATTCAGACACCGCACGGATCGACAGTTGCGCATCACGCAGGTTGAACAGGAATTTCTGAGCATCGTTGATGTTCCAAACGACCTGGAAGTCGATATCAACGATGTTTTCATCCCCAGTCAGCATCAAGCCCGCATCAGAACCACGCGCGCCTACACCGATATCTTCGGTCTGTTCGCGGGTTACCGGGATAACCTCGGCAGTCACAACCGGCCACGGTGCAAAGTTCAGACCCGGATTGCCTGTGGAGTAGTATTCGCCAAGGAACAGTTCGACAGACTGTTCTTCCGGACGAACCGTATAGAAGCTGTTCCAAACCCAGAAGATACCGATCAACAGGATCACACCAATGGTCATCACACCACGGCCTGGCCCCTGAAAATCGCCACCGCCGCCGGATCCACCTGACTGACCAGAGCCGCCGCGACCGCCCATAAGAACGCGCAGCTGGTCCTGACCCTTTTTCATCAGGTCATCGATATCGGGGATCTGTGGGTTGTCGTCGGGGCGACGACCGCCGCCGTTATTGCCGCTCCCATTGTTGCCACCGCGGTTGCCACCGCCTTGATTGCCGCCGCCCCCCCAGGGGCCGCCAGAATTGCCTGCCATAAAGGTCTATCCCTTTCTCATCATAAAAGGCCTGACACTAAACTGTGCAATGTGTCAGGAAAATCAACCCATGTGCGTCACTATCCAGTGCGCACAGGGGCTTTCATTGTCACCAATTCCTCGGACATGGTGGGGTGAACCGCAACCGTCCGGTCGAAGTCTTCTTTCGTCGCGCCCATCTTAACAGCGATACCTGCAAGCTGGATCATCTCGCCCGCGGCAGGGGCCACGATGTGACAGCCAAGCACTTTGCGTGTGGCCTGAGAGACGATCAGCTTCATCAAAACCCGCTCGCTGCGGCCTGCGAAGGCCTGCTGCATGGGTTTGAACGAGGTCGCATAGACTTCGATAGCTTCCTGTTCGCGCGCCTCTTCTTCAGACAGGCCAACGGTGCCCATCTCGGGCTGCGTAAAGATCGCAGTCGGGATCAGTTCGTGATCTGGCTTGGTCGGGTTGCCTTTGAACACGGTCTCGACAAATGCCATGCCTTCGCGAATGGCCACAGGCGTCAGGTTCACACGGTCTGTTACGTCGCCAATCGCATAAACAGAAGGCACCGCGGTCTGGCTGTAGTCATCCACGATGATCTCGCCCTTACGACCCAGCTCGATGCCCAGCGCCTCAAGGCCAAGGTCATCCGAGTTCGGCGAACGACCAGTTGCGAACATCACCTGATCAAACAGCTGCTCGTCGCCATTGGTTGCCTTAACCCAGATTTTGTCGCCTTCGCGTCGCATCTCTAGCACGTTGGTTCCAAGCTTCACATCAACGCCGCGCTGACACATTTCCTCCGACACCAATCCGCGTGCCTCGTCGTCAAAGCCGCGCAGGATCTGAGCACCGCGATAGTACTGAGTGGTTTTCACGCCCAGACCGTTCATGATGCCGGCAAACTCGGATGCAATGTATCCACCACCAACAATCAGGATCGACTCTGGCAGTTTTTCCAGATGGAAGATTTCGTTGCTGGAAATGCCCAGCTCGGCGCCAGGAAGCTCGGGCCAGACCGGACGGCCGCCCGTGGCGATCAGAATATGTTTTGCTGTTTTCTGCGTGCCATCTGCCAGCTCGACAGTATGAGCATCCGCCAGTTTGGCGCGCTGATCGAAGCTTTCGACGCCGCTGTTTTTCAGCAGGTTGCGATAGATGCCTTCCAGACGGTCCAGTTCGGCGTGCAGTTTGCCCTTAAAGCTTTCCCAATTGAACGCGCCGGGCTGGATATCCCAGCCGTAGCTTTGCGCATCTTCAACCATGCCGGAATATTCGCTGGCAAAGACCATCAGCTTTTTGGGCACACAGCCCCGAATAACACAGGTGCCGCCATAGCGGTCCTCTTCTGCCAGCGCCACTTTCGCGCCTTCAGCGGCCGCGACGCGCGCGGCACGAACGCCACCGGAGCCACCTCCGATGACAAAGAGATCATAATCAAAACTCATATTGGTCCTCAGTCTGCCAAATCAGAAAACACGTTTTCGCTTTCCACGAAATCCAGCATGTTTTCTTCAATCGTTCCTGCATTTATGTCGCGCACTTCGACTCTGCCATCCCCATAGCCGATCACAACTCTGTCACATATGTCGATAAACAGACCATTCTCGACGACACCCGGCATTTGGTTCAGAACCATCGCGGTCTGTTGCGCATTCCCGATGCGTTTCAGATGCAGATCCAGCACGTGATTTCCCTCGTCCGTGACAAAGGGCACATCGCCATTCATCCGCAGGGTCGAATTGCGGCTCAGCACATCCAGCGACACCAAGGTTTCTTCGATCAGCGCCTGAGTTGTTTGCCAGCCAAATGGAATGACCTCGACAGGCAGGGGAAACTGGCCCAGCGTTTCCACCTCTTTGCCGACGTCGGCAATAACGATCATCTGGTCGGACGCGGTTGCGACGATCTTTTCCTGCAACAGCGCCCCGCCGCCTCCTTTGATCAGATTCAAATCCCCGTCAAACTCATCTGCGCCATCGATGGTCAGATCCAGCCATTTGGCAGCATCAAGGCTCACCACTTCGATGCCTACGTCCCGCGCGAGTTCAGCCGTGCGTGTCGATGTTGGCACGCCTTTGATCTTCAGCCCCTCTTCGCGCACCAGCTCACCCAGGCATCGCACCATCCAAGCCGCCGTAGAGCCTGTTCCCAAACCAACCCGCATTCCGTCTTCGACAAATTCAACAGCCTTCTTGGCGGCAACGAATTTCGCCTTATCAATCGGAGAAAGTTCGGTGGACATACGCAGCTCCATCAATACCAGTTGCACAGGTTATAGGTGGAAACGGACTCGCTTGCGAGAGGCATTTCGGTGCAATTTCACGACAACCCCCAATTGAGCGCCGCATTCGCTGGAAACCGCGTCTTGTTTCCGATAGGAAACGTCGCAAACCACCGCATTGGATTCCCGAATTCTGCCTAGACTACTCCTATGACGTCGACCTACCGCCTTCACTATGCACCGGACAATGCGTCCCTTATTATTCGGCTTGCCCTCTTAGAGCTGGGGGCCGAGTTTGAGTGCGTGTTGGTCGACCGAGAAACCTCGGCGCAGAAATCAGCCGCCTATCTGGCGATCAATCCGGCCGGACGGATACCTGCCTTGGAAACCCCTGATGGCATCCTGTTTGAAACAGGCGCGATCCTTTTGTGGCTGGCCGATCGCCACAAGGCGCTGTTTCCAGCCGCTGACCACCCGGCACGAGGCGATGCGCTGAAGTGGCTGTTTTATGTGTCCAACACGTTGCATGCGAATTTGAACCTGCGGTTTTATCCCGACCAATACACCGATGACGCACAAGAAGCCCTGCGCGCCGGGGCCGTCCGCAACATCCAGCACAGCTTTACTCTGTTGGACAGCGTCGCGGCCGACCGTCCTATTTGGCTGAACGGAGAGACCGTCAGCATTCTTGATCTATATGTCGCGGCGACGCTGAGGTGGTCTCAGATCTACCCCGCCAAAGACTATGGACGCGTCACCCTGGATCCCTATCCACACCTCAAAGCTTTGGCGCAACGGCTCGAAGGTCGCGCCTCTGTTGCGGCGCTGATCGAGGCCGAAGGGCTTGGCGACACGCCGTTCAGCAATCCAGCAAACTTCTACTTGTACTAAAGCGAGACTGCCTGATGTTCCTCTCGGTATTTGAAATGTTCAAAGTGGGCATCGGCCCGTCGTCCTCTCATACGATGGGCCCCATGGTGGCCGCCGCGCGGTTTCTTGACATTATGCGCGCAAGCCCATTCCATTTTGCTGGTGTCAAAGCCAGCCTGCACGGCTCGCTTGCGTTTACAGGCGTTGGCCACGCAACAGACCGCGCCACGATCCTGGGGCTGGCAGGCTTTTTGCCCGACACCTATGACCACGAAAAAGCCGAGGCTGCCCTTGGCGAGATCCACCAAAGCCACACCCTGTCACCAGATGGGCTTGGCACGCTGGCGTTTAATCCCAAAGAAGATTTGCACTTTGATTTCGGGCCAGCCCTTGAAGGTCATGCCAACGGTATGATCCTTATGGCAACCGACACGCAGGGCGACGTCATCCTGCAAGAGACCTTCTATTCCATTGGCGGCGGCTTTGTTGTCACCGAAGCGGAACTGGCCTCGGGCAAAGATACCGACGAAGGCGCGCCTGTGCCTTATCCGTTCAAATCCGCCGCAGAGATGCTGCAAATGGCGGAACGGTCCGGCAAGTCCATCGCCGATATGAAACGCAGCAACGAAGTGTCGCGCGGCGGCTCTGACAATCTGGCAAAGGGCTGTGCGCGCATCTGGCAGGTTATGAACGACTGCATCGACCGAGGGCTGACCCACGATGGAACCCTGCCCGGTGGCTTGAACGTGCGTCGCCGCGCCAAGTCTATTCACGATGCTCTGTTGGCCGAGCGCGGCATGAACCTGACCGCGCCACACACCATCAACGACTGGATGAGCGCCTATGCGATGGCCGTCAACGAAGAGAACGCGGCCGGGGGCCAAGTGGTCACCGCCCCGACCAATGGCGCCGCGGGCGTGCTGCCGTCTGTGATGCGCTATTGGCTGGATCACGTCCCGGGCGCTACGCAGAGCCGCATCGACGAATTCCTGCTGACCGCAGCCGCGATTGGTGGTCTGGTGAAATTTAACGCATCGATCTCGGGCGCTGAGGCCGGGTGTCAGGCCGAGGTCGGCTCAGCCTCGGCGATGGCTGCCGCGGGTCTGTGCGCCGTTATGGGCGGCACACCAGAGCAAGTCGAGAACGCCGCTGAAATTGCACTGGAGCATCATCTGGGCATGACCTGCGATCCGGTCAAAGGGCTGGTCCAAGTCCCCTGCATCGAACGCAACGGCCTTGGCGCGGTGAAAGCTGTGTCTGCTGCGTCACTGGCCCTGCGCGGTGATGGCGATCACTTTGTGCCCCTGGATGCCTGCATTGAAACGATGCGTCAGATTGGCGAGGACATGCACGAAAAGTACAAAGAGACGTCTTTGGGCGGCCTCGCCGTCAACGTGCCAAACTGCTGATCAATTCCCAAGATTGGCAAACACACAGCCATCGCTTGCCAAAAGCGGTGGCGTCAGACACAGGCCCTTGGCCACAGAAAAGGCCGACAGAACCTTGGGCACATAATTGCGTGTCTCGGCAAACGGCGGAACACCCTGATTGTTCCGCACTGCGTTCTCGCCACTATTATAGGCCGCAAGGACAAGGATCGGATCTTCGCCGAATTCTCCCATCAGCCAATCCAGATACCGCACCCCGCCTGTGATGTTTTGTTTAACATCGAAGGGGTCAGACACATCAAACCGCTCGGCGGTTGCCGGAATCAATTGCATCAACCCCTGCGCACCGGCCCCGCTGACCGCATCAGCCTGCCCGCGCGATTCCACATAAATCACCGCCAGCGCCAGAGCCGGCGAAACATCCGTCCCGATGGTCGCGAGCATGATGTCCAACCCATAAAGCGTCACGATGTCCTGCAACGTTTGCAGTCGTGGTGGCGAGAGCGCCTCTTGCGCCGAGGGGGTCGAGAGCACTTCTAAGGCGTCAGACACGCGCCCCGGGCCGGATGACGTTGCCGTAGACGGATCGATCGCATCCCAGAACCATTCATAAAGAGACACCGGCGCCGCTTTGGGTGCGACGACATCCTGCGGCAAGATCGGCTCGGGCACCGTGGGCGCTGATTGGATTTGCACCGTAATCCGTTTTTTGGCCCCCGGCGCGGGCGGCTTGACCCTTTTGGCCGAGAATTCTGGGAATGCGGGTGCAGATTGCGCCCAAACACCCATTGGCCACGCCAGAATCGTCGCCAAAGCCAATATAGAGACCGCCCGAGTCACGTTTTTTCTGCCCTTTTGAACTTTCTTTGCAGAAGTATGGCACGTCAGACGCGCAAATTCGCAAAAAAGTGATCCCCCAGAGCGGGATTTCTGTGAAAACTGCAGCACCTCAGAGTTGAAAAATCACGGCTGCGCAGTACAAAAAACGCTTTGTCGAAAATATTATTGATTATTTTATTGTTTAATTACAGATGCTTGAAGAAAAATTTTGACAAAAAACCGAACCGCAAAAAATCGTGCCATTCGTGCCCCAATCGTGCCCCATTCTCAAAGCTATATATGCTCATACCAAGTCGGGAACAGGCCAATGAGAGAGAGCGGCCAACAACGGATCCGACAAGGTTCAACACACACTTAGAGATCCTATGGAGGGACACATCATGATCAAGTTTATCAAAAATTTCCGCAAAGACGAAAACGGCGCAGTAACAGTTGACTGGGTTGTTCTTACAGCAGCAGTCGTTGGTCTGGCAGTAGCAGCTTACTCCACCATCGAAACTCAGACAAACCAGCTGGCAGCTGACGTTGGCGCGACCATCGACACCCAGAACGTTGCCGTTTCTTCTACTCCAACTGGCGTAGCAGGCGGCACAGGCTCCTAATAGCCTAACCATCTGAACAAGATTTCGGCCGTGCCTTTCCCGGCGCGGCCGTTTTCACTCCAAGACATAATAAGTGGCCTCAGGCCCGCCCCGGAGAAGAATTCTCCAGCAAACGCCAAACCTTCTGAACGGGAGGATACGATGGCAAAATACTTCGAGCATTTCATTCGTGACGAACGCGGCGCTATTTCTGTCGAATGGGTCGTCCTGACCGCAGCCCTCGTCGGCCTTGCGGTGTCAGCAGGTACCATCGTTGAAACCGAGACGCATCAGCTTGCCGCCGATATTGGCGCGACAGTTCAGGCCTGGGATGTGACAACACCCGCCGCCTCAACAAGCGACTAAAGCCCCCCAAGAACGAGTATCGTCTGGCGCCACCGCGCCGGATTTTTTGCGCCCGACAGGGTGCTTTTGTGTTTAGACATTTCGCCCCAAAAGCAGCCCCCCCTTTCCGTTATTTCGCCACATTCTGCTGTCAGCTTGCCTGTGAATGCCCAAGCGGCACAGTTTTATGAGGGACCCCATGCGTGGTATTTTTGCAGTCGTTTTGCTCGTCGGTGTCGGCCTTGCCGGTTTCGCCGTCTATATGGCGCAAAACTATATCGAAGGTTATCAACGTGCCTTGGCGCAGGAACGCCAAGCGCAGAAGCCTGCGATCGAGACCGTCGACATCATGGTGGCCAATGCCTCTATGAAATACGGTGACAAACTTGATCCGCAAAACGTCTTGCTGATCAAATGGCCGGTGAATTCGATGCCTGCCGGTGTCTTTAAATCCGCAGACGCGCTGTTTCCCAACAATAATGCAGACGTCCGCCATGTCCTGCGCCCCATGGAGCCAGGCGAGCCGATTATGGCGCTTAAAATCTCTGAACCCGGCGAAGGCGCGGGTCTGACCACTCGTCTGTCCAAAGGCATGCGCGCATTTGCGATCCGTGTGGATGTGGCCAGCGGCGTGTCGGGCTTCTTGCGCCCCGGCGACCGGGTTGATGTTTATTGGACCGGCTCGGTGCGTGCCACCCGCGAAGGCGGCAACCGCGACATTACCAAGCTTATTCAAGCGGGTGTCGATCTGATTGCGATCGACCAGAATTCTGACGTGGACACCGCCGAAGGCCGTATTGCGCGCACAGTAACGGTGGCCGTCAGCCCCGAACAGGTGGCCGCACTCGCCCAGGCGCAGAACTCAGGCCGTCTATCCCTATCGCTGGTCGGTGCCGCTGATGACACGGTGGCGCAGACCATCGAAGTCGATCAGAAATCCCTGCTGGGGATCCAAGAAGAAGAAATCGTGGCTGAAGTGGCCGAGGAAGAAAAGGTCTGTACCATCCGAACCCGCCGCGGCGCGGATGTGGTCGAGATCGCAATCCCTTGTTCAAACTGAGTCATTTCAACTGATTAGCGGGGCGTCATTGTTTGACGCCCTTTGCATTTGAGGCACAGCGCATCACTTTCACAGGTTCAAAGCGCAAGAGAAGTCATTGATTCTTGCAAAAAAAGTGAAATTGGCGCATGGTGTTGGCAATCGTGGGCGCAAAGACCCGCAACAGAGGCGTGATCGAGAGGCAGGTCACATGACATATCGAAATATTCTTAAGGCGGCGCTCGTCGGAGCGACGCTGGCGTGTACACCCCTTCTAAGCACCATGAGTGCGGCTGAAACCTTGCGCGTGATGCGCAATGGCACAGGCTCTTTGTTGGGCGTTCCAATGAACCGCGCCGTTGTCGTAGAAAGCGACACCCCTTTCGCGGAGCTTTCCATCGCCAATCCGACGATTGCCGATATCTCGACCCTATCGGACCGCACGATTTACGTGCTGGGCAAGGCTCCGGGCACCACAACACTGACATTGCTGGATGCAAGCGGTCGCTTGATCACCAATGTCGACGTCCGCGTCGCCGCCGATATCAGCGAATTCAAAGAGCGCCTGCGCCAGATCTTGCCGAACGAAAAGATCGACGTGCGCACAGCCAACGACGGCATTGTTCTGTCGGGCACGGCCTCGAGCGCGCAGAAACTGCAACGCGCACTGGATCTTGCGGAACGCTACGCCCCCGAGCGCGTCAGCAACCTTATGACAGTTGGCGGCGTTCAGCAGGTGATGCTGAAGGTGCGCTTTGCTGAAATGCAGCGCTCTGTGTCCAAATCCCTGTCTTCGAGTGTTGCCATCACCGGCAACTCGGTACGCGGTGAGTCCGGCACTTGGCTCAGCGGTAGCAACGGGCTGGGTCAGGACATTACAGTCACCGATGGCGTCGCAGGCGGTATCGCGTTTGAATTTGGCGTTGGCAGCGTACAGCTTGGCATTCTTCTAGAAGCGCTCGAGCAACGCGGCATGGTGCGCACGCTCGCAGAACCAAACCTCAGCGCCTTGTCAGGCCAGCAAGCCACGTTCCATGCGGGCGGCGAGTATCCGATCCCCGTATCCCAAGACAACGGCACGATTTCCGTCGAGTTCAAACCCTTTGGCGTCAGCCTTCAGTTTGTACCACGCGTGATCGACGGCGATCTGATCAATCTGGAACTGAATACCGAAGTTTCGGCCTTGGATCCGACCAACGGTTTCACCAACGGCACGATCACAATTCAGGCGGTCAGCACCCGTAAGGCCTCGACAACGGTTGAAATGCGCGACGGAGAAAGCTTTGCGATTGCAGGCCTGCTGCGCGAAGATTTCCAAGACGCCACAAGCCAGCTTCCTTGGTTGGGCGACATTCCGATCCTGGGATCACTGTTCCGCAGCGCGTCTTTCCAGCGCAACCAATCCGAGCTGGTTATTATTGTGACGGCGCATCTGGTTACACCAACCGTCGGCGAGGCAATTGCCCTGCCCACCGACAGTGTTAAACCCCCGTCAGAACAGGATCTTTTCCTGCATGGACGCGTTGTGGCCAACAAGAAACCCAAAGGCGCAGCCGCCGAAGTTGCCAAACAAGATTTTGGCGGATCTTACGGCTATGTGCTGGACTAGGGAGCGCAGACTATGAAACATCTGATCGCCCTGCCCGCACTTGTACTGCTCGCAGCTTGTTCGACGCCTAAGGACACCTATAGCAACTGGTTTGGCGAAGTTGGCTCCGAGCTGGATCGCACGGGCCACTTCGGATCAGCAACCGCGCACAACACGGCAATCCATAACGGCGACAAGCAGTTCACCATCGATCTGGGCAACCGCTTTGCTGCAGAGGTCGACACAACTGTGACCTTCGCCTTCAACTCAGCAGTGCTGGACGCCACAGCCCGCGCAACACTGCGCCAGCAGGCTGACTGGATCAAACAATTCCCAGAAGTGCGCTTTAACGTCTATGGGCACACCGATGCGGTTGGCTCTGACGCCTATAACAAGCGTCTGGGCAAACGGCGCGCCAATGCGGTTGTGAATTACTTTGCCTCGCAAGGGATTTCACGTGATCGGCTCGAGGCTTTGGTGTCGTTTGGTGAAACCCAGCCGGTCATCGCAACGCAAGATCGCGAACGCCAAAACCGCCGTACCGTTACAGAGGTCTCAGGCTTTGTTGCCGGACATCCGAACGTGCTGGATGGCAAATACGCCGCCATTATTTATCGCGAATATGTAGCCAGCGCGGTGCCTCTGCCGACCGCGGCCGTGCCATCAACCAACGAATAACTCGAATTCAAGCGGCAGCATAAGTCGCAATTTTGAACTGGGCCCGCCTCTGGCGGGTCTTTTCATGTCGGGTTGGCGGTTCTTCAGGAATGTCAAAACACGCGAAACAATCGCGATGACCAGACAGAATTTCCGCATTTAGACGCCCTTTTCGCCCAATTTCCGCCCCACTTCGCCGTCAAAAACAGTCTGAAGGATGACCATGTCCGCACGAGTCGGACACAGGCAACGCCAAAAAAACAAAACAGGCAGCGTCTGCATCTAAGGAATAGGCAATGAAGAGTGGTTTGAAAGTCGAATCTGATCCGCGCCCGATCCTGGCCTGTACGGTCTGTCGGGATGTGCAGAATTTTGACTTGCTCATCGTAGATATGGAAGAAGTCATGGGCGACCAGTGGGGCGACCTTGGCTTTTCTGATGCGCTGACCTTCTTTGATCAGGCCGAAGCCCAGCACCTAGAATTTATCGCCCTCGCGATTGACGATCTGGACGAAGATGAACCCGAACTGCTGAAACGCGTGGTCATCGAAGCCAAAAAACGCGGCATTCGCACACTTTTGATCGCCGAGGACGTCACCCCCGCCCTGCTGCACCAACTGCTGCGCATGGGTGCCGACGAATTTATCCCCTATCCACCGCCATCAGGCGAACTGATGGACATCGTCGAAACACTGCGCCAGGCAGAAGACGTGGTGGACGAAATCCCCGAGGCGGTCCCTGCGGCCGAACCCGAGGCAGTGCCTGCTGTTGCAGCCGTGCCTGACGCGGCCCCGGATGCAGAGGCCGCGCACTCGGTGAGCCTTAAGAAAGACGCCCCCGAAGCGCATGGGGTTCTGATAGCAACCCATGGTCTTGCCGGCGGCGTTGGGGCCTCGACCCTGTCCACCAATCTGGCCTGGGAACTGGCAACTGTTTCCAAAAAGAACGCACCAACGGTTTGCCTGATCGATCTGGATCTGCAGTTTGGCTCTGTGTCCACCTATCTGGACCTGCCCCGCCGCGACGCGGTACTCGAGCTTTTGACAGACACTGAAAGCATGGACAGCGAAAGCTTTGGCCAGGCGCTGCAAAAATACGAAGACAAGCTGAACGTTCTGACCTCGCCCACCGATATGGTGCCGCTGGATCTGATCTCGAACGAAGACGTTCAACGTGTTCTGGACATCGCCTGCCGCCACTTTGATTTCGTCGTGGTCGACATGCCGACAACCATCGTGCAGTGGACTGAAGTGGTCCTGCAAGCCGCCCATGTCTATTTCGCACTGACCGACATCGACATGCGCTCGGCGCAGAACACAATGCGGATGAAACGTGCCTTGCAGGCCGAAGAAATGCCGTTTGAAAAACTGCGCTATGTGCTTAACCGCGCACCAAAATTCACCGATCTGTCTGGGAAGTCTCGCATCAAACGGATGTCTGAGAGCCTTGGCATCTCGATGGAAGTTCAGCTGCCTGATGGCGGCAAAGCAGTTCAGGCGTCCGGAGACCACGGACAACCATTGGCGCTGTCAGCGTCCAAAAACCCGCTTCGTCGGGAAATCGCAAAACTCGCGCAAAGCCTTGCAGAGCTCGAAGAAAAATCAGCGCGTGTTGGGTAGAGGATAAAGAGCATGTTCAGCCGTTATAAAAAAGACGCCAAAGCCAAACCGGTAAACGCGACGCCAAAGGCCGCGGAGCCCGCGCCTCAGGTCGCCGAAAAACCCCCAGTGGACGCAACGCTACGCAAACCGATGCCGCTGGCCCGCGCACAGGCGCAGGCCTCGGACAAGGACCGCAAGCGCAAAGAGCGGTTGCAGGAAATCAAACTGGATCTGCACCGCGAGCTGCTGGACAACCTGAACCTCGCCGCACTTGAAAAAGCCTCGGAAAACGAGCTGCGCACGGAAATCGGCGCCATCTCGACCGAAGTGCTTGAAGACAAAGCGATTGTCCTGAACCGTCAGGAACGCAATCAGCTGTTTCAAGAACTCTATAACGAGGTCACAGGCCTTGGTCCGTTGGAAACATTGCTGCAGGATGAAAGCGTCAACGACATTCTGGTGAACGGCCCACAACAGATTTTTGTAGAACGCTCAGGCAAGCTGGAACTGACAGACATCACCTTCAAAGACGAAAAGCACCTGTTGCGGATCATCGACAAGATCGTGTCCGCCGTCGGCCGTCGCGTCGATGAATCCAACCCCTATGTGGATGCGCGTCTGGCCGATGGTTCGCGCTTTAACGCGATGGTGCCGCCGATTGCCGTGGACGACTCTCTGGTCTCTATTCGTAAGTTTAAGAAAGACAAACTGGGCATCGACGATCTTGTCGGCTTTGGCGCGTTTTCCGAGGAAATGGCCGCCTATCTTCAGGCCGCTGTTGCGACCCGATTGAATGTGATCGTCTCAGGCGGTACCGGCTCTGGTAAGACCACAACGCTGAATGCGCTGTCGTCGTTCATCGACAACGCCGAGCGGATCCTGACAATCGAGGATACAGCGGAACTTCAGCTGCAACAGACCCATGTCGGACGTATGGAAAGCCGCCCTCCAAACGTAGAAGGCAAAGGCGAAGTTTCCCCGCGCGACTGTCTGAAAAACGCCCTGCGGATGCGTCCGGACCGCATTATCGTAGGCGAGACCCGCGGCGAAGAAGTCATCGACATGCTTCAGGCGATGAACACCGGCCACGACGGATCCATGACGACGATCCACGCCAACTCTGCGCGTGATGGTGTCAGCCGTCTTGAAAACATGATCGCAATGGCCGGTATTGAAATGCCGATCAAGGCCGTGCGGTCCCAGATTTCTTCGGCTGTGAACCTGATCGTACAGGCCAGCCGCCTGCAAGACGGCAGCCGCCGTATGACATCGATCACCGAAATTACCGGCATGGAGGGCGACGTGATCTCGATGCAAGAGGTGTTCAAGTTCCAGCGCACCGGCCTGACCCCGGAAAACAAAATCCTGGGCCATTTCACGGCGACCGGTGTGCGCAGCCATTATTCTGAACGTTTCCGCATGTGGGGCTATGACCTGCCTGCGCAAATCTATGAACCAACAGTAGGATAAGTCAGATGCCGATTAGCCCGGAACTTCTTATTTATGGTTTGATTTTTGTTGGTGTCGTCGTTCTGGTCGAAGGCGCGTATCTGACGGTCTTTGGCAAATCCATCAGCCTGAACAACCGCGTCAGCCGCCGGTTGGACATGATGGAAAAAGGCGCGAAACGTCAGGACGTTTTGGAACAGCTGCGCAAGGAAATGGCGGCACACGCCAAAACCGGCGGTATTCCTCTTTATTCCCTGTTGGCTTCCAAGGCCCAGAAAGCCGCCATCGCCTTTTCGCCCCAGCAACTGATTATGATTATGGGCGCGCTGGCGGGACTGGCCTTTATGGCCATGACGATTGCCACGAACACAGGCCCACTGATCAACGCGGTGATTGCCGTCGCTGTAGGTGTCGGCGGCGTCTATCTATGGGTGTCGATGAAGGCCAACAAACGCATGGCGCTGATCGAAGAGCAACTGCCGGATGCTATCGAACTGATGGTCCGCAGCCTGAAAGTCGGCCACCCGTTCTCATCCGCGGTTCAGATCGTCGCCAAAGAGCTGCCAGATCCACTGGCCACCGAATTTGGCATGATCGCCGACGAAAGCGCCTATGGCCGCGACGTCTCGGAAGCTCTCAAAGAGATGGCAGAGCGACTGGACATGCAGGACATGCGGTTCCTTGCGGTTGCGGTTGCGATCCAGCAGCAATCAGGCGGTAACCTTGCCGAGATTCTGGCAGGTCTGTCCAAAGTCATCCGCGCCCGTTTCCGCCTGTTCCGCCGGGTCAAAGCGATCACCGCCGAAGCACAGTGGTCCGGTAAGTTTCTATCAGGCTTCCCTGTTGCGGCCCTGATCTTCATCAACGTCAGCGACCCGAACTACTATGACGGCGTCCGCGACCACCCCTTGTTCATCACCGGCTGTATCGCCGTGGGGGCATTCCTTGCCGCCAACCTCTTTGTGATGCGCATTCTGACGAACATCAAAGTGTAAGGAACGCGATATGCCCATTTTTGACACTTTGAACACGATCCTGACCGGCGCGCTTGGCCCCTTTGGACCGATCATCGCCGTGGGTGTTCTGGGCCTTGGCATTATCGCCATCGCCATCCTGCTGATGCTGAAAGAGCGCGACGACCCCATGGCGCGTCTGGCCAATGCCGGCCGCGAAGGGGCAGTTGCCAAGAAAGAAACCAAGAAAGAGAAGTTGCGCCGCGCGTCACCAAACGAAAAGCTGGCCAAATACAAAGCCTTTCTGGAGCCGCAAAACCAGGAAGAACTCTCTTCGGTGCGCTTGAAACTTATTCAGGCGGGGTATCAATCTCAGGACGCGGTGCGCGCGTTTTATCTGGCTCAGATGGGCCTTGGACTGATCGGTCTGGTGCTGGGCGTGGCCTATTTCGTGACCTCGATGGACACGGATGCAGCCACAACGCAGCAGACCATCATGTATGTTCTGGGCCCAGGTGCGGTTGGATATTTCCTGCCAAAATACTGGATCACCCGCCGCGTCGAAGCCCGCAAAGAGGAAATCACCTACGGGTTTCCGGACAGTCTGGACATGATGCTTGTCTGCGTCGAAGCTGGTCAATCGATGGATCAGGCCATTATCCGGGTGGCTTCGGAATTGCGCGCCTCATACCCGGCACTGGCGGACGAATATGAAATCGTCGCCCACGAAATGAAGGCCGGTAAGGACAAAAGCCAGGTTCTGACAGACATGGGCGAGCGCTGTGGCGTGCCAGATGTCTCGAGTTTTGTCACTGTGATGAACCAGTCGCAGTCTTTCGGCACACCCATTTCCGAAGCTCTGCGGGTCTATTCCGGTGAAATGCGTGACAAACGCGTGATGCGCGCCGAAGAGGCCGCAAACAAGTTGCCAACAAAGATGACCCTTGCCACAATGATGCTGACGGTGCCACCGCTTCTGATCATTCTGGTCGCCCCGTCGGTCGCGAATATCGCAAACTTTGGCGGGTAACGGGCAACAATGATACGACTACCGGGGACAGGCACTCTGGCCCCACTTCTTCTGACGCTGTCTTTGGCCGCCTGCAACACGGGCGGCCTTGGCGCATCCAAAGATACCCCTTTTGCGCCCGATGTCGACGCGCGCGGCACAGCGGTCGACCCTCTGTTGGTGGGACATCGACTGATGGAGGCAGGCGAGTTTGAACTTGCTCTGAAATCCTATACGCGCGCGGCAGGCCAGCAGGGATTTACCGCCGATGTGCTCGCCTCTCTCGCGACGGCCAATATCGGATTGGGCCGTTTGGGTCAGGCCGAAACCCAATTGCGCCAAGCCATCAAGGTCAATGAAACACGCCCCGAAATCTGGAACAATCTGGGGGTTGTGCTGATCGAACAGGGCGAAACTGCCGAAGCCGCTCAGATTTTCCGCAAGGCCTATGCGATGGACAATGGCCAAAGTGACTCAGTTCGGGACAATTTGCGCTTAGCGCTCGCAAAATTGGAAAATTCCGCCTATGATGGCGAACAATTAGATCAAGAGTTCAAACTGGTGCGTTTGGGAAATGGGGGCTACCTGCTGACCGGCACGCCATAATTGGACAGGGCAAGAGCAGTAAAGGACGCAGAAAATGCGCCATTTGACCCTTATCGGCCTTGGGCTAAGTGCATCGCTTGTTTTGGCGGGCTGTCAAAAAGCCACCGAAGCCGAAGTGGAGCGCGCCGTCGAAGCGATTAACGCTGTCGACGAAGCCAATATGAACGATATCATGCTGACGATGGCCGATCCGGCTGAATCCGTCGCGTATTTCTCGAAAAAGGCCGCCGAAGACCCCAAACGCATCGATTTCCAACGGGGATGGGCCGTGTCTCTGGTGCGCGCGAAACGCGCCGAAGAGGGCGTTGCCGCGTGGAAACGTGTGGTCAAACTGCCCGAGGCGACGCTGGACGATCAGGTCGATCTGGCAGACGCGCTGATCCGCGCAGGTCGCTGGGAAGAGGCTGACAAAGTGCTGGACGGAGTACCGCCGACGCACGAAAGCTTTAAGCGTTATCGTCTGGAAGCCATCGTTGCAGACAGCAATCAGGAATGGAACAAAGCCGATAGTTTCTATGAGATTGCCGTCGGTCTGACGACCCGCCCTGCCGGGGTTCTGAACAACTGGGGCTATTCCAAACTCAGCCGCGGAGATTTCACCGCCGCCGAGCGCTTGTTCATGGATTCACTGCGCAATGACGACAGCCTGTTCACCGCCAAGAACAACCTGGTTCTGGCACGGGGTGCACAGCGCAATTATACCCTGCCGGTGATCCCACTTGAGCAAACCGAGAAAGCGCAATTGCTGCACACGCTCGCGTTGTCAGCGATCAAACAGGGTGACGTTCAGACCGGCAAAGCGTTGTTGCGCGAAGCCATCGACACGCACCCGCAGCATTTCGAAGCGGCCGTGCGTTCGTTGCGCGCGTTGGAAAGCAGCTGATGTCTCTGACTCCTTGGGCGGCGGCGTGGTTTCTGCCCTTTGTCGTTCCGATTTGTCTGTATGTTGCCTATAGCGACATGAAATCCATGCGCATCCCGAACCCTTCGGTGGTGGCACTGTTCGCAGTGTTCGCGGTCGTTGGGCTGATTGCCCTGCCCTTTGACGTCTATCTGTGGCGATACACCCACCTTGTGGTGGCGCTGTTGATTGGGATGGGGTTGAACGCTGGCGGGCTGGTGGGCGCGGGCGACGCCAAATTCGTTGCAGCGGCAGCGCCTTTTGTAGCGCTGAGCGACCTGTCCCAGATCGCACTGATCTTTGCCACCGCCTTGCTTGCGGCATGGGCCGCCCACAGGGTCGCAAAACACACGGGCCTTCGGCGGCTCTTTCCAGATTGGGACAGCTGGAACATGAAGAAAGACTTCCCAATGGGTCTGGCCCTTGGCCCAGCGTTGATCATTTATCTGGCCACGCCCTTTATTTAAATACATGAAATAAAAGAAATTATTTCTCTCAACTTGTTTTGGGACGTGAAAAAGCCTGCCTATTCGTCTTTAAATTTGCCACCCCGCTGCCCCAATTTCGCCACGGGTGCCTTGCAAGTTAAGGCCAAGACTATCTGAGGCCTATTCATGAATATCCAACTCAACGACACGACAGTGACACCCCCTCCCGCTCCAAAGCGCATGGAGGATATGAAACTGCCCATCGTGATGATGCGCGATATTCTGATTAAAACCATGTTCCGCAAGAACGTGACGCTGGTCAGCGAGGTCGCCGCTGCAATTTGTTTGCCGACGGCTGTCACACAGGAACTGATCGACCTGGCCCGCGGACAAAAATTCCTCGAGGCCACCGGCACTCTAAACGCCAATAACGCCAACGAGATGGGCTATCAGCTCACCGACGAAGGCAACGCCCGCGCGCAGGACGCCTTGGCGCAATCGGAATACTATGGTGCGATGCCCGTGCCGTTGGACGTCTATGCCGAGCAGGTCAAACGCCAGTCGATCCGCAACATTCAAGTCACCCGGACCCAGTTGACTGATGCCATGGGGCACCTGGTGTTGCCCGACAATCTGCTGGATCACCTTGGCCCTGCGGTCTCTGCGGGTCGCTCGATTTTGATGTATGGCCCTCCGGGGAATGGTAAATCCTCGATCTCTAACGGTATCCGAGACTCGTTGGGCGACAAGATCTTTGTGCCACGCGCTGTTGAATATGCCGGTCAGGTGATCACCGTCTACGACCCCATCGTGCATTCCAAAGCCGAGGCCGAGGGCGAAGGAGAAGACCGCTTTGCCCTGCGTCTGCGTCGCGAGTTTGACACCCGCTATGTGCGCTGTGACCGCCCAACGGTTGTCACCGGCGGCGAGCTTACGCTGGACATGCTGGATCTGGTCTATAGCCCCGTTGCGCGCACCTATCAGGCCCCACTGCAACTGAAGGCCGCCGGCGGCGTCTTTATCGTGGATGACCTTGGCCGCCAGCAGGAACCGCCTCAAGCGCTGATCAACCGCTGGATTGTGCCCTTGGAAGAGGGCCGCGACATCCTTGCGCTTCAATCGGGTGAAAAATTCGAAACGCCTTTTGACACGCTGGTGATCTTTTCGACCAACTTCCACCCCAATGAAATCTTTGACCAAGCCGCGCTGCGCCGTATCTTTTTCAAGATCAAGGTCGATGGCCCGAGTCAGGAAGACTATCTCAAGATTTTTGGTCTGGTCGCCCGCGCCAAAGGATTGCAGCTGGATGAACAGGCCCTCGTGCACCTGATGAAGACCCGCTATCCCGAGATCGACAATGTCTATGCAAACTATCAGCCCGGCTTCCTGATCGACCAGATGATCTCGATCTGTGACTTCGAGGCGATGCCTCGCCAAATGTCGCCAGATCTGATTGATCGGGCCTGGGCGAATATGTTTGTGAAAGACGAGGAAATCACAAAGTAGGTCTTCCTCCATTGCGCCGGGGCAGTATTTCCGTCATGACACTTGCATGACACCCCGTATCAAAGCACTCGCCGTTCATTTGCTCACCGCCTCTGGCGCTGTGTTCGCCATGCTGGCCATGCTCGCCGCCGTCGACGCGAAGTGGAGCCTTATGTTCCTATGGCTTGTGGTCGCTTTTGCGGTGGATGGCATCGACGGGCCTTTGGCACGCAAATACGATGTCAAAACCAACGCCGCCGAATTTGATGGCGTGCTGTTGGATCTGATTATCGACTATCTGACCTATGTCTTCATTCCGGCCTTCGCGCTTTTCAAATCGGGTCTCATGGCAGGCTGGACGGGCTGGTTTGCGATCATCGTCATCACCTTTGCCAGCGCGCTGTATTTCGCAGACACCCGCATGAAAACAAAAGATAATTCCTTTTCGGGCTTTCCTGGCTGCTGGAACATGCTGATCATTGTGATTTTTGCAATCGAGCCGAACTTCTGGGTCTCACTGGCACTGGTCAGCGCGCTATCGCTGGCAATGTTCCTGCCTTTGCGGTTCATTCATCCGGTCAGAACCGAACGCTGGCGCGCTGTGTCCTTGCCTATGGCACTGGCTTGGACAATCTTTGCCGGTTGGGCCGCTTGGGTCGATTTCCACCCGCAAAGCTGGGCGCATTGGGGGTTGATCGTGACCTCTGTCTATCTGGTCAGCGTCGGCGTCGTGCAGCAGATCATTCCAGAACGCCGCTAAATCAGTAGACCTGCTGCACCCTCGTGACGCAGCAAGGTGACCTTGGTCTCGACCCCACCAGCGCCAGAGAACCCTGTCAATTTACCACCCGCCCCCATGACACGGTGACAGGGAATGATGATCGGGATCGGATTGCCACCACACGCTCCACCCACCGGTTGCGCAGGCACGCCTAGCGCTTTGGCGATGTCGCCATAGGTGACCGTGTCACCAAACGGTATTTTCAGCATCTCTTCACAGACTGCGCGCTGGAAATCACTGCCATGCACCTCAAGCGGCAGATCAAACGCGGTCAGGTCGCCTGCGAAGTAGGCCGCCAGCTGCGCGACGGCCTGTGACAAAACATCGGCGTGCCCCTCAGGGGCACCGCCCCAGCTTAACCGAGTGATTTTGCCATTTTCTTCTGTGATAGAAAGACGCCCGACGGGGCTGTCAAAACATGCAACTGCCATAGGGCAACTGTTTCAAATGGGTGCGCCAAACGCAACCCGCGCAACGATTTGCGCCGCGCGGCCCGGCTCCCCCGTGGGGGCGGGCCGCGCGTGTGTTTTAAAACAGACCAGCGGCCCGCAATTCACGCAAAGCGTTTGCGTCACGCAATGTCACGTCCGGGAAATCCGGGTCCGTGCCGACTTCGGGCATGATCTTCCAGGAGCGCTGACATTTGTTGCCCTCGGCCTTGGCAAAGACCACTGCAACACCGTCGACCTCTGGCACCGTAAAGGCGCTCTCAGGTGCTGCGCCTTCCACCACGGAAATCGCAGAGGTGATGCAGACGTCCTCAAAGGTCACCGACTGCAACAGCGCGGCCAAATCGGCATCCGTTACATAAACCACGGGAGCGGCCTCCAGCGACGAGCCGATCACCTTGTTGGTGCGTTCGACTTCCAAGGCGGCCGTTACGACACGGCGCGCGGCGCGCACTTTGGACCATTTCTCAGCCAGATCCGCATCCAGCCACGCAGTCGGTGTCTCTGGCATGTCCACCAGGTGAATAGAGCTGCCCTCCTCGGGGAAACGCTCAAGCCAGACCTCTTCCATCGTGAAGACAAGGATCGGCGCCAGCCACGTGGTCAGGCGTTCAAACAGGATGTCCATAACCGTGCGTGCCGAGCGGCGACGCAACGTGTTGCCGTCACAGTAAAGCGCGTCTTTGCGGATATCGAAGTAGAACGCCGACAGATCCACGGTCGGGAAATTGAAGATCGCGGAATAGACCCCTTGGAAATCAAAGGCCTGATAGCCTTCGCGGACCTTCACATCCAACTCCGCCAAGCGGTGCAGCACCCAGCGCTCCAGCTCTGGCATCTCGCTTGGATCAACGCGGTCTGCCTCGGTGAAATTGCCCAGCGCACCCAGCATATACCGCATGGTGTTGCGCAGGCGGCGATAGCCATCGGCCACGCCCTTCAGGATCTCAGGCCCGATCCGCTGGTCGGCTGTATAGTCAGTCTGCGCCACCCAAAGACGCAGGATATCGGCACCGTACTGTTTGATGACCTCTTCAGGCACAATCGTGTTGCCCAAAGACTTGGACATCTTCATGCCCTTCTCATCCAGAGTGAAACCATGGGTCACCACGTTGCGATACGGTGCGCGGCCCTTGGTGCCACAGGCCTGCAACAGCGAGCTGTGGAACCAGCCGCGGTGCTGGTCGGTGCCTTCCATATAGACATCCGCAATACCGTCCTCGGTACCATCCTCACGATCGCGCAGCACGAAAGAGTGGGTAGAACCTGAGTCAAACCACACGTCCA
>NZ_CAXREH010000083.1:0-3844 GCF_964229375.1 Cognatishimia sp.
ATGCTCGGCGAGTTGTTCTGATTATTTTCAACGGTGTAATTTGAGGCCGACGATGCGTAGATCTTTTTTCCTTCTCTTGCTTTTGCCAGTGCTCTTTGGCCGCCCTGCCTTTGCCCAAGAGGTCATCCCGTTGACAGACAAAGGCGGGCTTCACGCAGCCTATGTGGTGCCCACTGACACGTTCAACCGCGTTGATGTGCAACTGATTGTTCTGTCGGGAAAATACGACGACCCAGACCCCTCTGGCACCGCACATCTGACCGAACATCTTGCAGCGTTTTCAGCAGATTTTACCATCCTCAAACAGGCAAGAGAACGCGATATCCACGCAACAACCAGCAACGTCGCCACGATTTACACCAACTCGGGTCCACCCGTAGATCTAGAGACCTTGCTCAAACTCTCGCGCGCGACGCTGGACACGCCGGATCTGCCCGAAGGGTTTGCCGAAAGCGAAATCGACATTGTCGAGCGCGAAACCCTGCTTAGGGAAAGGCAAAGCCCGTTGCGGTGGCTGCGCCACATCGCGCTGAAGAACCTATACGGCGCACCGCGCGGACGGGTGGACAACAGCGTTGCCGACCTGCCGAAGCTCAGTCTGGAAAAGGCCTATCAATTCCACAAAGAGCATTACGTGGCCTCCAATGTGACGCTGATCGTGTCAGGACGGGTCGATCCAGACCTTGTGGCCACGCTTGTGGCCGAGGTCTTTGGCGACACCGAAGCCACCCCTGCGCCCAGCAAACCCTGGCTGGCACAACGCCCTTCGCCCAAGGTCGCTTATGTGGACCGGATCGAAACCGATCGTTTACAACGCGACACCATTCAGTTTGCGAAGTTCGTGGCGTTTGAAGGCAATCCGACCAGCGTGGACATGCAAAGCACGTTTTTCATCACGACCACCATCCTGAACGAACGGCTGTTTAAGGCGCTGTATCATGACCAACCCGGCTTTCTCAGCGTCAGCCAGAACTGGTTCTTTTCCAAGGAATCCGATCTGGAACTGACGCTGCATGCGCAACTTATGCCGGGCTTTGATCTGGATCGGGCGCACCGCCGCCTGAAAGAGGCCGTGGCGAGGTTGCTGGACGACCCAATCACGCGACCGGAAATCCAGAACGCGCGACAAAAACAGATCACTTGGGCGGAAAATTCCGCGCGTCGACCCACCTCGTTTCGGTGGTTCCTGTCCAATGTTGCGGCCGACGGATTTCCCCCGATCACCCCGACAGGTTTGATTGAAATCCTGAGTGAGACCACGGATGAAGAGGTTCGGGAATTTGCCGCGACCGCGATGCAACCCTCCGCAACCTCTGTCGTTTTGGCCAAGAAGGTAGAGTGATATGCTGAACAGAGTGTCAAAAATCATCGCTGCCGCCGCAATTGCCCTAAGCAGCATGGCCGCCAAACCAGCACTCGCTGAACTTATTGCGCACGGCGACGGCACGCGGGTCACATATCTGGAGCCGCTCCGCACCGGGGTATCCGCGCTGACCTTTGTCTGGACCTTAAACGAGCCATCCTTTGACCGTGTAGCCGCGGTGCAGGCGGGCCTTGCCAGTACGCTTTCCGGAGGCACAGAAACGCGGACCTCTTACGAGATCAACTCGTACAAACGCGAGAAGGGCATCAAGCATCAGATCGCAACCAACGGGCCGCATCTGACCCTGACGGTCTCGGCTCCCAACGACGTATTTCCAGAGACCCTCATACATCTCGAGAACATTTTGCTCGAGCCGGTTTACACCCTGGACTGGTATGCGCGCGAATTGGAAAACAGCAAACCGGTGCAATCCACGTTGACGCGCCGCCCGGCGCATGTGCTGAGCGAAGTTGCCAACTATTTGCACTTTCAGACCGACGACAGTGACACCCAGCCCAGCACCGCCCACTATCGGTTCGGCCGCCCTGCACAGGCGATCCTCAGATCCGGCGACCAAGAGGTCCAACGGCGCACCAACCGACTTATTCACAAACTGCCGCTTGGCCCCAAAGGATGGACTCCGCCGCTGAAAAAATGGACCGACGCGCTGTTTGGGGACGAAGACATGACCCTGCCAAAAGGCGTCATCCACTTTGAGGATCCTCAATCCACCGAGATGTTGATCCTATTTGTGAAAGCGCAGGAATTTGCCGAGGAAACCGATCAGGTCGCGACCAACCTGCTGGTGAACTATGTCGGGGACGGACAGGGATCAGAGCTGTTTCGCGTGATCCGCCAGGAAATGCGCGCGTCTTATGATCCGCAGTCAAACTTTGTGGTGATGGGCAAAAAGCAAGCTCTGTTCTCGTTCAGCGCGACCGTCGAAGCCAGCCGCTGGCCCGAGATCCACAGCCGAATTGGCGAGCTTTATGCCAATGTGCGGCAAGGGGACATTGACCTGCGGGGTCTGAACGTTCTGAAAAACAACCTGAACCGCATCTATTTTGAATCCTTCTTCAACGATGCGGTTTGGGGCCTGCGCCACTATCTGAATGAATACCCCGAAGGCACCGAGGGCGTTATCAAGCTCCCTCTGTTTCAGGCCTTTGGCGCGGTCACTGTGGACGGCGTCGCAAAGGCATCAGACACCCTTTTGCCGCCTTTGGACGACTATCTGCTGATCTTGATCGGCGGCGGGGCGGCTCCGACCGAGGCCCTAAAATCGCAGGGATACTGCGCCCTGCCCCGCAACACGGACCTTAGCCATTGTCTTAAGCAACTGTCTGCCGCGCAGAACTGAGTCACACGCCCATACCGCGCACCGCGAGGCCGTGGTTGTCAAACTCAAACCCCGCAAGGGCATCCTGTTCCTGCGCGCCCAGCCGCAAAAGCCGCGCGCCGGAATAGACGGCTCCGCGTTGCGTGCTTGCGACGGCGCTGGCCCCTGTAACCCGCTCGGATTTCAGCAGCCGGTCGCCCTCAAGCCACAGGACATCCCCTGTGGTTTTTGACGCCAACATCGCCCCTGACCCGCTGGCGGCAACCGAAGACACATAGCCCCCCAGCCTGTCGCCGACCTCCAGCGCCGTGACGCCGCTTTCGCCAACCAGCCACACGAGGTTACCCCCATCTGCCCGGGCACGATCATAGATCTGCCCGCCAACGTACAGACGCCCTGCTTGATCCATCGCCAAATGGCGCAAAGACACGCCCTCTGATCCGGCCCAATGGCCCAAGGCGTCCGGTCTGAGCGTTGTGAAATCCAGCTGAACGATCTGGCTGCGGAAACTGCTTAGGTTAAAAGGTGTGCGCCCATAATCTGGGTGGGTCTCTAACCCGCCAAGCGCCACATAAAACAGATCCCGCGACGAATGGCGAATGATCTCATGCGGCCCAGCGTCGGGCAAAGGCACCTCGCCCAACCGCTGCCCCGTCGCCAGCTCGTATATCCCGACAACGCCTGTGATCTGGTCCAGGTCATTCTCGGTCGTTAACAGATAGGCCCCGTCAGCGGTCACCGCGCCGTGGCCAAAAAAGTGACGCGAGGCCGGCGCCGTCACCGTCGCGCGAATGTCGAAATTGGCTTTGTCGATGATCGCAAACTTGTTGCCCGGTCTGCGCGGAAACACGATCAGATGGGTGTCGCTTTCGGCCAGACCATGCGCACGAAACCCAACAGGCAGTCGCGCTAGAACCTGACCCGACGCGCCGAGGGCGAAAATGCGGCTTAGGCCATCCGTCAGCGAGGTTTCCACCCCCACATAATCCGCGCGCTCAAAGGGCTGACCCAGCGCGGTGGTGCAGCTGAGCACGCCCAAACCAATCGCGGCCTCGCGCAGCATGCGCCGACGGGTGAACACGGGTGTCGCCACGTTAGTCTCCGTCAGCAGATGTGAACCCAGCCGTCAGCCCGATAGAGGC
>NZ_CAXREH010000084.1:0-5900 GCF_964229375.1 Cognatishimia sp.
AGTTGAAGAAATCAGCACCGATCTTGTCCATCTTGTTCACGAAGACGATCCGCGGAACCTTGTAACGGTCCGCCTGACGCCACACGGTTTCGGTCTGTGGCTCGACACCCGCGTTGGCGTCCAGAACACAGACAGCGCCATCGAGAACCGCGAGCGAACGTTCAACTTCGATGGTGAAGTCAACGTGGCCTGGGGTGTCGATGATGTTCAGACGGTGCTTAGGCGTGTCTGCGGTTTGACCGTCCTCGGTGCGCTCCCAGAAAGTGGTCGTCGCCGCGGAGGTGATGGTGATACCACGTTCCTGTTCCTGCTCCATCCAGTCCATGGTGGCCGCACCGTCGTGCACCTCACCGATGTTGTGGGATTTGCCGGTGTAGTACAGGATGCGCTCGGAACAGGTGGTTTTACCTGCATCGATGTGCGCCATGATACCGAAGTTACGGTAGTGGTTAAGCGTATATTCGCGTGCCATTTGTCAATGAGCCTTTTGGAATTACCAGCGATAGTGGCTGAAGGCTTTGTTCGCCTCGGCCATCTTGTGAGTGTCTTCCCGCTTCTTAACGGCGGAACCGCGAGAGTTCACGGCATCCAGAAGTTCACCTGCGAGGCGTTCTTCCATGGTGTTTTCGTTGCGGCCGCGGGACGCGGAGATCAGCCAGCGGATTGCCAGCGCTTCGCGGCGCTCTGGGCGCACTTCAACCGGAACCTGGTAAGTTGCACCACCAACACGGCGGGAGCGAACTTCGACAGACGGCTTAATGTTGTCGAGTGCTTCGTGGAAGACTTCGACAGGAGCGCGCTTAACTTTGTTCTCAACGCGATCCAGCGCGTTGTAGACGATTTTCTCTGCGACGGATTTTTTACCGTCGATCATGAGGTTGTTCATGAATTTGGAAAGTACGCGGTCGCCATATTTGGCGTCAGGCAATACTTCGCGTTTTTCAGCAGCGTGACGACGAGACATCTATAAATATCCTTCTTACTTAGGACGCTTCGCGCCGTACTTGGAACGACGTTGCTTACGATCTTTGACGCCCTGGGTATCCAGAACACCACGCAGAATGTGGTAACGAACACCTGGAAGGTCTTTTACACGGCCGCCACGGATCAGAACCACGGAGTGTTCCTGAAGGTTGTGGCTTTCACCTGGGATGTAGGAGATCACTTCGTAGCCGTTGGTCAGGCGAACCTTCGCAACTTTCCGCATCGCGGAGTTCGGCTTTTTAGGAGTGGTTGTGTAAACGCGTGTGCAAACGCCGCGCTTCTGAGGGCATTGCTCCAGGTGCTGGGACTTGGAGCGCTTGATTTTAGGCTGGCGCGGTTTGCGGATCAGCTGCTGAATCGTTGGCATAGGGTCTCTTTTCCCGTTTCTCAACTTCTTGCCCGGTTGCCCGGACGGTTTCGGTTCTGACCCGTTCTGCCCCGCACCTGTTCCGCATCCCTGCGGTCCAAAGCAAAAAAGCCGCAAACGTTTCCATTCCGAGGTAAACGTCGCGGTGGGGTAACAGAGGGCCAGAGTGATAAAAGTGCTCTGACCTTGAGCCACTACAGATATGATTTCGGCATTGCAGACGGAATCCACGCGCCGGATGTGCGGGCGTATAGGCGGAGTCGCTGTCTATGTCAACAGCCCTGCCCGGTTGCCAAGCGCACGACAGACTGCCATGATTTCCAACAAGGCAGGCAGCAGGACGTCACATGAAATCTCAGGATATGCAAGTCATTGGGTTGTGTCGGTTTTCCTACCCAGCCTACGGTGGATTTCAGGTCGGACACGAGACACTGGAAGAGCGCCGCGCCTATCTTTATGCCCCTGAGCGGATTGAAGAACGGTTTCGCTCATTTGAGGCCATCGCGCTGCCAAGTATTCGCGCTCAGACCGACCCAAACTTTACCTTCCTGATCGCCATTGGCGAGTGCCTTCCCGCGCCTTATCTGGAGCGGTTGAACGATCTGGTGGCGGATGTCCCTCAGGCTGTGCTGGTGCCCTGGCCGTCAGAGCGGCATCGCCCCGCGATGCAAAAGATCATCAACAAATATAAGGCAGACACCGACCTGCCCTCGATCCAATTCCGGCATGACGATGACGACGCGGTTGCGATCAACTTTGTCGAGCGCCTTAGGGAAGCCGTTGATGACTCCGCCTCTATCATTGCCAAAAACGATATGCTGACGATCGATTTCAATCGCGGCTTCTCGGGCAGGCCGACCCCGCAAGGGCTAGAGATTACCCCCTCTGTCCTGCAATACTACGGCGTTGCCCTTGGTATGGTGGCGCAGCCGAATGTGCAGCGATCCATCATGAATTTCTCGCATAAGAAAATGAACCAGGCGATGCCGTCGGTCACCTTTACGGACCAAGAGATGTTCCTGCGAGGACACGGCGACTTCAATGACTCGCGCCAAAAATCGAACGTCGCACGGCTGGATTTCCAGCCTATGGATGACGAGGCAGAGACCCTGTTCAAACAGCTCTTTGCGATCGACAACAACAGGGTGCGCGAGATCTATTCAGCCAGCTGATTTTTCTTGCGTGCAAGGCTTTCGCGATAAAGCGTGAACAAACCCGTGGCCACAACGATGGCCGCACCGATCAAAGTAAGCGCATCTGGCCATTCGCCAAACACCAGCAATCCAATCAACAACGCAGCAATCAGGCCGGAATAGCGGAACGGCGCAATAAAGGTGATTTCCCCTACCCGCATCGCCATGACCGAGCAAAGATAGGCCAGCGCCACCACAATTGCCGTCGTGAAAAGATAGGCCGCGTCTTGAGAAGTCACCGCAACCCAGGGCTCTGTCAGACTGGCAAGTCCGGCTGCACTGCCGACCGCAAAAGACGACAGTGCCGCGCCCACGATAGACGGCATCGCCTTGGACATGCGGCGCGCAGCAAGGTCTCGGATTGTGACAAGTGCCACCGTGATCAACGCGTAGATGGATTGCTCAGTGAACCCGTCTGGACCGGGACGCACGATCAGCATCACGCCGCAAAACCCAATCAAAATCGCCGACAGCCGCCGCCAGCCCAACGGTTCGCGAAAAACCAAGGCCGCGCCAAGCGCCACCGAGAGCGGCAAAACCTGCAGAACAGCAGTGACATTGGCCAACTCCATGCGCAGCAGGGCCGAGATAAAGAAATAGGCCGCGCCGACCTCCATCAAGGCACGAAGGCTCGCCAGCGCCCAGTCTTGCGCAGGTGCCTTCACCCTCAGCATACCCATGCGCCATGCCAGCAGAACCAGAAACAACGTGGCCGGGATGCCACGCAGAAAAACCATTTGAAACAGAGGGATATGCCCCCCGATCACCTTGAGGATCGCATCGTTGACCGTAAAGCCGATCATGGCTCCGACCATCAGAAGGCTGCCTTTGGCGTTGTCGTGCATTGTCCCAGTCCCACATTCGAACAGAGCGACCCTATGGCGGAAAATGCCGACTGAAAAGCCCAAAGAAAAACCCCGGTGCTTTCACACCGGGGTCCATCAAATCTTATCAAGCAGCGCTTATTCTTCGCGGCTTTCTGGGACGTCTACGAAACCGCTGTCGAAGATATCCTCGGCAGAGAAATCGCCATCTGTCGGCGCCGCCAGAGCAACCGCCTGTTCCGCTTCTTCGCGGCGCGCTTCGATCACGACGTTGTCGCGGTCTTGCGCAATGCGACGGACACGCTGGGTTGCGCCACCGGTACCGGCTGGGATCAGACGACCCACAATAACGTTTTCTTTCAGGCCAACCAGCTTGTCTTTCTTACCTTGGACAGAGGCCTCGGTGAGAACACGGGTGGTTTCCTGGAAGGACGCCGCCGAGATGAAGCTGCGGGTCTGCAGAGACGCCTTGGTGATACCCAAGAGGATCGGCTCGCCCTGAGCTGGGCGCTTGCCACGGGAAAGTGCTTTCTCGTTGGCTGCGTCAAACTCTTGCTTATCGACATGTTCGCCTTTGAGCAGCGTGGTTTCACCTGAGTCCAGGATCTCCCACTTCTGCAGCATCTGACGCACGATGACTTCGATGTGCTTGTCGTTAATTTTAACACCTTGCAGGCGGTAAACATCTTGCACTTCGTCGATCATATAGTCCGCCAGCGCTTCGACACCCATGATGGACAGGATGTCATGCGGCGCAGGGTTGCCGTCCATGATGTAGTCGCCCTTTTGGACAAAGTCGCCTTCCTGTACAGGAATGTGCTTGCCCTTTGGCACCATGTATTCGACGGTTTCCAGGCTGTCGTCTGCTGGCTCGATCGAGATGCGGCGCTTGTTCTTGTAGTCGCGGCCAAAGCGCACGTAACCATCGATTTCTGCGATGATCGCGTGATCTTTTGGACGACGCGCTTCGAACAGTTCGGCAACCCGTGGCAGACCACCGGTAATGTCTTTGGTCTTCGCACCTTCGCGTGGAATACGCGCGATAACGTCACCGGCTTTCACGTCCTGACCATCTTCGGCCGACAGGATCGCGTCCACAGACATTGGGTAAGTCACAGGGTTGCCCGCCGCGTTGCGCACAGGCTCGCCATCGCCATCCACCAGAATGATTTCTGGTTTCAGCTCGTTGCCTTTTGGCGCCGAACGCCAGTCGGCCACGATTTTCTGGGTCATGCCGGTCGCTTCGTCGGTGACGTCACGCACAGCGATACCAGAAACCAGATCCACGAACTTTGCTTTACCGTCTTTCTCGGCCAGAATTGGCAGAGTGAACGGATCCCATTCAAACAGCTTGTCACCGCGTGCGACTTTGCCGCCCTCTTTGACAAACAGCTTAGAGCCATAGCCCAGCTTGTGCGTCACACGAACCTCGCCCGCCTCATCGACGATCTCGAGCTTCATGTTACGGCCCATCACCAGAGTCTCGCCCTGTGTGTTGTCCAGCACGTTGGCGTTTTCAAAACGCACGGTGCCTTCTTGGGAAGCTTCCTGGAAGGACTGTTGACCACCCTGCGCAACACCACCGATGTGGAAGGTCCGCATGGTCAGCTGTGTACCTGGTTCACCGATCGACTGCGCCGCGATGATACCGACGGCTTCGCCTGTGTTGACGATGGTACCGCGTGCGAGGTCACGACCGTAACACTGAGTACATACGCCCTCTTCGGCTTCACAGGTCAGCGGGCTGCGGATCCGTGCAGAGGCCACGCCTGCTGCGTCGATCGCATCCGCCATCAGTTCGTCAATCAGCTCGCCCTTGGCAACGATCACTTCGTCAGACCCTGGAACCAGAATGTCCTCTGCAGCCACACGGCCCAGAACACGCTCTGCAAGGGTTGCGACGACTTCACCGTCGTTGACGGCCGCCTCGGCGGTGATCGCGTTTTCAGTGCCACAGTCGTTCATGCGAACGATGCAGTCCTGCGCCACGTCCACCAGACGACGTGTCAGGTAACCAGAGTTCGCAGTCTTCAGCGCCGTATCCGACAGACCCTTACGGGCACCGTGGGTGGAGTTGAAGTACTCAAGAACGGTCAGACCTTCTTTAAAGTTCGAGATGATCGGGGTCTCGATGATGTCGCCATTCGGCTTCGCCATCAGGCCACGCATCCCGCCCAGCTGTTTCATCTGAGTAACCGAGCCACGCGCACCGGAGTGGGCCATCATGTAAACAGAGTTAGGCTCCGCTTCGGCGCCATTCTCTTCGGTCTTCGCCGCAGAGATGGTACCCATCATTGCGTCGGTGACCTTGTCGTTACACTTGGACCAAGCATCCACAACTTTGTTGTACTTTTCGCCCTGAGTGATCAGACCGTCCATGTACTGCTGTTCAAAGTCCTTTACCTGATCGCGGGTGTCATCAACGATGCCCCATTTGTCATCAGGGATAACCATGTCGTCCTTACCAAACGAGATGCCAGCCTTGAACGCTTCTTTAAAGCCCATGGACATGATCTGGTCACAGAAGATAAC
>NZ_CAXREH010000085.1:0-18719 GCF_964229375.1 Cognatishimia sp.
AGATTATGTGCGAACTCAGAGCCATACAGCGGATCGCCCTGTGCCACGCCGTCCTTTTCAAAGGACCAGCCCTGACCAAACATATCCGGGTGCACGGCAGAGACGTCGATGTGAGGCTGAAGCCCCTTCAACGCGCGAAAGATCAGAGTACGGTGGGCCCAAGGGCAGGCCATCGATACATAAAGATGATAGCGACCACTTTCGGCTTTGAAGCCAGCTTTGCCGCTTTCACCTGCGGCGCCGTCGGCGGTGATCCAATTGCGAAATTGTGCCGCCGAACGCACGAATTTGCCGCCACTGGACTTGGTGTCGTACCATTGGTCCACCCATTTTCCGTCAACCAGCAGGCCCATTGAGATCTCCTTTATGCTTTGTCGCTAACCTAGGGCCAGACGGATGCGACGCAAAGGGCACCTGATGCAGAAGAGTTGCGCTTTTATGCACAGTTGCCTGAAACGCTTACGTGTGACTTGATTTCAAACGATTACGCACTCAAGTTAGGGGCGGGTATGGGCATGAAACTACGATGAATTTTCTTCCGAAAGAAGTTCAGGCTGGTCTGGACGCCGCACGTAAGCGAGACATGAAGCGGAAAACGCGTATGCGGGTCCGTGCCGGGGATGATGTGTTCCCGCTCTTGCGATTTGACGACAATGGCTTCTCGCTGGACAGCGCGAATGCCCCCCATCTGCGTGGGTTGGTAGACCTGTATGACGGGTCGCGCCACCTGTATCAGTGCTTGATCGTCGCATCGCAGGAAGAAGATGGCGAGATGCGCTATGACTTCAAACGCGCCACCGTTGCCGAGGATCAAGCGCCGCTGGATTTCTATCGCGATGAAAACGCGCCGGTCGCCTTGGTGACCGACCAGCGCGATTAAGCTTTCCTGAAATCAGAACTTACTGAAGATCTTTGAAGGCTTCGGCCAGTCGCTCCATTGCGGTCTGAACAACGCTGCGCGGTGTCGCGATGTTGAACCGCAAGAACGACTCGCCGCCGGTTCCAAAGGTCGGCCCGTGGTTCACGGCAATCCGCGCGTCTTTCTCGACCCGCTTTGTGAAGTCTTCGCGGCTCATGCCAGTGCCCGAGAAATCCACCCAGCTGAGATAAGTCGCCTCAAGCGGCATCGAGGACAGTCCAGGAATGTCGGCAATGGCCGCGTCCAGCAGCTGGCGGTTGCCATCCAGATAAGACACCAGTGCGTCGACCCACTCGGCCCCTGCCGGAGAATAGGCGGCCTCTGCCATGTAAAGGCCAAAGCTGTTCGGGCTCAGCCCAAGGGCTGCCATGCGTCCGGCGAATTGTTTGCGCAGGGCGGGATCGGGAATGATGACATTGCCGGAATGCGATCCCGCGATGTTGAAGGTTTTCGTGGTGGCCGTCATCATCACCAAACGGTCCATGATCGAGTCATCCACCAGCGTCATCGGCGTATGGGTGACGCCCGGATAAACCAGATCGTGGTGGATTTCGTCGCTGACAAGGATCAGGTCATGGCGTTTGGCAAAATCCGCTACGCCCTGAAGCTCTTCGCGGGTCCAGACACGCCCACCGGGGTTGTGTGGCGAGCAGAGAATGAGCATGGTTTCATGCCCTTTCATCTGTGCATCCCAAGCGTCAAAATCCATCTCGTACCGACCCGATGCGTTGGTCAGTTCGCATTCGACAACCTCGCGCCCTGCGGCCGAAATTACCCGTGCAAAGGCGTGATAGACCGGGGTCATCAGAACCACCCCGTCACCAGGTTTGGTGAAGGCGTCCACACAGATCGCGGTGCCGTTTACCAGCCCATGGGTGGTAAAGATCTCGGCTGGGTTCACGGTCCAGCCGTGGCGGGTCTGCATCCACCAGCAAATAGCCTCTTTGTAAGGGGTCTCATCGCCGTAATAGCCAAAAACACCCTGATCCTGCATCTTGGTGATCGCATCGCGCACGCATTGCGGCGGGCGGAAGTCCATATCAGCGACCCACATGGCGATGCCATCCTCGGCTGGAACGCCGTAAATCGGCTCCATCATATCCCACTTCACGGAATGGGTTCCAAAGCGATTGATGACTTCGTCGAAATTCATTGTGGATCTCCCGGATATTGCTGCAACGCACGCTAGCGGATTGCGCCGGACGTGCAAGAGCCGTTGCAGTGCAAGACAGCTTGGCCTATGTCAGCCCTTATGTTGAAGCCGATCCTGATCCACCCTGATCCCCGTCTGAAAAAGACCTGTGCGCCTGTCGACGACCTGTCTGATGAGCTGCGCGTGCTGGCCTCGGACATGTTGGAAACCATGTATGACGCGCCGGGCATCGGACTGGCTGCGCCGCAGATCGGCGTATTGCAGCGCCTGATCGTGATGGATTGCATTAAGGACGGCGACCCTGAACCGGTGATCATGTTCAACCCCGAAATCCTGTCTTCGTCCGACGACACGAATGTCTATGAAGAAGGCTGCCTGTCGATTCCGGATCAATTTGCAGACGTCACACGGCCTGCCGAAGTGCGCGTTGGATGGATCGATGAAAACGGCACGCCGCAGGAAAAGGATTTCGACGGCCTGTGGGCGACCTGTGTTCAGCATGAAATCGACCATCTGAACGGCAAGTTGTTCATTGACTACCTCGGCCCGATGAAGCGTCAGACCATGACCCGCAAATCGGCCAAGCTCAAACGTGAGAGGGCACGCGCATGACGGTTCGCAAGTGCATCCCTTGGCCCGACAAACGTCTGCGCACCGCGGCCGAAGCCGTCACAGAGCTGACCGACGCAGACCGTGAGACCTGGCAGGATCTGATTGATACCATGGAAGCCATGCCAGGCGTTGGCATGGGCGCAAACCAGATTGGCGTCATGCGTCAGTTGATCGTGGTGGATGCGTCCAGCGAGCGGGGGCAGGCGATCAAGATGGCGAACCCGTCTATCCTGCACAGCTCGATCGAAGACCGCGACCACGAAGAAGCCAGCCCAAATCTGCCCGGCGTTTCAGCCAAGATCAAACGCCCGCGTGCCGTGACCGTGCGGTATATGAACGAGGACGGGATGATCACGCGCAAGGACTTTGTTGGCCTTTGGGCGACCTCGGTGCAGCACCAGATCGACCACATCAACGGCAAGATGTACTTTGACCATCTGTCGCGCACCAAACGCGATATGCTGATCAAGAAGGCGCAAAAACTGAAATGAGACTGGTTTTCATGGGCACGCCGGAGTTCTCGGTTCCGGTGTTGGATGCGCTGGTCGCGGCAGGCCATGAAATTGCCGCCGTCTATTGCCAGCCGCCACGTCCGGCGGGGCGGGGCAAAAAGCTGCGCCCGACTCCGGTTCATGCCCGCGCCGAGGCGCTTGGGCTTGAGGTACGCCACCCCGAGACGCTTAAGACCGCAGAGTCGCAGGCTGATTTCGCGGCCCTGAACGCGGATGCGGCGGTTGTGGTTGCCTATGGGCTTTTGTTGCCGCAGGCCATTCTGGATGCGCCAACGCATGGGTGTTTGAACATCCATGCCTCTCTGTTGCCGCGCTGGCGTGGGGCGGCTCCGATCCATCGGGCGATCATGGCGGGGGATGCGGAAACCGGCGTCTGTATTATGCAGATGGAAGCCGGGCTGGACACAGGCCCCGTTCTGTTGCGGGTCGCGACCCCGATCGAGGCCGAAGAAACCACGGCTGTGCTGCATGATCGCCTGAGTGACATCGGGGCAGAGGCCATTGTGGACGCGCTGGCCAGATTGCCAGAGCTGACAGCTGAGCCGCAACCGGACGAAGGCGTCACCTATGCGCACAAGATCGACAAGGCAGAGGCCCGCATAGATTGGCGCGAACCTGCCGCTGACATCGACCGCAAGATCCGTGGTCTGTCGCCTTTCCCCGGTGCCTTCATCGAAATCGACGGCCAGCGCATCAAACTGCTGGCCTCGCGATACGTGGATCAAACCGGCACGCCGGGGCAGCTGTTAGATGATGCCCTGACAGTGGCCTGTGGCACAGGCGCGGTACAGCTTACGCGCTTGCAACGCGCTGGCAAATCCGCGCAGACTGCCGAAGAGTTCTTGCGTGGCGTGCCTTTGACCCAAGGCATGTCTCTGATCTAGGAGGTCGTGGATGTTCCCAACCTTAATTGGCACCGTCGTGATCGCCGGGATCATTGGCTATCTGACGGAAAAGACCGGCTTCACTCACAATGGCATTCTGCCGTCGATCATCATCTGTATTGGCGGCGCCTTTTTGTTTTACTTTGTCAGCTTGATGTTCGGAATTTCCTTTGGCGCGCCGGGCATTAACGCCATCATCGCCTCGGTCGGAGCGTTGATCATCGTGCCGACCCACTGGCGGAAATAACGTTAAATTGTAATGGTATAAAAGCAGGCGACGCCGCAGCCGCCATTGGCGCGCCGCGCTCACTGTTTTGGCGGACGTGCCTTATAGATCGGCAGCCGCCATCCAAAGCGCAGCGATCCTGCCCGTAAAAACCACGTCACCGCTGCGCAAATGGCTAGGGTGCCAAGCCCCTCAAGACCAATCGCGCTTGCAGACACCGCACTAACCGCACCGGCAAAGGCCGCGGTGACATAAATCTCACCCTGTTTCAAAACCAACGGCACTTCGTTGCAAACAACATCGCGCATCAGGCCGCCCATGGTGCCTGTCATGATCCCCATCAGAACGACCACGACGGGACTGTGGTCCAGATCCAGAGCAACTCCGGTGCCAGCGGCCACTGCGACCGATAAGGCGATGGAATCCAGCCACAGCAAAACTCTGTAGCGGCTTTCAAACAGATGCGCTGTGAAAAAGACCAGCAGAGCCGCCGCGACAGCCACAAGAATATACGCAGGCTGCCCAACCCAGAAAACGGGATCACGCCCCAGCAAAACGTCGCGCAATGTGCCGCCGCCTACGGCCGTCAGGCAGGCGACAAAGGCAAAGCCAACAGGATCAAGCTGCGCTCGGCTGGCCACCAGCGCGCCGGTCAGGGCAAAGACAAAGACCGACGCAAAATCCAGAAAGACCAGCGCGGTCATGACTCTTTTGCGGGCTTAAAGGGCGCCATGCCCGCCCGCGCCAGCTCGTCGGCTTTTTCGTTCTCGGGGTGGCCTGCGTGCCCCTTCACCCATTCCCACGTGACCGAATGTCTGGCCTGCGCGGTATCCAGGCGCTGCCACAATTCGACGTTTTTCACAGGCTTTTTGTTTGAGGTCCGCCAGCCATTGCGTTTCCAGCCGTGGATCCAGCCGGTCACACCGTTTTTCACATAGGCGCTGTCGGTCACGACCGTCACCTGACTTGCGCGTTCCAGCGTCTCCAGCGCCATGATCGCTGCCATCAGCTCCATCTGATTGTTGGTCGTTTCAGGCGCTCCGCCAGAGAGTTCGCGTTCCTTCAGGATCTCGTCGCCGTTCATGGCACGCAACAGAACGCCCCAGCCTCCGGGACCGGGATTTCCAGAACATGCGCCGTCGGTATATGCAAAGAGATTAGCCATAAGGGGGCGATAGCCAATCAGAGCAGGGCGCGTCCAGCGAAAAGCGATGTCACGTGGTGCGTTGCGCGGTGATTAGGACAAAAGGGTGGACCTCGCCCGACAGTCCGGCACCCTCTCCGACGGTCCAGTCCTTGATCGCAAAGTCCCGCGCAGCCAGATGATCACGCAGCTCATCCTCTTGAAAATACGCATAAAACCGCCCGATCGAGTCCCGTTTCTCGCCCTCGCCAAGTTTCAGGCCAAGGTAAAGATGGCCTTTGGTGCGCAGGGCTTTGTGGATCGCGTCCAAATGTCTGGGGAAGTCCGCGCGGGGGGCATGTAGCAGGCTGAAGGATGCCCAGATCGCGTCATAGGCGGCGACTTCGGTCAAATCGTCAAACAGTCCCAGCCGCGCATCCACACCGCGGGCGCGAGCGGTTTCGACAAACTCTGGCGTCGCATCAATTGCGGCAACCTGAAAGCCAGCGGCCAACATTTGCTCGGAGTGATGCCCCGGTCCACATCCCAGATCCAGGATATGCGCGCCTTGTTCCAGATGTGCCAGAAACTGGCCGAGCGCCCGACTTTCTGCGTCGGTCATGGCGACCTTTTGATATTTCTCGACCTGCGTGCTGTAGGTCTTGATGGTTTCAGGGTCGGCCATGCTGCTCTCCTGTCAGGTGGGGATTTCGATGTCTCGGAGCACCCGTGGTACTTTGAAATTCACGCGTTCCACGGCGGTTTCCACCACTTCGACAGAGACCTCGTATTTATCACGAAACGCATCAATCACCTCGTTCACCAGCACTTCCGGGGCCGAGGCGCCAGCTGTGATGCCGAGTGACGAAATGCCGTCAAGCGCGCGCCAGTCGATGTCTTTGGCGCGTTGCACGAGTTGCGAATAAGAACAGCCCGCTTTGGTGCCAACCTCGACCAGTCGTTTGGAATTTGACGAATTGGGCGCCCCCACAACCAACATTGCATCGCACTTAGAGGCCATGGCCTTGACCGCCATCTGACGGTTGGTAGTGGCGTAGCAAATGTCCTCTTTGTGAGGGCCAACGATGGTGGGGAACCGTGCCTGCAACGCCGCCACGATGTCGATTGTGTCGTCCACCGAAAGGGTGGTCTGGGTTACAAACGCGAGCTTTGAGGCATCGCGCACCTCAAGTGTTTGAACATCGTCCACGGTTTCAACTAGCAGAACTTCGCCATCGGGCAATTGTCCCATGGTTCCAATGGTTTCCGGGTGACCTGCGTGGCCAATCATAATGATCTGAAGGCCCGCATCCGAGTGGCGTTCCGCCTCGATATGGACTTTGCTGACCAGCGGGCAGGTGGCGTCGACATAGATCATTTCACGGCGCTCAGCCTCGGCTGGGACGACCTTGGCAACACCGTGGGCCGAAAAGATAACCGGCCGGTCATCGGGGCAATCTGATAGCTCTTCGACGAAGACGGCGCCTTTGTCCCGCAGCCCGTCTACGACGAACTTATTATGCACGATTTCGTGGCGCACATAGACCGGAGAGCCCCATTTCTGCAGCGCCATTTCGACGATCTTGATGGCGCGATCCACACCTGCACAGAATCCACGCGGTGCGGCGAGATAGATTTGGAGGGGGGGCTTGGACATAGCGACCTCTTGTGACGTTCAAGACAGAGCTAGAGGCTCCCTTCACTTTCGTAAAGGGGCCTCTTGCTGATCTTCGTGTCAGAAAGGTGCGGGATCGGCGCAAATCGCTCGATCCCAATGTCGCGGCTATTTCGCCGGGACGTAGTCGCTTGCGCTTGCCTCACCTGGCATTGGATCGCGAGGCGGACGGCCAACGACATCGCGCAGACCTTCGAGGTCGATGAAATTATCGGCCTGACGGCGCAGTTCGTCCGAGATCATCGGTGGGTTAGAGCGAATGGTAGACACCACAGAAACACGCACGCCTTGGCGTTGCAGGCATTCGACCAAGGGGCGGAAATCGCCGTCGCCCGAAAATAGGACGATGTGATCGACATGCGGAGCAAGCTCCATTGCGTTAACCGCGAGTTCGATATCCATGTTCCCTTTCACCTTACGGCGACCTTGGCTATCGACATATTCTTTCGCTGGTTTGGTAACCATGGTGAACCCGTTGTAGTGCAACCAGTCAACCAATGGTCGGATCGGAGAGTATTCGTCGTTCTCCAGCAGAGCAGTATAGTAAAAAGCTCTGAGAAGTTTCCCCCGACGCATAAACTCTTGCCGAAGCAGCTTGTAATCGATGTCAAATCCCAGGGACTTTGCGGCCGCATAAAGATTCGATCCATCGATGAACAGCGCAAGCCGTTCGTCTTTGTAAAACATCAAATGTCCTTTCGATAAAACCGCGCACAACCGTGAGTGTGTGAGTGTGTTTTCGCTATGCGCAGCTAGCGGTCTACGCTAATTAAATTTTCTTTGGTCGCAAGTGCTTCAATAGAAGACCAGCCTATACGTGGGTATCTTACCCTATCATTATGGACAGGTGGTGAAAAAATAATGAACGAATCCAGTATTTTGGCGCTAGGTGGAAATCAGGAATCCGCCCTCGGGTCGCCAAAAGTGACGTTACAACACGCCATTCGCGCGCTTGGATCGCGAGAATTTGAAGTGCTCAAGGTCAGCAACTTTTACGCGACTCCGGCTTTTCCGGCGGGTTCTGGGCCCGATTATGTCAACGCCGCCGTCTTAGTTCGGTCGAATCACTCACCACAGGATGTTTTGGCCAGAGTGCACGATATCGAGGCTGATTTAGGCCGCCAGCGCGAGTTACGATGGGCCAGCCGGCCAGTCGATATCGATCTGATCGCACATAGCGATGTGGTCTTGCCTGACGCAGAGACACAGGCCCATTGGCGCGGCCTGTCACTCGAGGATCAGATGTCCCTTTGGCCGGATCAATTGATTCTCCCGCATCCGCGTTTGCAGGACCGTGCATTCGTTCTGGTGCCGGTCTGCGACGTCGCGCCGGACTGGGTTCACCCCGTTTTGGGGCGCTCGATGCGTCAAATGTTAGAGAACTTGCCAGAATCCGACCGAAAAGAGGTTGTTGCCTTGTGACTAACGCCTTGTATCCTTCATAAAATAGCCCTAGATACACGGCTTCTAATCCCATTGACGAATGGAGTGCCCGCATGGCCCGCGTGACAGTTGAAGACTGCGTTGACAAGGTTCCAAACCGTTTCGAGCTTGTGATGCTCGCTGCACATCGTGCACGCGAAGTATCTGCCGGTGCCGAAATCACCGTGGACCGTGACAACGACAAGAACCCTGTTGTGTCCCTGCGCGAGATTGCCGAAGAGACCCAGACAGCCGACGAACTGCGCGAGCGTCTGATCGAAAGCAACCAGCACCAGATCGAAGTTGATGAGCCTGAAGAAGACTCCATGGCCTTGCTCATGGGATCCGAGCCAGCCGATAAGCCAGCAGAAGACGACCTCTCTGAGGAAAAACTGCTGCGGGCGCTGATGGAAGCACAAGGCCAGGGCTGATCGCCCAGGGGAAGTGAAGGCGCAACATGATTCCGGCTGATGATCTGGTCGAACTGGTCCGCGCCTATAACCCCAAAACCAATGAACAGCTTATCCGCGAGGCCTATGATTTTGGCCTTGCGATGCACGAAGGGCAGTTCCGTCATTCCGGCGAGCCCTATTTCTCGCACCCCATCGAAGTCGCGGCGATTTTGACCGAACAGCAGCTTGATGATGCCACGATCATCACGGCGCTGCTGCATGACACGATCGAAGACACCAAGGCGTCCTATCAACTTGTGTCCGATAAGTTCGGGGACGAAGTGGCTATGCTGGTGGACGGTGTCACCAAGCTGACCAACCTTCAGCTGAGTTCCACGGAAACCAAACAGGCCGAGAATTTCCGCAAGCTGTTCATGGCCATGTCCAAAGACTTGCGGGTTATTCTGGTCAAACTGGCCGACCGATTGCACAATATGCGCACGATCCGCGCGATGAAGCCGCATAAGCAGCAGCAGAAAGCGCGTGAAACCATGGATATCTATGCGCCGCTGGCTGGGCGCATGGGGATGCAATGGATGCGCGAAGAGCTGGAGGACCTGTCCTTTAAAGTGCTCAACCCGGATGGGCGCGCCAGCATCATTCGCCGCTTTATCATGCTGCAGAAAGAAACCGGGGACGTGATTCAACGCATCACCGGCGACATGATCGGTGAGTTTGAAAAAGCCGGGATCGACGCTGACGTGTTCGGGCGTGCCAAAAAGCCCTATTCGATCTGGCGCAAGATGCAGGAAAAAGAACAAAGCTTCTCGCGTTTGTCCGACATCTATGGCTTTCGGATTATCACCCGCACGGAAGAGGACTGCTATCGCGCGCTGGGGGCGATCCACCAGCGGTGGGCGGCGGTGCCGGGGCGGTTCAAAGACTATATCAGTCAGCCAAAATCCAATGGTTACCGGTCGATCCACACAACGGTCTCTGGTCGCAACGCACGCCGCGTCGAGGTGCAGATCCGCACCAAGAAAATGCACGATGTTGCCGAGACCGGCGTGGCTGCGCATTGGTCCTATCGCGATGGTGTGCGCGGGGAAAACCCTTTCGCCGTTGATCCGGCTCGCTGGATCCGCTCGCTCACGGAACAGTTCAACATCGAAGAAGATCACGACGAATTCATGGAAGCCGTAAAGCTGGAAATGTATTCGGATCAGGTCTTCTGCTTTACCCCCAAAGGGGACGTGGTCAAGCTGCCACGCGGCGCGACCCCAATCGACTTTGCCTATGCAATCCACACACGGATCGGCAACGCCATTGTCGGTGCAAAGATCGATCACATGCGGGTGCCCCTGTGGACGCGCGTCAAGAACGGCCAATCCATCGAGATCATCACGGCCGAAGGCCAGACGCCGCAACCAACATGGCTTGAGATCGCGACCACCGGCAAAGCGAAATCCGCGATCCGTCGTGCGCTGCGGGATCTGGATCAGGAACGCTATATCAAACTGGGGTTCGAGCTGGCGCGGTCGGCCTTTGAACGGGTCGGCAAAAAGGCCACCGAAAAGGTGCTGGATATGGCGGCGAAACAGCTGTTTCAATCCAGCCGCGACGTGATGCTCGCGCATCTTGGCAGTGCGCAGTTGAACGCATCCGAAGTGGTGCAAGCGGTTTATCCCGAACTGACGCCAAACAATGGCGAGATGGTTCCAGCATCGCATGCGGTCATCGGTCTGTCCGACGATCAGAGATTTGATCGTGCGCCCTGTTGTCAACCGCTTCCGGGCGAGCGGATCGTCGGCATTACCTATCGCGGCAAGGGCGTTGTGGTCCACGCGATTGACTGTGAAAACCTTGTGGCCTTTGAGGATCAGGCAGAGCGCTGGCTGGACCTGCATTGGGAAGTCGGGAACCACCAGCCGATCTATAGCGCGACGCTTAAAATGACACTGTCAAACGATGCTGGGGCGCTGGGACGAATTTGCACATTGATTGGTGAGCAGGGTGTGAATATCTCGGACCTGGAATTCACGGATCGCAAGCCTGATTTCTTTGCCCTAGAGGTGCATGTCGAGCTGAGCGATGCCGAGCATCTTCACACGCTGCTGATGACCTTGCAGGCAGAATCAGACATTGCGGCGATTGAACGACTACGCGACCCAACCCGCTCGGCTTTTGCGGCTGCGCCTAAGGAATAGGAAAGAGACTTGGTCTTCAAACGCCGTGACAGACGATCGATCCTGCAGGCTGTGCTGGATTTCCTCTGGCCTCGCGGCGGATGGACACGGGCGTTTTACTATATCCGGCATCGGTTGCGCAGATTGCCCGGATCACCGGAACGCATTGCGCGTGGCGTCTGGGCCGGCGTGTTTTCGACGTTCACACCATTTTATGGACTGCATTTCATCTTTGCGGCCCTCGTGTCGCGGCTGGTGCAAGGCAACCTGCTTGCGGCGCTGTTGTCGACCTTTTTTGGCAACCCGCTGACCTATATCCCGATTGGCGTGGTGTCGCTGCAAACGGGCCATTTTCTGCTGGGTACAGAATTCGAACCGGGGTCTGAGCGGTCTTTGATTCAGAAATTCACCGATGCCGGTGGCGATCTTATGCATAATTTCTGGGCGATCTTTTCCGATGCCAAAATGGACTGGATGGGGCTGCACGTGTTCTGGAACGAGGTTTTCTATCCCTACATGATCGGGGGCATTCTGCCCGGGATCGTGGCGGCGACGATTGCCTATTATCTGTCCGTGCCGGTGATCCGCGCCTATCAAAAGCGTCGGGCCAAACAGATCCAGAAGAAATTCGACGCGTTGAAAGAACGCGCGGTGAAGGCAAGCTGCCAAGCAGAGGCTGTGGACAAGCCCGAGTCCTAACTGGACCTAAGAGAATCACTGTTACCTGTCCAGATTCCGCCCTATTTTTACGACCAGCCACTGAATTCAGGAGTCTCAGATGCGTCTTGGAGTGAATATCGATCACGTTGCAACGGTCCGCAACGCACGCGGTTCAGCCTATCCTGATCCCGTGCGTGCCGCCAAACTGGCCGAGGCCGCCGGGGCTGATGGGATCACGGCGCATTTGCGTGAAGACCGTCGCCACATCATGGACGAGGATATCGACCGCTTGATGGCGGAACTGGTCGTGCCGCTCAATTTCGAAATGGCGGCCACCGAAGAGATGCAAAGCATCGCGCTGCGCCACAAACCCCATGCGGTGTGCATCGTGCCCGAAAAGCGCGAGGAAAAAACCACCGAGGGCGGTTTGGATGTGGCGGGTGACGACAATCGTCTTGCGAAATTCGTGGCGCCTTTGGTCGACATCGGCAGCCGCGTGTCTATGTTCATCGATGCGAATGCAAAACAGGTCGAGGCCTCCAAACGCATTGGCGCTGCTGTCGTAGAGCTGCATACGGGGGCGTATTGCGATCTTCACTATGAGGGCCGTTTTCAGGACCGCGACGAAGAGCTTAAGCGCCTGACAGAAGCGGCGCGTTATGCGCATTCGCTGGGGCTAGAGGTTCACGCAGGTCATGGTCTGACCTATGACACCGTCTCGCCCATTGCGGCGCTGCCCGAAGTGATGGAGCTGAACATCGGCCACTTCCTGATGGGAGAAGCTATGTTCGTCGGCCTTGAAGCCTCTATCGCAGAAATGCGCCGTCTGATGGATGCGGCGCGCAAAGTCGACGCCTAAACAGCTCATATCGCCAATAAACTTCCAACGCGGGCACCGTTCGTGTCTATACTGAGCTTAAATGGTGGTTCAGCAATAATCTCGCGGTGTCCGTGAGAGTTGGAGGTAACGATGAAGACATTGATGAGTGCAGCGGCACTGACAGTCGCAGCGATCGGGGCGCAGGCACAAGAGGCCGTGCCCTGTGACTGGCAAGCGCGCGCGGACGCCATTGTCGAACCCTGGAGTGAATATTCCCGCACCTATGCAAACGGCGATGTCCGCTTGGCGTTGTTGGACACGGTGGAACCTGCCGCCGCTGCGTTTCACATTCTGATCCTGTCACCACCCTATGACGAAATCGGCGCGCGTCAGTGCCGCACACTGGGTCTGGGCGGTGGTATGGGCTTCTCGGGCGTGACCTTTGATGCATTGGATGCCGCTTACGATCCCTCTGTCGGCCTGATCTTTACCCTTCCGGTTGCCAGCTTTGATGGCAGCACGGGCGACTTTCTGGAAAGCAATCTGCTGTTCACCTTAAACCAGGCAACGGGCCAGATTGACGCTTGGCTGGATTAGTATATTCGGGTGCGATCTGACGGCAGCACGACTCTGAAGGAAACGCGCGATGATCCTAGGTATCGGGACAGACCTCGCCAATATCGAGCGCATTCAGGGCACGCTGGATCGCTTTGGCGACCGCTTTAAGAACCGGGTTTTTACCGAGACTGAACAACGCAAGGCAGAGCGTCGTAAAGACGTGGCCGGCACCTATGCCAAACGATGGGCCGCCAAAGAAGCCTGTTCCAAAGCGTTGGGGACGGGCCTTGCGATGGGCATTTCCTGGAAAGACATGCATGTCAGCAACCTGCGCACCGGCCAGCCGGTGATGCAGGTCACAGGCTGGGCGAAAGAGCGCTTGGACAAGATGACACCTCCCGGCCACGAAGCCACGATTCACGTGACATTGACCGACGATCACCCCTGGGCGCAGGCGTTTGTCGTGATCGAAGCCTTGCCGATCGCGCACGATACCGCGACGCCGGGTTGACAGTCTGCGCAGGGAACCGCATGTAAATCCCGACGAAATTCCCAAGAGGTCCCTTATGGCGATTGAGGCAGAAAAAAAGCCTAACGGCATTATCGAAACCATTAAAACGGTGGTTTACGCGCTGTTGATCGCAGGGATCTTCCGCTCCCTGTTCTTTCAGCCGTTCTGGATCCCGTCAGGGTCTATGAAAGACACGCTGTTGATCGGTGATTTCCTGTTCGTCAACAAGATGAGCTATGGCTATTCCTATGCGTCCTGTCCGTCCGTGCGCATTCCACGCTTTGGCATCGACATCGATGCGCGTGACATCTGTGGAATCTTTGACGGCGACAACAAACGTCTGTTCGGGTCCGAACCAGAACGCGGGGATTCCGTTGTCTTCCGTCATCCTGTGAACGGCACAGACTATATCAAGCGTCTGGTCGGGATGCCCGGCGACACAGTTCAAATGAAAAACGGTGTCCTGTTTATCAATGATGCGTCGGTTGGCCTTCAGGCGGGCGGCGTCTTTGAGGAAACCTATGACGCACAAGGCCCACAAGGTCGTTTCCCGCGTTGTGAAAATGCGCCGGTCGGTCAAGGTGGCGTCTGCGAGAAAACCCGCCTGATCGAAACACTGCCCGGCGGCGTCGAGCATGCGGTTCTGAACATCGACAATTCGGGCACCGACAACACAGGCATCTATACGGTTCCCGAAGGGCATTATTTCTTCATGGGCGATAACCGTGACAACTCTACCGACAGCCGCGTTCCTCAGCAACTTGGCGGCGTTGGCTTCGTGCCGTTCGAAAACCTGATCGGACGCGCAGATCGCATCGTCTTCTCGTCAGCAGGCCGCAGCCTGTTTGCCTTCTGGACATGGCGCGGAGACCGTTTCTTCAAGGCGATCGAGTGAAACTATCTGCCGAACTCAAAGATCTGGAAAAACGTTTGGGTCACCGCTTCGGTGACCCTGCGCTTTTGGTGCGGGCGATGACCCACAGCTCGATGTCCTCACCGACACGCGCCGACAACCAGCGCCTTGAATTTCTGGGCGATCGCGTGCTTGGACTGGTGATGTCCGAAGCCCTTCTGGCCGCCGACACCTCTGCCACCGAAGGACAGCTTGCGCCGCGCTTCAACGCGCTGGTGCGCAAAGAAGCCTGCGCCGAGGTCGCCCGCGAGATTGATCTGGGCGCGGGGCTTAAGCTTGGACGCTCCGAGATGCTGTCGGGCGGGCGCCGCAAACAGGCCCTGTTGGGCGATGCGATGGAGGCCGTCATAGCCGCCGTCTATGTCGACGCAGGGTTTGAAGCGGCCAAATCTATGATCCTGCGCCTCTGGGGGGATCGGGTCACACGTGTAGACGCCGACGCCCGCGACGCCAAGACCTCGTTGCAGGAATGGGCACAGGCGCGCGGATTGCAGCCACCAAAATATGAAACCGTGTCCCGCAGTGGTCCCGACCACGAGCCGGTTTTTACGATTTCGGCGACGTTGGAAAACGGTGAAAGCGATCAGGCGACAGCAGGATCAAAACGTCTGGCGGAACAGGCCGCTGCGAAAGCCTTGCTGGCCCGCCTGACATCTTCGTCGTGAACGCCGTCTGGCCCTGGCAAGAATTCTCCTGTAGAAGCACGGCTTCTGAACACGCAAGGACTGCATGATGAGCACACGCGCTGGATTTGTCGCCCTGATTGGCGAACCCAATGCCGGAAAATCGACCCTGACCAACCGCATGGTGGGGGCCAAGGTCTCGATTGTGACCCATAAGGTGCAAACCACGCGCGCGCGCATTCGTGGGGTTGCGCTGCAGGGCGAGTCTCAGCTGGTCTTCGTTGATACCCCGGGTCTGTTCCGCCCACGCCGCCGACTGGACCGCGCAATGGTCGCGGCCGCCTGGGGCGGGGCTGCGGATGCCGATATAGTCGTGCTGCTGATCGAAGCGCACCGCGGCGTGACCGACGGCGTCGAGCGCATCCTCGAAGGCCTAGAAGAGATCGCGCAGGGGCGTCGTGTGGCGTTGGCCATCAACAAAATCGACATGGTGAAAGCCGAAAAACTTCTGGCGCTGTCCGAGGATCTGAATGCACGCTTTTCCTTTGAGCGTACTTTCATGATTTCCGCCGAAAAGGGCCACGGGGCAGACGATTTGAAAGACTGGCTGGCCCAAGAGCTGCCGGAAGGTCCGTGGCTTTATCCCGAAGACCAGATTGCGGATCTGCCCATGCGCATGATTGCGGCTGAAATGACCCGCGAGAAACTGACCCTGCGTCTGCATCAGGAATTGCCCTATCAATTGACCGTGGAAACCGAAGCTTGGGAAGAACGCAAAGACGGATCTGCCCGGGTGGATCAGATGATCTATGTGGCCCGCGACGGACACAAAGGCATCGTCCTGGGCAAAAAAGGCGAGACGATCAAAGCCGTCTCAAAGGCCTCACGCGAAGAACTTGAAGAGTTTCTGGGCCGTCGGGTCCATCTGTTCCTGCAAGTCAAAGTGCGCCCGAACTGGCTTGAAGAAGCCGAGCGCTATTCCGAAATGGGCCTCGAGTTCAAAGACGGCAACACATGACGCGACTGACCGCAGATTTCTGGGTCAGCGCCTATCTCAATCGCCTGCGCCTGTATGAAATTCCGGCGTTTGTGGTCACACATGGCGATGACACAGCCGGTGCTGTGCTGGTCAAACTGAACACGCTGGATGGCAACGCCCGCGCCTTTCAACGCAGCTTTGATCTGATGAGCGGCGAACGCGCCTGGATGGTGCTTGCCGAAGGCCCCGAGCCCGAGGTGGACGCCGCACTCACCAAGCAGCGCAGCTTTGATCCAGACCTCTGGGTGATCGAAGTCGAAGATCGCCAAGGGCGCCATCTGCTCGATGAACCGGGGCTTGCGGACTAGCCCATTTGCGCCGCAACCGGACGGCGCCAATGTGCGACGCGCCAGTTTCACCTTGTTCCAAATACTCAAAATCAACGGCTTCCACTGGCGCTGACAGGTTTGTTCTGCGCATAAAGCACCATGGACTGGCGAGATCAGGGCATTATCTTATCCACGCGCAAGCATGGCGAAACCTCGGTGATCCTCGAGGTGTTTACCCCTGCGCATGGGCGGCACGCAGGGGTGGTGCGCGGTGGCGTCAGCCGGAAAATGACACCGATCCTGCAGCCGGGCTCACAAGTGGATCTGCACTGGCGTGCCCGCCTAGAAGACCACATCGGGTCTTTCTCTGTTGAACCCCTGCGCAGCCGCACAGATGCCCTAAGCGATCGGTTGGCTTTGGCCGGATTGAATGCCGTCACGGCCCTTTTGGGATTCGCCCTGCCAGATCGAGAACCTCATGCAGCGCTCTATGCGCGGACGGAGCCCCTTTTGGATCTATTGGGACACAGCGAGCTGTGGCCGCTGGCCTATCTGCGGTGGGAAATGACACTGCTTGAGGATCTGGGCTATGGGCTTGATCTGGAAAGCTGCGCGGTCACCGGCGCGGTAGATGATCTGGTCTATATATCCCCGAAATCCGGCCGCGCGGTGTCCAAAGCTGGCGCTGGTGAGTGGGCGGATCGTTTGCTGCCATTGCCGCCCAGTCTGATTGGCGCGGGCGAAGGATCTGATCAGGACGTTCTCGCAGGTCTTTCGGTGACCGGGTCCTTCCTAGAGCAAAAGCTGGCCCGCGAGCTGGGCACCCGTCCGGTACCAGATGCCCGTGCCCGGTTTGTTGACCGCTTCAGCCGTCGGGCTGCGCCGTAAAGAGCATCTCGCGTCCGGCGTCGTTGGACAGAATAAACACGTCGCCTGAAATCTCGGCCAATGTCATATCGGAAAGCGCATCAAAAAAGATCTGTTCCTGATCCAGATCCGCACAGGCCGCACGCGTGGCGCGCAGGGCCACCAGTGAAAACCATGGGTAAGGCGCCGTCTGGGAGGCGCCGAACGTGTTGCAGGGCGCCATGCCGCTGACCGACCCTTCGGTCGGAAAGCTAAGCGTCGCACGTGCGGGATAGGGCGTGCCGTCGATGGCACTCAAAACCCAGGTCTTGTCTGCCGCGCCATAGGCGGTCAGAGTTTCGTCGGCCTGACAGGCGGCGAGACCCATCAGAAATGCAGGAGCTAGATACTTCATGCGTCCTCATATAGCGCGAGAATGAGGTCAACCAAAGTCACAAGACTCTGACCGGACACATCCGCATGATGTGCAGACAACGCGTCCAACCCCAGCTGGGCGGCATAGATCAGGTGCGCCAGTTCGGCGTTGGTCAGGTCGATTTCGGCCAGAAGCTCTCGGATTAACTCCAGCCTTTGGGCGTCGATCCGTTGCACAGTTTCCCGCGCCAGATCGTGTTCCTGTGCCCAGGCCCGCAGGGCAGCTTCCGTGCCGGGCGTATTCAGCCCTGTGCCAGCCTCGGCGCTGAGTTCCGCAATCAAACGCAGTTTGCTGACCGGCTTTGCATCAACCTCGCGCAGCGCCTGTAGTTTGGACTGTGCATGGGTTTCCCACGCCAAAAGCAGGGCTTCGTGAAAGGTCGGCACATCTTTGAAATGCCAATAGAACGAGCCTTTGGTGGTGTTCAGGTCACGCGCCAGCGTCTCGGCCCGCAAGGTGCTGGGGCCCGAGCTGGTCAAGGCTGCGACGGCGGCAGCGATCCAGTCTTGCGGAGAGAGACGATTCTTAGCCATGCTTTAGTGGTACGCATAGTTTGCACCTGCAGCAAGACTTGGTGTCAGAGGGCGCTCACATCGGCAATTGGATGTCAGCGCCCTGATTATTATCCAAGCAAACGACGCGCGATCACTTGGGCCTGGATCTCGGCGGCACCCTCGAAAATATTGAGGATACGTGCGTCACACAGGATGCGGCTTATGCTGTATTCCAGCGCAAAGCCGTTGCCACCGTGGATCTGAAGCCCGTTGTCTGCCGCGGCCCACGCCACGCGTGCACCAAGCAGTTTTGCCATCCCAGCCTCAAGGTCGCAGCGACGGTCGTTATCTTTTTCCCAGGCCGAGAAATAAGTCAGCTGGCGCGCGATCATGATTTCAACCGCCATCATCGCCAGTTTGCTCGCCACGCGGGGGAATTCGATCAG
>NZ_CAXREH010000086.1:0-13595 GCF_964229375.1 Cognatishimia sp.
GGTCATGTGCAGGCCGATGTCCTGACCTGATTCTTCCTGAATCTCGCTGAGAAGGTCGATGGTATAGGCCTGAAGCGATGCAATGTTGGGGTCCGCGTTAAGGGCGTGAATGCCGCCCGCCGCGTGCCAGCTGGATCCTGCGGTCAGGATGCTGCGCTCGATCAAGCATACGTCTTTCCAGCCAAATTTCGCCAAATGATACAGAACAGAAGTGCCAACGACGCCGCCACCAATCACGACTGCACGGTAATGAGATTTCATGATGTCCTCCCCCAAGGCCCCGCGCTGTTTTTGGCGAGGTGGATATATCTAAACAGGTCTGTCTAGTACTCTGGAGGATAATGGGCAGGCCTGTCTAGTTCTATTTGCGACAGAACCTGCGCTGATGGGTGACGTTTTTTTAGGACTTCGGGCGCGCGGCTTTTTCGGCGATGCCACTGGTGCCCTGACGGCGGGCCAGCTCTGCAAGCACGTCATCCAAGGCGACGCCGCGCGATTGCAACATCACCAGCAGGTGAAACAGCACGTCGGCGGATTCAGATATCAGACCCTCGCGGTTGTCTTTGACCGCTTCGATAATGGCCTCGACCGCCTCTTCGCCAAATTTCTCGGCGCATTTTTCGGGGCCCTTGGCCAACAGCTTGGCTGTCCAGCTGCTGTCAGGATCGGCTTTTGCGCGCGCTGCAATGGTGTTTGCGAGGTCGTCTAGGGTGCTCATGTCAGCCTCATTGGAATGCCGTTGGCGATCATGTGTTCTTTGGCCTCGCCGACTGTGTATTCGCCAAAGTGGAAAATAGACGCCGCAAGCACCGCACTCGCGCCGCCTTTGGTGACGCCCTCGACCAGATGATCCAGGTTGCCAACGCCGCCAGACGCAATCACAGGCACGTTGACCGCATCTGAAATGGCTTTGGTCAGCGGCAGATTAAAACCTGATTTGGTGCCGTCCCGGTCCATCGAGGTCAACAGAATTTCACCCGCGCCCTTCGAGGCAACCAGCTTGGCAAAATCCACAGCATCAATGCCGGTGCCCTTGCGCCCGCCGTGGGTAAAGATCTCCCATTTGCCGGGGCTGACGGTTTTTGCGTCAATCGCACAGACAATGCACTGGCTGCCGAACTGATCGGCGGCTTCGGCAATAACATCAGGGTTGGCCACAGCGGCCGAGTTGAACGACACTTTGTCCGCCCCCGCAAGCAACAGCGCGCGTACGTCATCTTTGGTGCGTACACCTCCGCCAACCGTAAGCGGCACAAAACACTGCTCTGCTGTGCGGCGCACCATATCAAACATGGTGCCTCTGTTCTCATGGGTTGCGTGGATGTCCAGAAAGCAGATCTCATCGGCACCCGCAGCATCATAGGCACGCGCGGCTTCGACGGGATCACCCGCATCACGCAGGCCGACGAAATTCACACCTTTGACCACACGGCCATCGGCAACATCCAGACAGGGGATCAGGCGGGTTTTCAGCATTGGGGCACCTCTTGGGGCCGTCATACGCGCTTCTTATGGCGACGCCAAGGGCGCAGCTTTTGCGCTGATCGAGAAAAGTTGAACAGAAACACGGGCCGGGCGCTGTGAAGTGAGGGAGGCATTGCTTATTTGCTGAGAAACCACATTAAGACCTCTGACGACAGAAAGCTTTGCCATGACCTCTTCATCGACCCACTCGTCTGATTTTGTATCAGTCGCCTCTCATAATTCTGTCGCAGGCACCATCGACGCGCTTCAGGCTGCAGTCGAGGCGGCCGGTGCAAAGGTGTTTGCGCGGGTGGATCATGCCGGTGGTGCACAGAAAGTCGGTGCGGATCTGGCCCCCGCCGAGCTGTTGATCTTTGGCAACCCGAAGCTCGGGACGCCTGCGATGCAGTCTGATATTCGGGCTGGCCTGTTTCTGCCGCTCAAGGCCTTGGCCTATCAAAATGCAGACGGGCAGGTTTTTCTAACCTACCAGGATCCCGCCAAGATGCTGGCAGGGCTTGATATTGCAGCAGATGCACCATTCGTGGGGGCAATGCAGGGGGCTTTGGCCAAATTGTCTGCGGCTGCCACAAGCTAGGCGATCCCGAACCGTCGCCCCGCCAGAGCGGGGCGCGTCGGGTCAACCTTTCAGCACGGTGAGGGCTTCGCCCAGATCGATCGCACCGTCATACAGCGCGCGACCGGAAATCGCCCCGTTCAACGGCGCACCGCAGGATTTCAAGGCGCGCAGATCTTCTAGCGAAGAGACGCCGCCCGACGCGATCACCGGAATATCAACCGCATTTGCAAGATCAGCGGTCGCCTGCACGTTCGGCCCCTTCATTGCGCCGTCACGCAGGATGTCGGTGTAGATAATCGCCGCGACGCCCGCGTCCTCAAAGGATTTCGCCAGATCCGTCACTTGGACGTCCGTCTCTTCGGCCCAGCCTTTGGTGGCGACATAGCCGTTGCGCGCGTCGATCCCGACCGCAACCTGACCCGGAAAGGCTTTGGCCGCATCGCGCACAAGGTCGGGGTTTTCCACGGCGACAGTCCCAAGGATCACCCGCGCGAGCCCGTGGTTCAGCCACATCTCGATGGTTGCCATGTCGCGAATGCCGCCGCCAAGCTGAGCTGGCGTTTTGGTTTGTGACAGGATCTCTTTGACAGGGGCCGCGTTCACCGGTTCGCCCGCGAAGGCGCCGTTCAAGTCAACAAGGTGCAACCAGTCACAACCCGCCTCGACAAACTCCATCGCTTGCGCGGCGGGGTTGTCGTTAAAGACCGTCGTCTTGTCCATATCCCCGTGCAAAAGGCGCACAGCGTTGCCGTCTTTAAGGTCGATTGCAGGGTAAAGGATCATGATGCGTGTTCCGTTTTGTCAGCGCGAAGAACTGCTGTATTTTGGTCACGGGGGCTTTCGCATGGGGCGATGCGAAATGCAACCTGACCCAAAGTCAGGGTTGATCGAAAAACAGCTCTGTCTCATGATTCTCGCAAATTTGGGAGGAAATCGTATGAAACACGTCTTGATTGCAGCTGCTGCAACCGTTTTTGGCGCGACTATGGCCTTGGCTGATCCGGTGCATGGAACCTGGAAAACCGTGCCTGACGACAATGGCAACTATGGTCACATCGAGGTCACAAACTGTGGCTCTACGATCTGTGGCACGCTGGTGAAGTCGTTCAATCCAGATGGCTCTGCTCTGGAAACCGACAACATCGGCAAGAAAATCATCTGGGATATGCAGAACCTTGGTGACGGCAATTATGGCAAAGGCAAAATCTGGTCGCCAGACCGGGACAAGACCTACAAGTCCAAAATGGTCCTGAACGGCAACAGCCTGGCTGTGTCTGGCTGTGTTCTGGGCATCTGTCGTGACGGTGGCACCTGGAGCCGCGTCAACTAAGATCAGCTACGTCGGGTGGCAAGAGCGTCCCTTTGGGGCGCTCTTTTTTATGTGGGATGTGGGGGCGGCCCTAGGGCGTCCAGGTCAGGAAGTTCCCGATCATGCGCAGGCCGACGTGCTGGCTTTTCTCTGGGTGAAACTGCATGCCAACCATCGTGTCGCGACCGATGATGGCGGTTATGTCCTGCCCATAGTCGACATAGGCGATACGGTCTTCGGCGCGGTGTGTTTTGAAATGGTAGGAATGCACGAAATAAGTGTGATCGCCAGACGACACGCCCTCCAGCAGCGGGTGCGCCTGTTCAATCACCAGATTGTTCCAGCCCATATGGGGAACCTTTAGATTGGGATCGCTGGGCTGTATTTTCTCAACATCGCCGGCCACCCAGTTCAACCCCGGGGTTTCCTCGTATTCATGGCCCGTTGTCGCCATAAGCTGCATGCCCACGCAGATGCCCAGAAACGGGCGCCCCTTGGTTTCCACAGCGTCGACCATGGCGTCATAGATACCTTTGTGACCACGCAGTTCGGCGGCACAGGCGGGAAAGGCCCCGTCGCCCGGCAGCACGATGCGATCTGCGCGCGCCACTGTGTCAGAATCCGAGGTTACGACCACTTCGCCAGCATCCAGCTCTTGGGCCATACGTTGAAAGGCCTTTTCCGCAGAGTGCAGATTGCCGCTTTCATAGTCGATGATGGCTGTCAGCATGGGAGTGTCCTTCGTGGTTCTGCGTTCTCAGTTGCCGCCAAATGCGCAGGGCGTCAAGAGGCAGGGGGCGTCACGCGCTGGGCTCTGTGCCTATGCGATCCAAAAGCGCCATGACCTGATCAAAAGGCCCGGTTTCAATCGGCTCTGGGGGCGACCCAAATTCGCCTGCGATGTACAGAAGCGTAAAGCCGTGAATCAGCGACCACACCTGAGCCTCGATGATGCGCGCATCGGTTCCGTCCGGCACAAAGGGGGCGCAGACGGATCGCAGGATCAGATACGCATGGGCTTCGTCTTGGCCCTCGGGGTTTGCCAGCGCCGCAAGACCGTCAAATCCGAAAATGACGTTCAATAGCCCGCGATGGCTTAGACCAAACTGCAGATACCCCCGGCAGATCGATTTCAGCCGGCCGCGCGGCGTTTGCTCGCCAGAGTCGATTGCGCCTTGTAAGTGATTGGAGAACAATTGAAATGCTTCGACCGCTATGGCCTGTTTAAGTCCGGGCAGACCGTCAAAATGATGCGCCGGGGCCGCATGAGACACGCCGGCCCGTGCCGCGCATTTGCGCAAGGTCAGCGCGTCGATACCGCCTTCTTCCAGCAACTCCAGACCCGCCTTGATCAGGGCAGGGCGCAGGTTTCCGTGGTGGTGTTTCTTGGCAGGTGTGATCGGACGCATAGCTCCTATCTGCTCAACTGGGTTGACAGCGTCAAGTTAAAATGATTTTTACAGTGTAAAGTTAAATTGACACTGTAAAGTTGGAGCGATCATGCAGACTTTGGACATTCGGGTCCGTTGGGCCATTGGCATACTGTGGGGGCTGACGTTTATCGTGGTGTTGTTTTCCCTGCGCTTTGCATTTCTCGCGATTGAATATGCGCAACCGACGATGATCTATCATGCGCTCGACCGTCCATTGGCGTTTTACGGCCACGTCGCAGGCGCAACCGTGGCGCTCGCGGTGGTGCCGTTTCAATTCTGGTCCCGCCTGCGCACGCGCAAGTTGGCCTTGCACCGTTGGCTCGGGCGGCTTTACGGCGTGTCGATCCTAATCGGGGGGCTGTCAGGCATCTGGCTTGCCCTCACGACAGAGGCCGGTCAGCTGGCTGGCGCAGGGTTTGCCACACTTGGGGTTCTGTGGCTGATCGTAACCGCCAATGCGATCCGCTTAGCTTTGCAGCGCGATATCGCCGCGCATCGCCGCTGGATGATACGGTCTGCTGCGTTGACTTTGGCTGCAGTCACATTGCGGGTCTATCTCCCCATTCTGGCTGCAACCATGGGGTTTGAAACAGGCTACACGCTTGTGGCATGGCTGTGTTGGGTGCCCAACGCGCTGTTTGCAGAATGGCTGTTGCGCCGTCAAAGTCGCCGCAACGTCGCGGTCGCTTAAAGCGTCCCTTTGGTCGAGGGTATATCGCTTTCTTTGCGCGGGTCGGTTTCAACCGCGATGCGCAAAGCCCGCGCCACGGCCTTGAACGCCGCCTCGACGATATGGTGGCTGTTCACCCCGTGAAGCTGGTCAATATGCAGCGTGATCCCGCCGTGCGTCGCAAAGGCCGTGAAAAATTCGCGGACCAATTCGGTGTCGAACTGACCGATTTTCTGGGTTGGGATGTCCACGTTCCAAACCAAAAACGGACGCGCCGACAAATCCAATGCCGCGCGCACCTGCGCGTCATCCATCGGCAGGTGGCATTCGCCGTACCGACGGATCCCGCGTTTATCGCCCAAAGCCTGCACCAAAGCCTGCCCCAAAGCGATACCGGTGTCTTCGACCGTATGATGGTCGTCGATGTGATGGTCGCCTTCGGCCCGGATCGTCATATCGATCAGCGAGTGCCGAGACAGCTGGTCCAGCATGTGGTCAAAGAACCCAACGCCGGTTTGGTTGTCATAGGCACCGGTTCCGTCCAGATTGATCTCGACAGAGATTTTGGTTTCCGCAGTGGCGCGAGAGACGCTGGCTGTCCGCATAAGACCTGTCCTGTTTTGCTTGGCCCGATTTATAGAGTCATATTCGAAATACTCAAGTGAATGAGCCGCTTAGTTGCGCAAGCTTTGGTGGGTCACCCGTGAGCCAGTTGCTGATAAAGCCGCTCAAGCTGGGGCAGGATGGCTGCGGCCGAAAAACTCTGTTCGAAATGATTGCGCGCGGCGACTGACGCTTTCGACAGCGCGTCGGGCGACGCAGCCAGGCGCGCCATGTCTTGCAGTGCTGGCTTGGAATTGGCCAAGTCCAGCAAGTATCCGGTTTGCCCGTTGCGGATGATTTCCTTAGCGGACCCAGTGTCGGTGCAATAGGTGGGCAAACCAGCGGCCATAGCTTCCAGCAGTGCGATGGATGCCTGTTCTGCTTTGGAAGTGCTTAAAAACGCGTCACTGCACTGCAAAAAGACGGGCACCTCGGTGCTGTGGCCGATAATGTGGAGACGTGATTGGACGCCCAGACGCTCTGCCTCGGTCTCGACCTTGGTGGCCTCGTCGCCAGCGTGCCCCCCAACCAGTATCAGATGCGCGAGAACACCCATGTCTTCCAGCGCTTTGATGAGCGCAGGAGCTGCGCTTTGGTTCTTACGGGTCTCAACGCTGCCGACAGAAAGAAGGACAAAAGCGTTACTTGGAATTCCAAGGCTTTTGCGCATCTCGCCACGCGTGCTTTCGCTGCGCTGAAAACGTGACTGCTCAAGCAGGAAATTTGGGACCACATGCAGGCGCTTTCGCGCAACCAGATGCTGACGCCGCAAATCGTCCGCTGTGGCTTGACTGGGTGCGATGACGGCGTTCTGAAATCGCCAATGCGGGTGGAAACTCATGTTGTGCCGCGTGGCCACTGTCGGAAGTTTGCCAAATACGCGGATGTGGCTGGTTACGCGTGATGCCACGTCACCGTGGCTGTGCAGGATTTCAACGCCTTGATCAGCGCAAATTGACTGTACTCGGGTGATTTCTTTGTAGTTCAACAAGCGGACGCCCATGTCCACTTCGTGAAACGTTATGTCGCCGTCATAGTCTTTGTCGACGAACCAGGCATTGGGGCGATGAAATACGGTTAGCGCATGGCCGCGCGCAAGCAATCCCTGCAAAATCATTCGGCCGCTGGTGGTCACACCATTCACGCCGCTATGGCTAAAAATCTGAGCAATTCTCATACGATAAAGGTCTCTTAGCACTACGCGATCACATTAGAATTTTGGGAGGATTATGTTCAAGCGCCAAAACCGCTTGGTGTCTGCGATGGAGCGGGCGAGGCGATTCGAACGCCCGACCCTAACCTTGGCAAGGTTATGCTCTACCCCTGAGCTACGCCCGCATGCCATCGTCAGTGTACCAATTGGAGCGGGCGAGGCGATTCGAACGCCCGACCCTAACCTTGGCAAGGTTATGCTCTACCCCTGAGCTACGCCCGCTTCCTTTGGTGAGGCGTGGGATATAAACTCTGCCCGCCAGCCGCAAGGGAAAAAATGCAGCTATGTCAAAAAAATATTCCGGAAAGCGACGGAACTTGGTGTGCGCCACGTGTTAGTCAGCATGAAGACAGCAGATCCAACATACCCCCGTCTTTCACGTCGCCTGTTTCTGGCGGCGGCGGTGTCCCTGCCAAGCTTGGCCTTGGCGCATGAGGACCACAGCGCGGCCGACATCATCGCGGATGCCGAGGTCGAGTCGTTTGATGGCACATCCCTGATCCTGTCGGTGTCGATCTTTAATCTGGCACCTCATGCCGTGACGCTCTTTTCGATTGCTGCGCCCGGAGCGGCCGCGACCGAGGCGATCTTTTTGACCATTGATGGTGGCGGGCAGGCCAAAACTCGGGTGGCTCTGAGTTTTGAGGGCGATGTTCCTGGGATCTTCACCGCAGTTCTGGATTTCGGCGAAGACGGCCAGGGGCCTGTGTTGGTGATGCCTTAGGCAAAATCGAGGAGGACACCATGTCAAAAGCAGCAACACTCACCACCACCGCACTCGCCGCCAGCGCCCTGGTTCTGGGGCTGGTTGTTCAGGTCGACGCACAGGGGCGCCCCCAGCACGCGCGCATACAGCAACCGAGGCGCAAGAGCTGTCACTGGTGCGAGCCAATCAGACCAAATCAGGTGGTCAGGTTTCGATCACGCAGCGCGGGTCCAAGCGGATCATTACGTCCAATGGCATTCCCGATCACCAAGTTGGACGGTTCCCGAATCGAGGGAACCCCAGCCGCATCTCGGCGCAGAATTATAGGTTCTCGATGCCGGCCAATCCCAAGCTGCGCAGCAGTCCGACGCAGAAGCGAGGAACTTTGTTTGGTGTCGCGGTCAACGGGGTGCCCTTTGATCCAGGCACTGCCGAGGTCTGGAAAGGTGACCGGCGATCCGGCTGGAACTATGAGGCTCTGGGCGGTGCGATCCCGTTGGGGCTGGATGCGAACTTTGGGCATGTTCAGCCGACGGGCGCATACCACTATCACGGACTGCCCGTGGGGCTCATGCAGGATCTGGGATGGTCCAGTTCCAAGGCTTCGCCGTTGATCGGCTATGCCGCGGATGGATTTCCGATTTATGCGATCACCGCAGAGGTGGATGGAGAAGTGGTTGAGATGACCAGTTCCTATCGCCTGAGATCGGGCAATCGCCCCGGCGGCAGCCAGCCAAGCGGCGACTATGATGGCACATTTGTGCAGGACTATGTCTTTGTCGCAGGCTCTGGCACCTTAGATCAATGCAATGGGGCAAATGTGGTGACAGCAGAGTATCCCAACGGCACTTACGCCTATTTCCTAACCAACGACTATCCAGTGATCCCGCGGTGTCACATGGGCACGCCTGACAGCAGCTTCAGCAAACGTCGCCGATAGGGGTTACATCAAAGCGCGCACGACCAGCAGAGCGCAGGTGGCAATAATCTGCGCAAAGGTCAGCAACATGCCTAGATTTCGCATCGTGAAGTTGATCGGCTTTGAGATCACACCATAGGCATGTGACGCCCGCCCGAGCAACAGGCACGCCCCCAATGCATGAACAAAGAGGGGCGGCCATCCTTGCAGTTCCAGCATCAAAAGCAGAACGAGACCGATCGGCGCGTATTCCGCACAATTGGCTTGCGCGCGCATTCGCCGGATAAGGCTGGGGTTGCCCTCATCGCCGTCGTAAATTCTAAATGTGCGACGGAATTCTATGACGCGCATCGAGAGCGCGAGGTAAATAAACAGCACAGAGGCCGCATAAAAAGGTGTGATCGCTATAGTCATTGTAAAAGTGTAGCCAAATAATTCTGGCGGACCGTACACTTCAAATTGGGTTGTACAAACGTATAGAAACCGTACCAAATACGCCCTTGGGTTGCGCTTCTGGCGGGGCTAGTACCGTCAGGGTGGATTTCCGCAGGCGTCCCCAGCGCTCCTACATCACCGCGCGCGCCAAGAGCACGCCGCTGGTCACAAGCAGCTGTACGAACGTCAAAACCATCCCCAGTTGACGCATCGGAAGGTTCATGGGCTTGGCCGCGAAACCATAGGCGTGCGCGGCGCGGCCGGCCAGCAGGCACAGGCCCAAGCCGTGAACAAGAGCGGCGGGCGCGCCTTGCACCTCGAGCATCAGCAACAGCAACAAGCCAAAGGGTGCATATTCCGCGCAATTGGCCTGCGCGCGCATGCGGCGCAACAGGCTGCGATTGCCTTCATCGCCGATCGAAAGGCGATGTGCGCGGCGATAGGCGATCACGCGCCAGCACAGCGCAAAAAAGATAAAGGCGATCAGGGCGGCATAGATGGGTGTGATGGTTACGGACATGGCAGCTTAACTCTTACTTGGCGCATTGGGCTTAAGCGAAGCTTAGGGTGCCGCTGTCTCGGGTCAAACAAAAAGGCCCTGACTTTGCGTCAGGGCCTTTCAGGTTATTCCAGCTCGACCAGCAGGTCTTTGGCGTCGATTTGCCCGCCGGCTTGAACGTGCACCGCCTTGACGACCGCGTCGCGTTCCGCGTGGATGCCGGTTTCCATCTTCATGGCTTCGATGGTCAACAGCAGGTCGCCTTCCTGGACCTCTTGCCCCACGATGGCCCCGACCGATGCAACAACACCCGGCATTGGCGCGCCGACGTGATTGGCGTTGCCCACTTCGGCTTTCGGACGCGCGGCGGTTGCAGATTTCACCAAGCGGTTCGGCACGCGGATCACACGTGGCTGACCATTGAGTTCAAAGAAGACTTTGACCTCGCCGTTCTCGTCGGTCTCACCAACGGCCTGCAGACGGATTTCCAGAATCTTGCCCGGATCGATCTCTGCCGTGATCTCTTCGCCGGGCTCCATACCATAGAAGAACGTGCGCGTCGGCAGGGCGCGCACCGGACCATACTGGCGGTGGCGGCCCATGTAGTCTTTGAAGACCTTCGGGTACATCAGATAACCGTTCAGATCCTCGTCATCGACGCTGAAGCCTTCCAACTCTTTAGACAGCTCTGCGCGGGTCGCTTCCAGGTCAACCGGAGCAAGGTGTGCGCCGGGGCGTGCTACATTTGGCTTCTCGCCCTTTAGAACCTTGTCGACGATGCTTTCTGGGAAACCACCCGGAGGCTGTCCCAAATTGCCGCGCATCATGTCGACGACAGAGTCAGGGAAGGCCACATCTTTGTCAGGGCTTTCCACATCCTCACGGGTGAGGCCTTGGCTGACCATCAAAAGCGCCATGTCGCCAACAACTTTCGACGACGGTGTCACTTTGACGATGTCGCCAAACATCTGGTTCACGTCTGCATAGGTTTGTGCAACGTCGCTCCAGCGTTCTTCCAGACCAAGGCTGCGCGCCTGGGCCTTAAGGTTGGTAAACTGACCACCGGGCATCTCGTGCAGATAGACTTCTGAAGCAGGGGCTGCGAGGCCGCTTTCAAATGCCGCGTATTGCGCGCGCACAGCTTCCCAATAGTCGCTGATTTCGCGCACCGCAGTGATGTCGATCCCTGTGTCACGGTCTGTGTTGCGCAACGCTTCGATGATCGACCCCATGCACGGCTGAGATGTGCCGCCAGAGAAAGCGTCCATCGCTGCGTCAACCGCATCAACGCCGGCATCAGCGGCCGCCAGAATGGTTGCGCCTGCAATGCCAGAGGTGTCGTGCGTGTGGAAGTGGATCGGCAGGCCGGTCTCTTCTTTCAACGCGCGGATCAACTGGCGGGCAGAGGCTGGTTTCAGCAGGCCAGCCATGTCTTTCAGACCCAAAACATGCGCGCCTGCGGCCTCGAGCTCCTTGGCCATGCCGACATAGTATTTGATGTCATACTTCGCGCGGTTTGGATCCAGAATGTCGCCGGTATAACAGACGGTGCCTTCACAGATCTTGCCGCTTTCCACGACTGCATCCATTGCAACACGCATGTTTTCGACCCAGTTCAGGCTGTCAAACACACGGAACACGTCGATGCCTTTTGCGGCCTCGGCCACAAAGCTTTGCACGACGTTGTCAGGATAGTTGGTGTAGCCAACGCCGTTTGATGCGCGCAACAACATTTGCGTCATCAGGTTTGGCATGGCTTCGCGCAGATCGCGCAGGCGTTGCCAAGGGCATTCCTGCAAGAAGCGATACGCCACGTCAAAGGTCGCGCCGCCCCAGCATTCCATCGAGAACAGCTGCGGCAGGTTCGCGGCATAGCTTGGCGCCACTTTCAACATGTCGATCGAGCGCATGCGGGTTGCCAGCAAAGACTGGTGGCCATCGCGCATGGTGGTGTCGGTCAGCAGAAGTTGCTTCTGCTTTTTCATCCAGTCGGCCACCGCCTGCGCACCCTTTTGCTCCAACAGGTTGCGCGTACCCATCGCTGGGTCGGTCCGTTTTTCAGGCGCAATTGCCGGTTTCAAATCAGAGGCAGGTGCCGCGCGACCTTCGGTTTCCGGATGTCCGTTCACCGAAATATCCGCGATATAGGTCAGCACTTTCGTACCGCGGTCGCGACGCTTTTTAAAGCGGAACAGATCGTCGGTTTCGTCAATGAATTTGGTGGTGTATTCATTGGACAGGAAGGTCGGGTGCTTTAGCAGGTTTTCCACGAAAGCAATGTTGGTGGACACGCCCCGCACGCGGAATTCGCGCAGCGCGCGGTCCATACGGGCAATCGCCTTTTCAGGGGTGGGAGCCCAGGCGGTAACCTTGGTCAACAGCGAGTCGTAATAACGGGTGATAACGCCGCCCGCATAAGCGGTGCCGCCGTCCAGACGAATGCCCATGCCAGTGGCCGAGCGATAGGCCGTGATGCGGCCATAGTCAGGAATAAAGTTGTTCAGCGGATCTTCAGTTGTGACGCGGGTCTGCAACGCGTGACCGTTCAGACGCACGTCTTCCTGCGCAGTCTTGCCGGTTGCCTCGGCGATGGTTTTGCCTTCGGCGATCAGGATCTGGGACTGAACGATGTCGATTCCGGTGACTTCTTCGGTGACAGTGTGTTCCACCTGAACGCGCGGGTTCACTTCGATGAAGTAGAATTTGCCGCTTTCCATATCCATCAAGAATTCGACGGTGCCAGCACATTCATAGTTCACGTGCTTGCAGATCTTATAGCCCAGCTCGCAGATTTCCTGACGCTGTTCGTCGCTCAGGTAAGGCGCAGGCGCACGTTCGACGACTTTTTGGTTACGGCGCTGAACCGAGCAGTCGCGTTCAAACAGGTGATACATGCCGCCATGTTTGTCGCCCATAATCTGGACTTCGACGTGACGTGCGCGGGTGATCATCTTTTCCAGATATCCCTCGCCATTGCCAAAGGCGGCTTCGGCTTCGCGACGGCCCTCAAGAACTTTTTCTTCGAGTTCATCTTCTCCGAAGATCGGCCGCATGCCGCGACCACCGCCACCCCAGGACGCTTTCAGCATCAAAGGATAACCAACCTCTTTCGCCTCAGCTTTGATAGCCTCCATGTCATCGCCCAGCACCTCGGTTGCAGGAATGACCGGCACGCCCGCTTCGATGGCCACGCGACGTGCGCTGGCTTTGTCGCCCAGGGCGCGCATGGTTTCCGCTTTGGGGCCGATGAAGGTGATGCCGTTGGCAGCACAGGCGTCGACGAAATCGGGGTTCTCAGACAGCAGACCATAGCCCGGGTGGATTGCATCCGCGCCACATTCGCGCGCAACTCGGATGATCTCGTCAATCGAGAGATAGGCCGCCACAGGGCCCATGCCTTCGCCGATCCGATAGGCTTCGTCTGCCTTAAATCGGTGCAGGCCAAGTTTGTCCTCTTCGGCGAAAACGGCAACCGTCTGCTTGCCCATTTCATTGGCTGCTCGCATGACGCGGATGGCGATTTCACCTCGGTTGGCAACAAGAATTTTCTTAAATTCTGTCATGGCGGACCCTCTCCCTTGGAAATGTTTCTGCACCTGCGAAGAGGCTTAGGGAGGGAAATCCATCGAAGCAATACCCAATACGACGGAAATATGACGATATCGCCGGATATTTCGCCCGTTTTTCCGCGATCCAAGAAAAAAGTTCAACATCTTGTTAGGTTGTTGCTTTCGCAAGGAAAAAATTGACTGAAACCATTGCGC
>NZ_CAXREH010000087.1:0-9608 GCF_964229375.1 Cognatishimia sp.
TAACTGCCGAAGAGACAAACAAGACCAGATGCGCCCTAACTTCCGGCGCGCCCCGCCTCACTAACCTCAAGATTTCTACCAAAACCGCGTCGCCGCCGCTCCGGTGAGGGGCGTTCTATGCCTACTCGCAAAGAGTCGCAACACCCTTTTTCGATCTTTCTGCAAAAAGTTTAGTTTTTTGCACTTACTTTAATAAAAACAGATACTTAAGCGATTGAGAGCCCCACATCACAACCTTTGACATACGCAAACGACCCAGCCCTAAGGCCGGGTCGTGTCGCATTAAATCAAGATATTGTGGCAGATGCCGTCGACTCTTCTAAAACTGCACGGCCGGGATTCGTCTTGGGCCGGAGATTCTTTTGAGATTCGCCTGACTTAGGCCTTTTGAGCCGCGCCAACACGTTTGCTGCGTTTGGGCAGTCGCAGCGCCAGAAGCCCCACAATCACCCCCAGATAGATCAGTGGCTCTAGTTGAAAGCCTTTGACCAGCCAGACGAAGTGCAATCCACCGAGCAAACAGGCCGCATAGGTTAGCTTGTGCAGCTTGCGCCATGTTGGGCCCAGCTTACGCACGGACCAGTTGTTGGACGTCACAGCCAGCGGGATCATCAGTACAAACCCAGCCATACCAATCGTCACATAGGGGCGTTTCAGGATATCGGCCCAGACCTGAGACAGGATCTGAACGTCCAGAACAAGCCAGACCAAAAGATGCGCAAACACATAGAAGAAAGCGATCACCCCGATCGCGCGGCGGAATTTCATCAGGTTCAGCCCAAGGCGCTGACGCAAAGGCGTAACCGCTAACCCAAGGATCAACAACTGCAGGGCACGCTCGCCCAGCGCATGCTCCATGACCTTAACCGGGTCGACGCCGAGGCCGCCGGTCAGACCTTGGTACAAGAGCCAAACCGGATAAAGCGCGCCCAAAGTGTAAACCAGCCAGACAGGAATACGGCGCAATTGTGTGTTGAGTGTTTGAACCATTTCTTCTCTCCGCATCAGGTGACAGGGACGGTGGGTGAGGTCGGCAAGCCTTAGGCGTACTTGGCTTGAATTGTGAGCGCCTGCCTCGGTCCGCGTTTGGTAATTCGCGCGGCCCGAGATTTGCTTATCGAAGATCGTGACGACCCAGGGCTTGGCCCGTCACGATCTGTTTGTGCGATTGGATCAATAGAAGCGAGTCAGATCCATGCCTTCATAAAGGCTGGCGACTTCGTCCTCATATCCGTTGAACATCAGGGTTTCCTTGCGGCGCGCAAACAGACCGCCGCCGATTGTCCGTTCCGAGGCCTGAGACCAGCGTGGGTGATCCACATTCGGGTTCACATTGGAATAGAACCCGTATTCACGCGCGTTGGCTTTGTTCCAGCTGGTCGGAGGCTGTTTGTCTGTCAGGGTAATCCGGACGATGGATTTAATCGACTTGAAGCCGTATTTCCAAGGCACAACCAGACGGATCGGTGCGCCGTTCTGTTTTGGCATGTCTTTGCCATAAATACCTGTCGCCATCAGGGTCAGCGGGTGCATGGCTTCGTCCAGACGCAGGCCTTCGACATAAGGCCAGTCCAAAGTGCGGAAGCGTTGACCGGGCATTTCTTCGGGACGCACCAGCGTTTCAAAGGCCACATATTTGGCGCGGGATTTCACGCCTGCCATGTTCAACAGGTCGGCCAGCTCAAATCCGTTCCAAGGCACAACCATGGACCATGCTTCGACGCAGCGGAAACGATAGATACGTTCCTCGATTGTCATCTTGGACATAATGTCCTCGAACGAATAATCGCCCGGGTTGTCCACCAGACCGTCAATCTTCACAGTCCACGGAGAGGTCGTCAACGTATGCGCATTCTTGGCAGGGTCGTCTTTGCCTGTGCCAAACTCATAGAAGTTATTGTAGGTCGTGATGACCTCGAAGCTGTCAGGCTCCAGTGTGGCCGCTTTCGCTTGCCCTGCGCCCACGGTTGTCGCAAGCCCAGCGCCTGCAAGGCCGGCCATAATCTGGCGGCGGTTCATAAACGCAGCATGTGGTGTCACGTCGTCGTGGGTCAGGTCATTTTTCCAGCGGTAGGCCATCTGTCTCTCCTATTTGCTTTGAGAGTGATGTAGTCGTTTCGCGCTGACAAGCCAAACCACGCCTTCTCACTTAGACGTGGGGGGATTGTAACAATTCGAGGCGTAGACCGCAGCGCGCGCTTGGATTTCGGCGGGTCCGCCTGACGCTAGCTGGTCAGCTTGGCCGCGACTTTTCCAGTGTTTTTGTCCCAGTCGAACCTTTCAAAGTACTGGGTTTGAATATCAGCGAAATCGATCTGACCCTGCTCGCATCTTTGCAGCAGCTCCTTCAAAGCCTCTGCGTAGTGTTCTACCGAAATCTGGGCAATCGCCCCGTCATTGGTGCTGGTGACATAATCGCCAGCGGATGAGACATCGGTCGTCATGATGGCGCAGCCTGCAGCCTTAGCTTCGGAGAAAACGATGGGGCTGCCTTCATACAAGGAACTCAAAGCCAGGACTTTCGCCGCCCGCATGTGCTCTATTGTTTCCGCATGAGGACGCATACCCAAATAGGTAACGGGTAAAAAATCAGACTCTTTCTCTTGGCCGCCGATCACCTCGACGTTCCAGTCGTGCAAAGAGCCGGAAATTTTCTTAAGGGCATCCAACAAAAGCGAAAAATTCTTCTGTTCCGCATCATAGCGTCCCACAAAGACGATCGTATTTTTCTTTTCAGACAGGTTTGGGATCACACTGCTTCCGTTTGGAACGTGCGTGAATTTATGTCCAACGTTCTCTAGCGCTGCGAACTGCCGATAAACCGAGGACGTCTCAACACAGATCTGGCTTACCGATCGATAAAACAGCCTGTTGATTAAAGGCCGCGAGAAGAAACCCTCACGGCGCCAAAAGCTCGTCAGATGTCTGCCAATGCGAAACTTTGCTTCGTTCTGATCCGATTTCACAACGATCCGCAGCTTCGGAAACAACAATTTTAATAGAATTGCGCGAGTTTTCGTCGTGCCGGTTAGGAAAAACAAGACGACGGTTTCATCCCGATGCTTTGCAACCAAGCGCACAAAGGCTCGAAACGAAGAAACGCGTTTGCTGCTATAGTCGCAAAAGTTCCGCTCGGCGCTTTCCGACGCGACGATCAACGGCTCTTTTAAGTGGCGCGATAGATGCAATGGGAATTGGACAACATCCTTGTTGGCGTGAACCTCGTTGTCGAATTTGGGGAAGAATAAAAGCATCTGCTATCGCCGCGACACGTTAGGGTATTTGAGCGCGACACTAGCGACAGAGGTGCAAGAAGGCCACCTCCAACGGCGTCCTTCCCTCACATATCACCCCTCGCCAAACGCCAAATCCATCGCCAATATCAACACCCCTAGCCCAAAGGCACCGATTTCCCGGCGTCTCCGACGATGCGTACATGGCGACGGCGCAGTTTGCGGGGTTCGCTGACGCCGACGGAATGGGCAATAGTTTCCACGTCAGAAATGATGCCTTCGGCATAGCGCGCGACTTTTTGGTATTTGTCTTCGACAACCAGACCCTTTTGAAATCTGGGGTCATGTGTGGTGATACCGGTCGGGCAGGTGTTTTTGTTACACTTGAGCGCCTGAATGCAGCCCAGAGAGAACATAAATCCGCGGGCCGAGGTCACAAAATCCGCGCCCGAGGCCAGCGCCCAGGCGACGTCACCAGGGTTGACCAGCTTGCCACTGGCGATCAGGCGAATGCGGTCTTGGAACCCATAGGCTTTACGCAGATCTGCGAGCATGGGCAGGGCTTCGCGCACGGACATGCCAACCAGATCCATCAAAGGCATCGGCGCGGCTCCGGTGCCGCCCTCACCACCATCGATGGTGATGAAATCAGGCACATCATCAGGGCGTTCGGCAAAGACCTGGAACATTTCCTCCAAAACGATCTGCGAGCCGGCGACGGTTTTGATACCCACGGGCAAACCGCTCACGTCTCGAAGATGGGCGACGAAATCCAACAGCGAGTCAAAGGACGCGATTTCACTGTGTCGATTGGGGGACAGGCTGGCTTGGCCCTCGGGAATGCCGCGAACTTTCGCAATCTCGGCGTTCACTTTCGAGCCCGGCAGAATGCCGCCCTTGCCGGGCTTTGCCCCCTGCGCCAGTTTCAACTCGATCATCTTGACCTGAGGCGTTGCGGCCACCTCTTTCAGCCGGTCATCTGACAGATTGCCCTCGGCATCGCGCACGCCATATTTCGCCGTGCCGATTTGATAGACGATGTCGCAGCCTCCTTCGAGGTGGAACGGAGACATGCCGCCCTCACCCGTGTTCAGCCAAACGCCAGCCTTTGCCGCGCCTTTGCTGAGCGCCGTGACAGCAGGACGCGACAAGGCCCCATAGCTCATGCCCGAGATGTTGAAGAACGACGGGGCAGCATAGGGTTCCCGCGCGGTGGGGCCGATCAAAAGCGGTTCAGATTTGGCGAACTCGTCATCCAACGGCGGAAACGGTGCATTGGCGAAGATCGGCGTGCCGGGCACGGATGTATTGCGGGTCGAACCGAAAGCGATGGAATTAGACTTGCCAGCACTCGCCCGCCCGATCCACTCGCGCTGTGCGCGGTTGAACGGCATTTCCTCGCGGTCCATGGCAAAGAAATACTGCCGGAAAAACTCTCCCAATTCGGAAAAGATGTGCCGAAACCGGCCGATGACAGGATAATTCCGCCGGATGGCGTCCTGCGTCTGCGCCCGGTCAATAACGAACAGAACGACAGCCAGCAGCGCGACCAGACCGACGGCCCAGACAAACAACAACCCGAGAAGCTCGACTACATAAAAGGCGCGTTCCATGGACATCAATCTGCTCTCCTGCTGATTTGGCTGGCGGTAATGTGAGAGACAGGGGGCAGATGCGCAAATCACAAAGCCCCCGAGCTTGCGATCATTTTCGTGACAATTGTTGCAAAAACGGCGGACCTAGGCCCGCCGTTTCTTCGTTAATACACCGCAGCTTTAGTGAACCACGGCGTCGTCAGGCCGTGGTGACCCAGACGCCCCAAGCCGTTCGCCGATCATCAGACCTTCTGGCGTGGCTGTTACAGGGATCGTTTCGCCATCCTTCACATCACCGGCCAAAAGCATCTCTGCCAAGGGGTTCTGCAAGGCACGTTGGATCACGCGTTTCAAAGGACGCGCGCCAAAGACCGGGTCATAGCCTTCGTCCGCCAGCCATTTCCGCGCATCCTCATCCAAAGAGATCTCGATCTTGCGGGCCGCGAGCCGTTTCATCAGTCGCGCCAGCTGAATGTCAACGATGCCGTCCATGTCAGCACGCGCAAGGCGATCAAAGATGATCGTCTCGTCCAGCCGGTTCAGGAACTCGGGGCGGAAATGGGCCCGCACCGCATCCATTACATCCCGTTTGGCCTGTGCCGCATCGGCGCCGTCGGGCAATTGACTGAGGGCCTGCGCACCCAGATTTGACGTCAGAATGATCAGCGTTTGCTTGAAATCCACGGTCCGGCCCTGACCATCGGTCAGTACACCGTCGTCAAGAACCTGCAACAACACGTTGAACACATCAGGATGCGCCTTTTCGACTTCGTCAAACAGCACCACCTGATAGGGCCGCCTGCGTACCGCTTCGGTCAGCACACCCCCCTCGTCATAGCCCACATAACCCGGAGGCGCGCCGATCAGACGGGCCACCGAATGTTTCTCCATGAATTCCGACATATCAATCCGCACCATGGCGTTGTCATCGTCAAACAGGAACTCGGCCACCGCTTTGGTCAGCTCGGTTTTCCCGACGCCGGTTGGCCCGAGGAAAAGGAACGACCCTAATGGGCGGTTTTCGTCGTTCAAACCGGCACGCGCGCGGCGTACAGCGTTCGAGACAGCTCGGACCGCTGGGCTTTGCCCGATGACCCGACGATGCAGATCTTCTTCCATGCGCAAGAGTTTCTCGCGTTCGCCTTCAAGCATTTTCGAGGTCGGAATGCCCGTCCAACGCTCCACCACCGCAGCAATCTGCTCAGGACGTACGGCTTCTTCCACCATCATGTCCTGCTCGGACTCTTCGGCCTCGGACAATTGCTTTTCAAGCGCTGGGATCACGCCATAAGACAGCTCTCCGGCCTTTGCCAGATTGCCCTCACGCTTGGCGATTTCCAGATCCGCGCGGGCCAGATCCAACTGCTCTTTTAGATCCCTTGCCGAGGCCAGCTTGTCACGACCGGCCTGCCATTTGGCGGTCAGTTCGGCCGAGCGGTCCTGAAGGTCCGCCAGATCTTTCTCAAGCTTGCCCAGCCGGTCTTTAGACGCCGCATCATCCTCAAGTCGCAACGCTTCGGCCTCGATCTGCATTTGCAGGATCTGGCGGTCCAGCGCGTCCAGCTCTTCTGGCTTGGAATCGACCTCCATCCGCAGCCGGCTCGCGGCCTCGTCCACAAGGTCGATGGCTTTGTCAGGCAGGAAGCGGTCGGTGATATAGCGGTGGCTTAGGGTCGAGGCCGACACCAGCGCGCTGTCCGAGATTCGCACACCGTGGTGCAGTTCGTATTTCTCTTTGATCCCGCGCAGGATGGAAATCGTGTCCTCAACCGTCGGTTCTTCGATCACCAAAGGCTGGAACCGCCGCGCCAAGGCCGCGTCTTTTTCGACGTGTTTGCGGTATTCATCCAACGTGGTCGCGCCAACACAGTGCAGCTCGCCCCGAGCCAAGGCTGGCTTGATCAGGTTGGCGGCATCCATGGCCCCATCGGTTTTTCCGGCGCCGACCAGCATGTGCATCTCGTCGATGAACAGGATGATATCGCCTGCGGCCTCGGTCACTTCGGTCAAAACCGCTTTCAGACGTTCTTCAAATTCACCGCGGTATTTCGCGCCAGCAATCAACGCGCCCATGTCCAAGGCCAAAAGCTGTTTGTTGCGCAAGGATTCCGGCACATCACCATTCACGATCCGCAGGGCAAGACCCTCGGCGATTGCGGTTTTACCGACGCCCGGCTCACCAATAAGCACGGGATTGTTCTTGGTGCGACGGCTGAGTATCTGCATGGCACGGCGAATTTCGTCGTCCCGACCGATGATAGGGTCAACCTTGCCCTCGCGCGCGCGTTCAGTCAGATCCTGAGCGTATTTCTTCAACGCGTCATAGCCCTCTTCGGCCGTGGCACTATCAGCGGTGCGCCCTTTGCGAATATCGTTGATGGCCCCGTTTAATGCCTGCGCATTCACGGCCCCCGCCTCTAGTGCGTCGCGCGCTTTGGACTTGACCAAAGCCAAGGCCATCAAAATCCGCTCGACCGGCACAAAGCTGTCGCCTGCTTTCTTGGCGACCTTTTCGGCCTCGTCCAGAACCCGCACCAAAGCGTTGTCCATATAGGCCTGCCCCGCATCGCCAGACACGCGCGCAATTTTGGACACCGCCAGATCGACGGACTCGACCACGCGGTTGGGCGCACCGCCTGCGCGTTTGATAAGATTAGAGGCCAGCCCCTGATCGTCATCCATCAATGCTTTGAGCAAATGTTCGGGAAGCAACCGCTGGTGGTTTTCCCGCATAGCGATGGTCTGCGCTGCTTGAATAAATCCGCGCGACCGCTCCGTGAACTTGTTTAAGTCCATGGGTCTCTCCTTTTTATAAGCGCCCTGTTACGGTCTGGCGCCCGCTTTGCGGCACGCCCCATTCTTGGGCCTCACCCTCAATTTGGCAATTGCCTGTTACAATTCAAGAATAACCTGCGTGAAAGCGACAAGTTTTTCGTTGCTAGGGGTTTGTTAACGCCCCCTTGCGATACCCATCGCAAAGCTAGGGAGTATTTTATGAAAGTTGTGCGCGTCGATCTTCTTGAGCGAGAGATAACACCGGGCGGTCGATGCAAAGGCAAAGCGCGTGTCTGTTTGGCGCATGGCCCCGCAGTGATCGTTGATTGCGACATGCCCTACAGTGGGGTTGGTGGCCTGCACGGCCTGAACGCCCAATTCGCGCAAGAAGCTATCCGCCAACTTCGTCGCCTTCCCGAATTTGCAAAGACCCCGCTGGACATTGATAAACATGCGATGCCCCGCGTCATGGAGCACGCGGGCTAGGGTTGCTCCGGCGGCGCGTTGCTCTTAGAGAGGGGCAATTTTGTCCTCACGCCAGTTCCCGGAGCCTTTCCCATGTCAGATGACCGCCTGATCGTCGCCCTTGATGTCGCCAACGCCCTGCAAGGCCTAAAGCTGGCCGAACAGATCGGCGATGCCGTGTCTTTTTATAAAATCGGTCTGGGGATGCTGACAGGCGGTGGCCTTGCTTTGGCCAACGAGCTGAAGGCAGAGCACGGCAAACGCATTTTTCTGGACATGAAACTGTTTGATATCGGCGCAACCGTTGAGAACGCCGTGCGTGGTCTGGCGCAGTTCGATCTGGACTTCCTGACTGTGCATGGTGACCCCTATGTGGTGAAGGCCGCGAAGGAAGGCGCTGCTGGCAAGGATCTGAAAATTCTGGCCGTGACCATTCTGACCTCTCTGGACCGCGAGGATCTGGACGGCGCGCTTATCAAAGAGGGCGCAATTCGGGATCTGGTTCAGGAACGCGCGGGCAAAGCCTTTGAGGCAGGTGCGGACGGTGTGATCGCCAGCCCGCAGGAAGCGGCCCTGATCCGCGCATTGCCCGAGGCGAAAGGCCGGTTGATCGTCACTCCTGGCGTACGCCCTGCTGGTGCAGATCTTGGCGATCAGAAGCGCGTGGCCACCCCGGCCAATGCGATCGCCGATGGCGCAGACCATATCGTTGTGGGCCGCCCGGTCTGGCAATCTGCCGATCCTAAAGGCGCAGCACAGGCTATTCTGGACGAGTTGAACTCGGCACAGGCCCGCAAGCCAAACGCCTAAAGTCCAGCAATCCAATCCGCGAGACGCTGTTGAAACTGCGGCACCGCTTTTGGATGTGTCAGATACGCATCCGCGGTCAGCAGCTTCAACGCCTGCCCCTCATCGCGCAGCGCAATCTCTGCGGCGCGGTCAGGGGGCACCGAGGCGACAAAAAACCAAACGGCCTTGCCGCGTGAATTCACATAGGCCCGGCCCCAACGCAGATCACCAGCGTTTAAAACCAGCCCGCACTCTTCTTCTGCTTCGCGCAAGGCGCAGTCTGCGGGGCTTTCGTCCCCCTCACGCCCGCCGCCAAGCATGTCCCAATGGGCGGGCCACGGGATGTTGGGGCGTTCGTCCCGCAACAACGAGACAAGCTCGCTGCCGACAAAAACTGCCATCTTGGCCCCGACAAAGCGGATGTGCTCGCCCTGCTCAAATGCTATGCTGGGGATCTGAATATCCGAGTGACCCATGCCTGCCCTCTGCCGCGATTGCCTTAGTGACATCAAGGATGCACGCCGCTGCCCCAGTTGCGGCAGCCTGCGCATCGTGCGTCACGAAGAACTTTATAGTCTGAATATCGCTCATATGGACTGCGATGCGTTTTATGCAAGTGTGGAAAAACGCGACAATCCCGACCTGATCGACAAACCGGTGATTATCGGAGGCGGCAAACGCGGCGTTGTCTCGACCGCGTGCTATGTCGCGCGTATTCGTGGCGTGCGGTCGGCGATGCCCATGTTCAAGG
>NZ_CAXREH010000088.1:0-26200 GCF_964229375.1 Cognatishimia sp.
CGCCAAAAGAGCGTCAGGGCGCATCACAGCGGACAGGTCTTTGAAAACAGTGCGTTTTGCGTTCAGATCTTCAAATACGGCTTCAATGGCAAGGTCGGCCTCTGCCGCGTCGGCATAGTCCGTTGTGGTCACAAGCGCTGCGCAGCGTGCCTCGAAATCGGAGGCCGTGATTTTCCCGCGGTCCAGCGCACCCTGCATCAAGCCAGTCACGGTTTTCGCGGCCTGAGTTGCTGCGGCTTCGGTCTGCTCGATGATGGTGACTGCCAGGTCTGCATTCAGACAGGCCGCTGCGATGCCGCTGCCCATCAAGCCGCCGCCCACAATGGCCACGCGCTTGATCGCCAAGGGCTGGGCCTGATCTAAAGCCTTGGGTTTTGCCGCAGCGCGTTCAGCAAAAAAGATATGACGCAGCGCCTGGCTTTCTGCTGAACTGCGCAGATCCAGATGCAGCGCGCGCTCACGCGGTTGGGCCTGTGAAAACGGCTCGGTGGCCCAAGATAGCGCCTCAAGGTTATGCAGCGGCCCCTGCCGACCCCGCGCGGCCTTTTGCACCTTGGGCAGATACGCTTCCCGGTCCATGGGGGCTGCCACCACGCGATCTGACGTCTTGGTATAGGCGCGACCAACGAAGTCTTGCACATGCGCCATCGGATCGTCAGAAATCAGATCCACAGCCCCAAGATCACGCAGGTCTTCGGCCGACTTCATCTGACCCAAACAGGCCATATCAACGGCCGCAGACCACCCCAAAAGACGCGGCGCCCGCTGGGTTCCACCTGCGCCCGGCACCAAACCGACGTTGACTTCGGGCAAGCCAAACCGCGTTCCGGGCTTGGCAACGCGAAAGGCACAGGCCATCGCGACCTCCAAGCCGCCACCCAAGACCGTGCCGTGAAGGATCGCCAGAAACGGCGTCGCGCTGTTTTCAATCGCATCAATAACATCCGGCAAATGCGGCTCTACGGGTGGCGCATCAAACTCGGACATATCACCACCGGCAATGAAGGTGCGCCCCTCACAGGTCAGTACGGCAAGATCACACCCCTGAACGTCATTGACCGCCGCAAGCAGACCTTCGCGCACCGACAACGAGGTCGCGTTCACAGGCGGGTTGTTGATTGAAACAAAGGCTATCGCCCCGTCAACGTTGACCTGGACAGTTTCTGGCATGATGTGTCGCTTCTTCAGTTATTCATTGACCGACCGGTCGATATATGAATAGTGGATAAGATGGAAGCCGCGCGATTGCAAGGGAGGATGCGTTGTCTGACACGATTTTGACTCAGGATCACGGTCACTGGGTGCAACTGACACTTAACCGGCCAGACAAGCTGAACAGCTTTAACGACGACATGCACCTGTCGCTGCGCAGCGCCATTGAGCAGGCCATCACGGACGGCAAACGCGCCATTTTGCTGACGGGCGCGGGGCGTGGATTTTGTGCGGGACAGGATCTTGGCGACCGAGACCCTTCAAAGATGGACACCGCCCCGGATCTTAGCCAGACGCTGAACACCTTCTACAACCCTCTGGTGCGCCTGATCCAAGGCGCAGAGCTGCCGGTGATCTGTGCAGTCAACGGGGTCGCCGCTGGCGCTGGGGCCAATCTGGCACTGGCCTGTGATATTGTACTGGCGGCGGATAATGCGAAGTTCATTCAATCCTTTGTCAACGTCGGCCTTGTCCCCGACGCAGGCGGCACGTGGAACCTGACCCGTCTGTTGGGCCCTGCCCGTGCAAAAGCACTGGCGATGACGGGCACGCCCATAGTTGCACCGCAGGCCGAGGACTGGGGCATGATCTGGAAAGCCGTGCCATCCGAGGATCTGATGTCTGAGGCGCGTGCGCTGGCGGAGAAACTGGCCAACGGGCCAACCCTTGGACTGGCACGCACCAAACAGGCCATAAATGCGGCAACCGTGAACACTCTTGATGCGCAACTGGATCTTGAGGCTGACTTTCAGAAAGCCTGCGGGCACTCTGCTGACTACGCCGAAGGCGTCACCGCCTTTTTGAACAAACGCAAACCGGACTTTGCAGGAAAATGACCCAATCCGCCAAAGACGTCGCAGAAAAATCCGCCAAGGCCATGTGGTCTCAGGACCATGCCACCGCGTGGTTTGGCATGCAGATTGACCACGTGGACGAAGGTTCTGCCACCCTGTCGATGACGGTTGAAAAGCATCACACCAACGGCCACGGAAGCTGCCATGGCGGGGTGATCTTTGCCCTGGCCGACAGCGCCTTTGCCTTTGCCTGCAACAGCCGCAACCAAACCACTGTCGCGCAGCACAACTCCATCACCTATGTCGCCCCCGGCAAAGAAGGAGATCGGCTGATCGCCAAAGCCCGCGAGGTCAGCCTGACTGGCCGCAGCGGCATTTATGACGTGACTGTCACAACCGAAAGCGGCACGGTGATCGCTGAATTCCGCGGAGGCTCCCGCACCATCCCCGGTACTGTTTACGAGGACACCTGATGAAAGACCTGACCCCCAGCAGAGACAGCCTTGACGCAATCGAGATCGCCTCTATCGATGAGATCCGCGCCCTTCAGTTTGATCGCATGAAATGGTCTCTGAAACACGCCTATGACAACGTGCCGATGTATCGCCAACGCTTTGACGAGGCTGGGGTTCACCCTGATGATCTAAAGAGCCTAGCGGATTTGGCCAAATTCCCTTTCACGGTGAAAAGCGACCTGCGCGACAACTATCCATTTGGCCTCTTCGCAGTGCCACAGTCTCAGATCGCGCGGCTGCATGCATCGTCGGGAACCACCGGCAAGCCAACGGTTGTCGGATACACCAAGACTGACATCGAAAATTGGGCCAGCCTTGTGGCGCGCTCGATGCGCGCCAGCGGCACCCGCCCCGGCGACATGGCGCATATCGCCTATGGCTATGGCTTGTTTACCGGCGGTCTTGGCGCGCACTTCGGCGCCGATCATCTGGGATGCACCGTGGTTCCCGTATCTGGCGGGCAAACCGAACGGCAGGTCACGCTTATTCAGGATTTCAAACCCACCACCATCATGGTGACCCCGTCCTATATGCTGAACATTCTAGAGCAGTACCATCGCGCCGGCATCGACCCGCGCGAAAGCTCGCTAGAGGTCGGGATTTTCGGGGCGGAGCCCTGGACGAACGCGATGCGCCAAGAGGTCGAACAAGCGTTTGATATGCACGCCGTCGACATCTATGGGCTTTCTGAGGTCATGGGGCCCGGGGTAGCGAACGAATGCGTCGAAACCAAAGATGGGCTGCATTTCTGGGAAGACCATTTTTACCCGGAGATCATCAACCCAGAGACGGGCGACGTGTTGCCAGATGGCGAAATGGGCGAGCTGGTCATCACCACGCTTACCAAAGAAGGCCTGCCGATGATCCGCTATCGCACCCGCGATCTGACCCGCCTTATGCCGGGCACCGCACGGACCATGCGCCGGATCGAAAAGATCACCGGCCGCTCTGACGACATGATCATTCTGCGCGGTGTGAACGTGTTCCCAAGCCAGATCGAAGAGCAGGTTCTCGCAACCCCCGACCTCGCGCCCTATTTTCAGATCCACCTGACCCGCAGCGGACGCATGGATCAGATGTCTGTCCACGTAGAGGCAACGCCCGAGGCCCAGGATACCGCTGCATCAGATGCAGCCGCCGCAATGTTGGGCCGCAAAATCAAGGATATTGTCGGCGTTTCAACCCAGATTGAAATCGGCGCGCCGGGATCTGTCGAACGCAGCCAGGGCAAGGCGCGTCGCGTCATCGACAACAGACCCAAAGACTGAACGCACATGGCACGGCCCAAAGCAAAAGACCACGACGACAAACGCAATATGATCCTGAGCACCGCCGCCGCGGTGTTCGCCAAAACAGGCATTGCGGGCACATCGATGAACGATGTGGCCAAAGCCTGTGGGATCTCAAAACCCAATATCTATCACTATTGCGGCAGCAAGAATGAACTGGTCTTCGTCATTCTGGACACCTATCTGAGCGCTTTAAAGGACCGAATTTCCTCATTGGATTTGTCGGGCAAAACGGCGCAGGAACAGCTGGGCGCGCTGACCACAGAGTTCCTTCTGGCCTATGACGGCATGGACAACGAGCACAAAATCCAGACCGAAGGCGTTCCCTTGTTGCCGATTGAGCAGCAGACGATCCTCAAAGGCTATCAACGCGACATGGTGCAGATCATGGCCAACACGATTGCCGCCTGTGCACCGGATGACATGGCCAACAATCCGGCGAAATGCCGCGATGTCACGATGTCGGTCTTTGGCATGCTGAACTGGTTCTACCTATGGAGCCCCGGCGCCGACGAAACCAAGCGTCTTGCCTATGCCCAGACGGTGACGGATCTGGTCCTGAACGGCATGAACGGCCCGTCAGACCCTTAAAAAAAGGGCCTGAGCGGACAACACCGGGTCAGTGACCCGCTTCGTCAAAATCAAAGATGATTTTCTTGGCCGAGGTCGGATAGGCCTGACAGGACAGCACAAAGCCCGCCTCGACTTCATAGTCCTCAAGCGCGTGGTTCGCGACCATTTCGACGTCACCTTCAACCACCTTGCACTTGCAGGTCGAGCAGACCCCCGCCTTGCATGCGTAGGGCGCGTCCAGATTTCCGCCCAGTGCCGCGTCCAGCAAACTTGTTTGCTCGGGGATCAAAAGGCTGCGCGTTTCGCCACCCATTGTGACCCGCGCCTCGATGCCGCCTTCCATCTCGCGTGCATCAGCGACTGGCGTTGGCAGGCGGCCCTGCTGACTGCTTGCAAACAGCTCAAAGCGGATCCGGTCTTTCGCCAGACCTGTCTGTTGCAGCGCCTCAGACACCGAGGTCATCATCCCCTCTGGCCCGCAAATATAGGCCATATCCACCGTCTGAATATCGATCCACGCATCAAACAGCGCCTGGCATTTTCCGGCATCAATGCGCCCGCGAAACAAGTCAATTTCCTGACTGTCATCGTTAAGGATATGGATCACGTTGAACCGGCCCAGATGCTGGTTCTTCAGATCCTCCAGGTCTTCGCGAAACATGATCGTATTGGGGTTGCGGTTCCCGTAGACCAGCGTGAAACGCGCATCAGGCTCTGTCGTCAATGCGGTTTTGATGATGGACAGGATCGGTGTGATGCCAGAGCCCACGGCAAAGCCCAAGTAATGCGGACTGTCCTCTGCCGGTTTGGCATAGAAATTGCCCATTGGCGGCATCGCCTGAATGACATCCCCCTCGGCCAGATCCGTATTCGCCCATGTCGAAAACGCACCACCCGATACGCGTTTGATCCCGACCTGCAAGACGCCATCCTCGACCCCGGAACAGATCGAATAAGACCGGCGCAGCTCGATGCCGTCAAACTCGTGCTTCAGGGTCAGATATTGCCCCTGAACAAACGAGAAGTCTGCGGTATCGGTGGGTTCCAAAGAGACAACAACCGCGTCGCGAATGGTCTTTTGGACGCTCGTCACTTTAAGTTCATGAAACTGAGTCATCGTTCTGACCTCATATGCATTTGAAATAGTCAAAAGGCTCTAGGCAGTCTTTGCAGCGCCACTGTGCCTTGCAGGGGGTTGATCCGAACTGGCTGATCTTTTCGACATTCTGCGAGCGACAATGCGGGCAGGCATCTGGTCCGCCCGCAGCTTGTGGCGGCGCGATGCCATAGTCCTGCAACCGCGCGCGCCCTTTTTGCGACAACCAGTCCGTCGTCCAGGGCGGGGCGATCTGAGTTTTCAGAGTCAGGTTCGTCACCCCCACCTTGGCCAGCGCCGTCTCGATATCCAGCGAAATGATCGACATGGCAGGACAGCCGGAATAGGTCGGCGTGATCTTGATCTCGACAGCGTCCCCATCCACCGTCACGTCGCGGATCACGCCGAGGTCCACAACCGAGATCACAGGGATCTCGGGGTCTGGCACGGCTTCCAGCCAGTCCCAGACCTGCGCTTCGCTGATGGCGTTCGGACGCGTCATATCACCAGGTCGCGTCCGGATAAGAGCGCGGCAGCGTTTGCATCACCGCCAGCATGTGGCCAAGGTGTTCCGTGTGGCGTGCACCGGTCCGCCCGCCTTTGTGTGCGAAGGTGCTTGTCGGCATGGGCAAGGTCGCCCGCTCAAACGTCGCGCGAACGCAATCCAGCCAAGCCTCACGCATAGACGACGGCAAGGGGGCAACCCCCGCATCGGCCATCGCCTGATCGGTTGCGTCGTCGGAGAAAAGCTCTCCGGCGTAGGGCCACAAATAGTCCAGCGCGGCCTGCATTCGGGCGTTGCTTTCCTCTGTGCCATCGCCCAGCGCGATTACGGTTTCAGACGAGCGGTCCAAGTGATAGCGCGCTTCTTTAAGCGACTTCGCCGCGATCTCGGACACCCTGACATCCGAGCTGTCGGACAGGGCCTGCAACCAAGGCACCTGAAACGCGTCAAACAGGAACTGACGCATCAGGGTCCGGCCAAAATCCTCGTTTGGCACCTCCAGCATCAGGATGTTGCGGAAATCATAGCTGTCGCGGAAGAACGCCAGCGCGTTGGCATCGCGCCCTGCACCTTCGATTTCGCCAGCATAGGCCAGCCACAACTGGGTCTGACCAATCAGGTCCAACGCCGTATTGGTCAGCGCGATGTCTTCTTCCAAGGCGGGTCCATGGCCGCACCATTCCGCCATCCGCTGCCCCAGCACCAAAGCATTGTCGCCCTGACGCAGCAGAAACTCAAACAAGTGGTTCATCACATTTTCCCCACGTCCTCAGGGATGTCATAGAAGGTCGGGTGACGATACACCTTGTCCCGTGCAGGTTCATACAAGGGGCCCTTTTCAGAGGGCGCAGAGGCCACGATCTGATCGGCCGGAATCACCCAGATGCTGACGCCTTCATTGCGACGGGTATAAACATCACGGGCGTTCTTGATCGCATGTTCCGCATCGGCGGCATGCAGTGATCCAACATGGCGGTGGCTCATCCCATGAGCACCCCGGATAAAGACTTCCCAAAGGGGCCATTCACGTTTCATATCGTTACTCCGCTGCGAGCTTGCGTGCGTGTTTTTTGTCGGCATGGGCCAGCATGGCCTCCCGAACCCAGGCATTGTTGTCCCAAGCCTTTTGCCGTGCCTTCAACCTGTCGGTGTTGCAGGGACCATTCCCTTGAAGGACGTCATAGAACTCGGTCCAGTCAGGCTGGCTGAAATCATAATGACCGGTCGCCTCATTCCAGGCCAAAGCGTCATCGGGCACGGTCAGCCCCAGATATTCCGCCTGCGGCACGGTTTCGTCGACGAACTTCTGGCGCAGTTCGTCATTCGTATTCATCTTGATTTTCCAGGCCATGGATTGCTCGGAATGCACCGAGTCCTTGTCGGACGGACCAAACATCATCAGCGCCGGATACCACATGCGGTTAAGCGCATCCTGCGCCATGCGTTTCTGCTCTGCAGTGCCATTCGCCATGGCCATCATCACGTGATAGCCCTGACGTTGGTGAAAGCTTTCTTCTTTGCAGATCCGCACCATGGAACGCGCGTATGGGCCATATGATGTCCGCTGCAACGGCACCTGGTTCATGATGGCTGCACCGTCAACCAGCCAGCCAACCGCGCCCATATCAGCCCAGGTCAGGGTCGGATAGTTGAAGATCGACGAGTATTTCATCGTGCCATTCAACAGCTTTTCCGTCAGTTGGTCTCGGCTAACCCCAAGGGTCTCGGCAGCGCAATAGAGGTAAAGACCATGACCCGCCTCGTCCTGCACTTTCGCCAGCAGGTTCGCCTTACGCTCCAGCGTCGGGGCGCGGGTGATCCAGTTGGCCTCAGGCAGCTGCCCCACGATCTCGCTGTGGGCGTGCTGACCGATCTGGCGGATCAGCGTCTTGCGATACCCCTCAGGCATCCAGTCCTTTGGTTCGATCTTTTCTCCGGCATCGATCCGCGCCTGAAACGCGGCCAGCTTTTCAGGATCTTCCTGGGTCGCGTTAGATTTCACCATTTGTGCATACATTTGGAAATCCCCTCTACGTGCGTTCAAGAATAAGGGCAGTACCCTGACCGACACCCACGCACATCGTACACAGCGCATAGCGCCCGCCTGTGCGCTTCAACTGATAGGCCGCGGTCATCACAAGACGCGCACCGGACATGCCCAGCGGGTGACCCAATGCAATCGCGCCACCGTTGGGATTCACATGCGCCGCATCATCGGGCAGACCCAGCTCTCGCAAAACGGCCAAACCTTGGGCCGCGAAAGCCTCGTTCAATTCAATGACGTCCATCTGTGCCAGCGTCAGACCGGTGCGTTCCAGCACCTTGCGCACAGCAGGAACAGGACCAATCCCCATGACACGGGGCGCAACCCCTGCCGCCGCCATTCCAACAACGCGCGCCAGAGGCTCATGCGCTTTGGCCGCTGCTTCATCCCCCAACAATAACGCCCCCGCGCCGTCGTTGACACCCGAGGCATTGCCCGCCGTGACCGTCTTGTCCGCACCATTCACGCCGCGCAGTTTGCCCAGCTTGGCAGCATCTGTTCCCGGACGCGGATGCTCATCCGCTGCAAACACCACCGGATCGCCTTTGCGTTGCGGCAGCGTGACCGACATCAGCTCGTCATCAAAGTGACCCGCCTCGGCAGCCGCCGCGTATCGCGCCTGAGATCGCACGGCAAAGGCGTCTTGGTCGTCACGACTAACACCGAAATCCTCGGCCACATTGTCGGCCGTCTGCGGCATGGAATCTATGCCATAGTCGGCCTGCATCTTCGGGTTCACAAACCGCCAGCCGATGGTGGTGTCATAGACCGCATTGGCCCGCGAGAACGCAGCATCGGCCTTGGGCATCACAAAGGGCGCGCGGCTCATACTTTCGACACCGCCCGCGATTGCCAGGCGGTAGTCGCCCGCCTTAATGCCGCGCGCAGCCATGCCGACCGCATCCATGCCAGAGGCGCACAAACGGTTAACCGTCGTACCAGGCACTTCCACAGGCAAGCCCGCCAAAAGCGCAGCCATACGCGCGACATTGCGATTGTCCTCACCCGCCTGGTTCGCGTCACCAAAGATAACATCGTCCACGGCCGCGAAATCCACACCCGGATTGCGGCGCATCAATTCCCTGACTGGCAAGGCGGCAAGATCATCGGTGCGTACAGAAGACAGCGACCCGCCGTATCGGCCAATCGGGGTTCTGACGGCATCAAGAATGTAAGCGGACATTAGATCTCCAGTTTTGGTTTTCATCTTGCTATCATGTTACACTAAATTACACAATCGTATTTTCTGTAACGTAAAAGCTATTTCATGCGATATACCCTTGCGCGGAAAGCCCTCAAAAAACACGAAGGCTTCGCACACAATTGCGAACCATTATCTGGTACAGGTTAGCTGCAATTTGGAGTAAGTGACTTCATTTCTCTCGGATTATCACCCATATTTCACAAGAGAACATCACACAGAGCAAAAAAGTGAAATACAATGCCAAAAGCGAAACCTGCTGAACTCAGCCAGAATGACCGACTCATACTGAAGGCCATGCAGGAAAACTGCCGTCTGACCACCACGCAGTTGGCAGAAGAGGCGAACATGTCGGCCTCGACCTGCTGGCGCAGAATTCAGGCGATGGAGGCCGACAAGGTGATCTCTGGCTATGTCGCGGAAATCGATGCAGAGCGCGTTGGTCTAGGGTTTTCCGCGGTGGCGATGGTCAAGATGACGCGACACTCAAACGATGCGGTCGAGAACTTTGTGCAGAAAGTCCAGAAGCGTCCGGAAATCATGCAGTGTTTTGCGATCACGGGCGAAGGGGATTTCATGTTGCGTGTGGTCGCCGAGGACATGGCAGACTACCGCAATTTTTTGAACACGTTTTTGTTCAAACTCGAAGGGGTCGACAACGTGAACACGGCGGTTGTTATGGAGACGATCAAAGACGGCTCTAAGCTGCCGCTTTAAAGTGCGATCCGCCTGTGGGGAGTAACCCAGACGGATCGCGACGCAGAGCGGACCTAGATTTGCATCGCCCAACCCGCGGCATCCATGGCCGACTGCCGCAGCGCCTCGGATCGGGTTGGATGGGCGTGACAAATACGCGCCAAGTCTTCGGCAGATCCGCTCATCGCCATCAGTGTACAGGCCTCGCCGATCAGCTCGCCAGCACCCGTGCCAACGATGTGAACGCCCAAGACCTCATCGGTTTTGGCATCTGCGATCAGCTTGACCAGACCTTGGCTCTCGCCACTTGCCCGCGCACGGGAGTTGGCCAGAAACGGGAAACGGCCGACGCGGATGTCCCTGTCTGACAACGCGTCTTCCGTCGCGCCAACCCAAGCGACTTCGGGCGCGGTATAGACGACCGAGGGGATCAGATCGTGCTCGATCAGCGGGGTTTGACCTGCGATCATTTCGGCCACGGCCACGCCTTCGTCCTCGGCTTTGTGCGCCAGCATCGGGCCAGAGGTGCAATCGCCGATTGCCCAGATCGTCTTTGCCAGCCGCAGCGCGCCATCGCCGACCAGCACGCCGCGCTCGTCCGGATTCACGCCCGCATTTTCAAGCGACAGGCCGCGCGTGTAAGGGCGTCTGCCAATAGCCACAATCGCGCGATCCGCGGTCAAAGTCTGGCGGTTGCCATCAGGCATCGTGACATTGACGCCCACCGAGGCCCCGTCCACCACAGCACTTTCGACCTTGGCATTCGTCACAAAGGTCAGCCCTTGCTGTTCATAAATCGCCTGCGCCGCCTTCGCGATCTCAGGGTCTGCGCCCGGCAAAATTCCGTCCGAATACTCGACCACCGTGACCTGTGCCCCAAGGCGCGCCCATACGGACCCAAGCTCAAGCCCAATGACGCCTGCCCCAATAACCACAAGCGTTTCAGGCACTTCAGGGAATTCCAACGCCCCCGTGCTGGAGACGATGCGATCCTCGTCAACGTCTACGCCCGGCAAGGTGGCTGGCTCGGAGCCAGTGGCGACAACGATGTTGCGCGCTTTCAGGGTTTGCGCTGTGTCGTCTGCACCCAAAACGCGCACCGTTTCAGAATCTACAAAAGACCCTTCCCCATAAAAGACATCGACCTTGTTCTTTTTCAGCAGAAAGGCCACCCCTTTTGTCAGCCCAGAGACTGCGTCATCTTTGGCCTTCATCATGTGCCCAAGGTTCAGCTTTGGCGTCCCGACATCGATGCCGAGCCCCGACAATTCGGTCGCTGCGACGTGGAACAGTTCTGACGCATGCAGCAGCGACTTTGAGGGAATGCAGCCCACATTCAAACAGGTGCCGCCAAGCGTCGATCGCCGCTCAACGCAGGCCACCGACAACCCCAACTGGCCTGCCCGGATCGCGCAATTATAACCCCCAGGCCCCGCTCCGATGATGACAACGTCATAGGTCTTGGTCACAGCTTTGCTCCCCCTGCTCATCAGTCCGCAGGCCAGTTTTCTAGAACGTCCACAAAGCGTGTCAGCCAAAGGTTGGTCTGATGCCCGTCAATCACACGGTGATCGATGGTCAGCGACACATAGGACTTAGGGCGGATCTGAATTGAATCCGCACCGTTTGCCTCGACCACGCATACGCGTTTCTCAAGCTTGCCAATCCCCAGGATCGCGGACTGCGGCTGATTGATGATAATGGGCGAGGCCACCAGTGATCCCGACACCCCATGGTTCGAGATCGTGAATGTGCCGTTCTTCGTGTCTTGCGGGGTCAACGCCCGATCACGCGCGCGCAGGGTCATGTCCTGCAGCCGCGCGGCAATGCCTTGCAGCGACATGTTCTGCGCCTGATGCACGACCGGAACGATCAAACCATCGTCCCCCAAAGCCGTTCCTACGCCAATGTTGACGTCGCCGAACACCTCGACGGCATCGTCGTGCCACCGACTGTTCACCAAGGGCGACACCTTCATGGCCTCGACCGCGGCCGCAATGAAATAGGCCGTAAAGGTCAAATTAAGCCCCTTGGCCGCAAAGTCGGCTTTGTGTTTTTTGCGGTGTTGGATGATCGCGCTGAAATCCGCCTCAAAAACTGCCGTCACATGTGGTGCTGTGGTGACCGAATGGCTCATGTGATCCGCGATGGCCCGCCGCATCGTCGAATGCGGGATCATTTCGCTTGGCCCCATGTTGTTTGATACGGCAGGCGCGGTGGACGTTTGGGGCGCGGGTTGCGCGGCAGTTATGGCACGCGGCGCAGGCGTTTGCGCCTTGGCGGCCTGGACAAAGGCCAAGGCGTCAGCTTTTGTCACGCGCCCGTTGCGCCCACTGCCGGGGATGTTGTCGGCGTCCTGCAATCCGGCTTCCATCAGAATCCGGCGCACTGCAGGAGAGAACCGCCGCTCGGTACCCGCCATCTTGTCCAGAGCCTCGACGGGCGCGGCAGCCACAGACGGCGTGGCTTCAGAGGCCTGCGCCGGTGCACCCGAAGCCGCGGTATCAAGACGTGCAAGCAGCGCACCCGGCTGGGCGTCCTGACTGCTTTCCAACAGCTTTTCCGTCACAACACCATCGGTGGGCGCTGGCACTTCCACTACCACCTTGTCAGTTTCCAGCTCGACCAGCGGGTCGCCTTCTTGCACGGTGTCGCCAACCTCGACAAACCACGAACGGACAACCGCCGCGGTGCCCTCTTGCTCCAGAGGGACAATTACATCAGTGAGAGTGGTCATCTTAGAACTCCAGAAGCGCTGTCAGCTCGGCGCGGATTTTGTCCACCGATGGGACGGCTGCATTCATCAGAACCGCGTTGTGAGGGCTTGGAATATCCGGCATCGTCAGACGTTTGACGGGTGCATCCAGATCCATAAAGGCCTCGTCCGCCACGCGCGCGGCGATCTCGGACCCAAAGCCAGCTGTGCCGTTGTCCTCGTGCACAATCAGGCAGCGCCCGGTGCGCACGACCGAGGACAGGACCATTTCGTCGTCCCAAGGGCTTAGCGTGCGCAGGTCAATGACGTCGCAATCCAACCCGGCCGCGGCCTCTTCGCAGCGTTGAACCATAGCCCCCCAGGCCACCAACGTGGCACGATCACCACGAGAGATCATCTTGCCCCGACCGAAAGGCAGCACAAAATCATCGCCAGGATAGGGGCGACGGGCCCAGGGGTCATCGAGCTGCGCGCGGTGTTCAAAGAACACCACCGGGTCGTTTCCGCGCAACGAAGCCCGCAAAAGGCCAACCGCATCTTCTGCGTTGGAAGGAAACGCAAGCTTCCAGCCGGTTGCTTTTGCAAACTGAACTTCGTTGGTTTGGCTGTGCCAGGGATCACCACATTTGAAGAAACCACCAGGCATGCGCAGCACGATAGGTGCGGCGAACTGATTGTTGGTGCGCCATCTGACGGTGCCACAATCATTGATCTGCTCGACCGCAGGATCCGCATATTTGCGGAATTGAATTTCAGGAACAGGCACCAATCCGGCATAGGCCATCCCGACGGCGCGGCCAATGATCCCCTCTTCGTTCAGACTGGTGTCAAACACCCGATCTTCCCCGAATTTGTCCTGCATCCCAAGTGTGACCGCGTGCACGCCCCCTTTCGGGCCAACGTCTTCGCCAAAGACCACAACGCGATTGTTGATCTCCATCTCATGCTCAAGCGTGGCACGGATGGCTGTCACCATATTCAGGCGGCTTTTGCTGGTTGGCTTCGGCACGTCGGTTGAGGTCGGCGGCACGTATCCTTCGGCCCATTGACCGCCCTGAACTTGCAGCCGCCCCTCTTCAAAGAAGTTGTCCCGCGTCACAGTCGCAGGGTCTGCAATCGGAATGGCATCCGCAGCCTCGATCGCGGCGCGCACGCGGGTTTCCACCTCGCTTTCCATATCGGTCCACTCGCTTTCTGACAGAACGGATGGGACAACATGTGATTTCAGCTGTGGGAGGGGATCGCGCTCCCACTCGTCGGCGACAAACTCCTCAGATTTATAGGCCTGCGTATCCTGAAAGGAATGCCCCTGCAGGCGCGGAACCCTCAGCCGCAAAAGACACGGACCATTGCGCTCACGGACATAGCGCACGGCCTCTTTGATCAGACTGGACGCCTCTTCGGGATCCGAGCCATTCCCCGCCAGAATGTTCAGCCCTTTAAAGGACGCCAAATTCGCAGAAATGTCGCCGCCAGGCGTCTGAAACGTCGAGGGCACCGAGATGCCATACTGGTTGTCCTCGATGTAAAACAAAACTGGCAGCTTCTGAGTGGTTGCGATGGTCAAGGACGCCCAGAAGCCATTGGTTGCCACCGAACCGTCCCCGCCAAGGCAGACCGCAATCGCCGTGCTAGAGCTGTCCTCGCCCAGCTGACGTGCCCGATACTCCAGCGCCTGCGCCCAACCAGAGACTGGCGAATACTGCGCGCCGACGCCTCCGCTCATGGGAAGGCCCTTGGGTCCGTCCTGATTGGGGAAATTGAACACAACGCCAATGTCGCGCCCGTCAGAATAGCCGCCAGACCGCGCCATGGCCGAGCCCATTGCATGCACAAGATCCACCCCAAGGCCCAGAAGCAAAGGACGCGAGCGATAATACCCGCACACCGCATCCATCGGGTTGGTCAGCTGACTGGACAGCAACACCTGCGCCACATCATGCCCACGCGCCGAAAACTGATAGAGCACCTTTTTGGCAGGCACCAATTCCGTTTCTTCAAGGCGGTCAATCGTGCGCGACGTAAGGACCGTATCGACGACGGACTTCCAGTCTATGGATGTGTCTATATTTGACGCCGGCTGCGCCTGTTGTTTCAGTTTTGCTTGCGTGTTCACGACCGGGCTCTCCTGCACTTAATTCGCGTTTGTTTGACCGGCCCAAAGGCAAGACACCAAAGCGTCACCCAGCGTATGCGCGGACCTGTGACGTTGAAGCCGGACAAATAGCGTCGCTTTCAGGGTAGTGACCCTGCGTGAAAACGGGTTTCAAACTTGCAGGCCGCATGCGCGCAAGAGCGGTGTGGGTTTCAATAATTTCTCTAATCTGGAAAAATCATTCAGCTTGCGCGCAACACGTCAAGCAAACCGCCAAAAAGAGAAAATTTGTGAAATTGCGCGATTCACGCAATCTTGACCACGCGGGGCATCTGCCGCGCGCGAAATCCGGACCCAAATTGGTGAAAAGCACTTGACCCCAAACCGTGTCGTCAGCAGGCGGCCATCAGACGATACACGATCTGCGCCGCGGTGAAATCCCAAGCCGCATTGCCATCTGGCGCCAGCTCTACCACGTCCAAGCCGACACATTTGCGGCCCTTCAGAGCATGTTCCACCAAACGCAGCGCCTGATAATACCCCAATCCTCCGGGCACAGGCGTTCCGGTTGCGGGCATCAGGCTTGGATCCAGCCCGTCGACGTCGAAGCTGACATAGACCAACTCGGGAAAATCCTCAGGCAGATCGACTTCGTGAATATTCCCGACCACCAGCTCTTCGGCATCTTTGAAGAACACATCGTTCTGCTGACGGCTGTCGATTTCCTGCTGACACAAGGCCCGCACCCCGAACTGCGCAAGGCGCACGCCCTCTTCGGCCAACAAATGCATGACAGAGGCATGCGAGTGCTTGTTGCCCTGATAAGCCACACGCAGGTCCGCGTGGGCGTCAATTTGAACAAGGCCGATGGGCTGGCCCAGCGCCTGTGCGACCCCCATGACAGCCCCATAGCTGAGCGAATGCTCGCCCCCCAGCGTCACCGGGATTTTGCCCGCAGAAACAGCCGCGCCAGTCCGCTCTGCAAGACGGCTCATCACATCGGGCAAGTCTCCGGTGCAGTCCAGAGCGTCTTGCGTGAAAATCCCATCAGCGCAGGGTTCACACCCGTTGGTGATCCGCTCCAGCTCATTTGAGGCCTCGATAATAGCCGCTGGTCCCTGATGGGTTCCAGAGCCGTAAGACACCGTGCGCTCCAGAGGCACGGGAATAACATGAAACCGCGCCTCTTCACCGCGTTCGCTTTGCGTCAGTTCACTGTCCAGAAAAACGCTCATGACAGGCGGTCCTTGAAGTCGGAATAGGAAAATTCGCGGATCATCTGCAGCGCATCAGTTTTGCTGTTCCAGAGCGCAATCGCAGGCAAAGGCACGCCGTTAAACGTGTTGGTCTTCACCATCGAATAGTGCGCCTGATCCAGAAAGGCAAAGCGCTGCCCGACTGTCAGAGGGTCAGACCACGTGTAGTCGCCGATCACATCCCCCGCCAGACAGGACGGCCCACCCAGACGATAGGTTGTCCCCGTGCTGGCCTCTGCCAGCATTGCCGGGCGATAAGGCGCTTCGATGACGTCGGGCATGTGACAGGTGGCGGAAATATCGGTGATCGCGATGTTCATGTCGTTGGTGAAGGTATCCAGGATTTCCCCCACCAAGATGCCTGCATCCAGCGCCACGGCCTCGCCGGGTTCGATCATCACATCCATATCGTATTTGATACGGATATCTTTCAGCAAATGGATCAGCACATCACGGTTATAGTCGGCGCGCGTGATGTGATGCCCGCCGCCGAAGTTGACCCATTTCAACTGTTCAAAATACGGAAAAAGCTTGAATTCCACCGCGGACCAGACATGCAAAAGAGGATCTACGCCCTGTTCACAAAGAACATGCATGTGCACGCCGTCGACGCCTGTGAATGCCTCTGGCGTGAGCTGGCTGATCGGCACGCCAAGCCGTGAACACGGCGCGGCAGGGTCATATTTGGCGATGTCGCCAACGGAGTATTCGGGGTTGATCCGCAGACCGACCTGAACGCCCGCCGCCTGACATTTGACGAGAAAGCGGTCCTTTTGGGCGATGGAATTGAAGATCACATGATCGGAAAGCGCAATGATTTCATCGATGTCGCTGTCTTTATAGCCTGCACAGAAGGTCGCCACTTCGCCGGTGTATTCCTCGCGCCCCAAACGCGCCTCATAGATGCCAGAGGCGCAGGTGCCGTCCAGATACTTGGACACAAGAGGGGCAAGCGAGAACATCGAAAACGCCTTGAGGGCCGCAAGCACTTTGGCGCCCGAGGCATCCGCCACGTGGCGCAGGATTGCCAAATTCGCCTCAACAGCCGCTGCGTCCACGACAAAGCAGGGGCTTGGCACGCGGGTCAGGTCAAAGTCGCGAAACGCCCCGGGATCGCCGGCTTGCGTGGTCATGAGCTCTGTCATCTCGGCATCCTTCTGGGGGCCAGCCCCCAGACCCCCGGGATATTTCTGGCAAGAGAAAAAGAGGGGTCTGGGTCGGGATTAGAAATCGACGGGACCGTCGAGCTCGTGCACCTGCCAAGGCAGGCCATGTGCGTTGAGCATATCCATGAAGTCATCGGGATCGAGTTGCTCCATATTCCAGACACCCGGTGCGCGCCAGTTGCCTTTGAGAAGCTGCGTTGCCCCGATCATCGCTGGCACGCCGGTTGTGTAGCTGACCGCTTGTGAGCCGACCTCGGCATAGCATTCTTCGTGATCGCAGATGTTGTAGATATAGAAGGTCTTTTCGCCTGAGCCATCCTTGGCCTGACCCGTCGCGATATCGCCGATACAGGCTTTGCCTTTGGTCAGCGCGCCCAGATCGCCGGGATCGGGTAGCAGGGTTTTCAGGAATTGGATCGGAATGATTTCTTTGCCGTCATGCATCACCGGATCGATGCGGGTCATGCCGACGTTTTCAAGCACTTTGGCGTGCATGATATAGGCATCCCCAAAGGTCATCCAGAAGCGCGCCCGTTCGATTTCCGGGAAGTGGGTCGACAGGCTTTCCAGCTCTTCGTGGTACATCTGGTACATGTTTTTCATGCCCACGCCCGGGAAGTCAAATTCGACTTTGGTGGACATGGCAGGGCTTGCGTGCCAGGCGCCATTTTCCCAGTGACGCACTTCGGCCAAAACTTCGCGCAGGTTGATTTCAGGATTAAAATTGGTGGCGAAAGCCTGCCCGTTGTCGCCACCATTTGCGTCCAGAATGTCGATCTGGCGGATGGTGTCGAGCTTGTGTTTCTTGAGCCATGTCGCAAAGACAGAGGTCACGCCCGGATCAAAACCAGAGCCCAGAATAGCCGTCAGGCCCGCCTCTTTGAATTTATCCTGATAGGCCCATTGCCAGTGATATTCGAACTTGGCCACATCTTCGGGCTCGTAGTTCGCTGTATCCAGATAATGACAGCCTGCCTCCAGGCACGCGTCCATCAGCACCAGATCCTGATATGGCAGCGCGAGGTTCACGAGGATTTCGGCCCCGGTTTCCTTGATCAAAGCCACGGTCGCGGCAACATCCATCGCATCCAATGCGGCGGTTTTGACGGTGACGCCCGTGCGCTCTTTGACGGCCGCTGCGATGGCGTCGCATTTGGATTTTGTCCGGCTGGCCAGCGTGATCTCGGTGAAGATGTCGCTGTTCATTGCCATTTTGTGCACGGCCGCGTGCGATACGCCCCCTGCTCCGACAACCAGTGTTTTGCCCATGATCCCTACTCCTACGTTTGAGGTCACTCGTAATAAGTGTATCCGTTAATGCTGTCGCGGTAAGCGCTCATCAGGATTTTTCGTTCTTTGGATTGCAATGCGCCGGACGAGATCGCCTCGTCCACCATTTTGCGGAATTCTGCGACACAGTCCTGCGGGTCAAATTCCACATAGGACATGACCTCGGAAATCGTGTCGCCTTCTTGTTCGTGCAAGAGGTCAAAGCCCCCGTCATCGCGCAGCTCGATCGTGACCACATTGGTGTCGCCAAAGAGGTTGTGCAGATCGCCCAGCGTTTCCTGATAGGCCCCGACAAAGAACACACCCATGAAATAGGGTTTGTCTTCGGGCAGCGTATGCACCGGCAAGGCGCGCGCCACGCCATCGGACAGAATGAATTTGTCGATCCTACCGTCGCTGTCGCAGGTGATGTCAGACAGAACGGCATGGCGATCAGGCACCTGGTCCAGCATCTGCAGAGGCAACATCGGGTGCAGCTGGTCGATGGCCCAGACGTCTGGCAAGGACTGAAAAAGCGAGAAATTGCAGTGATAGATGTCAGACAGGCGGATCATCTGATCCTCGGGCACTGTGATATCGTCAAAAGCCGCGTGGTGTTTTATGCGGGCCATGATGTGCAGATAGATCCGCTCGGCGCGGGCCATTTCCCGCAGGCTTACATAGCCGCGATGAAACAGCGCCCGCATTTCGTTGCGATAGAAATTCGCGTCGTTCCAGCATTCTTGCAGGCGATCTGCGGTGATATATTCGCTGATCGCCAGAAGGTCCGAAATCAGATGGTGATCATCGGGTTCTGGTTTGGGTGCGGTTGGCGCGTCATAAAAGGTTGCCTCAAGCACATTGAACAACAGCATCGATGATGTTGCGACAACGGCGCGACCACTTTCCGTCACCAAGGTCGGGTGCGCGATGTTGGCCGCATCCATCGCGTATTTCACGGTTTCCACCACATTGGTGCAATATTCGCGCATGGAATAGTTGATCGAATTCTCGGTCGCGGCCTTCTCGCCGGTGTAATCCACACCCAGACCGCCGCCCAGATCAAGATGCGTCAGGGGCACGCCTTCGCGCATCAATTCGGTGTAGTAGCGGCAGGCTTCCGAGACCGCGCGGCGCACATCGTTAACGTCAGGAACCTGACTGCCAAGGTGGCTGTGTTGCAGCTTCAGACAATGCAACAGCCCCGCGTCGCGCAGCTTGTCGATCACCAGAACCAACTGGTCCGTGTTCATCCCAAAAGTGGACCGGTCGCCCGAGCTTTCTTCCCATTTGCCCGTGATCTGATTGGTCAGCTTGACGCGCACGCCCAACAGCGGCTCGACCCCAAGCTCTTTATAGACCTCGATAACCGTATCGACCTCTTTCGGGCTTTCCAAAACGATGACGGTGTTGAACCCAATTTTCCGCGACAGGATGGCCAGACTGATGAATTCAGGGTCTTTGACACCGTTACAAACGATCAGCGCATCGCGGGACAGCCTGTGGGCAAGGGCGATAACCAATTCTGGTTTTGAGCCGGCCTCAAGCCCATAGTCATAGGGTTTGCCGAACTGCACGATGCGATCAACCACCTGCGCCTGCTGGTTCACCTTGATCGGAAACACGCCGCGATAGACGCCTGCATACCCCACGCGCTGAATGGCTTCGGCAAAACACTCGTTGATGTGTTTGATTTCGTTTTCCAAATAGGACGACACCCGAAGGATCATCGGCGATTGAACACCGCGGTCATCAAGGTCGGCCAGGATATCAGGCAGGCTGACCGCAGGGGCATCAGGATTAAGCGGATTTTTCAGGCCAACTTCGCCTTTGTCCGTCACGACAACAAGGTCTTTGCCCCATTTATCGATCCCATAGACAGTATGCGGTGCAACAGTTGGCTTGTTCAATCACGTATCCCCCAAAATGGCGAAGACTCAGGTCTCAGGTCCGGCATCTGTCCGGATGGCGCGGTTTAGGCGGGAAATGGATTCGTGCCAAGGAAAAACTTGCGATCTTTCCTTAAGATCAAAGCGATCGTGCAGAGGCCCGGGGCACAGGCCTCTGCACCCTGCATTATGTCAGCAGAACAGGCGCGCCCTTGGCCAAGGACTCTGCCGCGGCATCGGCCAAAACCTGTGCTTTCAACCCGTCTTCGATAGTCGGGCTGATCGCGGTGCCATCACGAACCGCAGCAACAAAATGTGCCATTTCGCGGCGATAGGCTTCGCTGTAGCGTTCCAGGAAAAAGTGCTGGGCTGGCGCAGCGCGAAAGCCCTCGGCTGTTGCCACTTCGACCGTGTTTTCCAACATGTTTTCAGCCCGCAGCATACCACCGGCCCCATGCACTTCGATGCGTTGATCATGGCCATAGCTGGCCCGGCGCGAATTGCTGATCTGACAGATTTTCCCGCTGGCCGTCGTCAAGGTCACGGCCGCAGTGTCCACGTCGCCTGCCGCGCCAATGGCAGGGTCAACCAACGCAGCGCCGACCGCGTAGACAGACACTGGTTCCTCGCCCAGCAGAAAGCGGGCCATGTCCAGATCATGGATCATCATATCGCGAAACAGCCCGCCAGAGCTTTTGATATAGCTGACCGGCGGCGGGGAGGGATCACGGGATTGGATCGTCACGATCTCGACCGCGCCGATCTCGCCGTTTGCAATGCGGCTTTGTACGTTGGCAAAATTAGGATCAAAACGCCGATTGAAGGCGGTCAGAAAGGGCACATGAGCCTGCTTGACGGCCTCCATGCAGATCCGGATGCGATCGGCCGACATATCCACTGGCTTCTCACAAAAGATCGCTTTGCCCGCAGCGGCCGCGGCGTGGATCAAGTCGAAATGCGTGTCGGTCGGTGTGCCAATGACAACCGCATCGACGGAGGCGCTTTCGATCAGCTCGAGCGGCTCCAGCACCTGTGCACCGGTTTGTGCCGCCAGCGCCTGAGCGGGATCAGCAAAGGCATCGGCCACAGCCGAAACCTCTGCGCCATCTATATGCGCAATGGATTTGGCGTGGACCTGACCGATGCGCCCACACCCCAGAAGACCAATTCTCAGCATCACTCTGTTCCTTTAAATGCCCGCAGAACGCGGCGTGTGGCCTCAAAAACCGGATCATGCGTTTCTTGCAGGATCTGAACCCGGTCAAACCGCGCATCATCTTTGGTCACGGCATCGCGCAGCGCGTAACCAAAGGCCATGCGTAACTCGGTTCCGATGTTAAACTTGCAAATCCGCGAGCCACGCGCCAGCGCAGACCGCTGCGCAATGGGAACGCCAGAGCCACCGTGGATTACCAGCGGGATGTCCGTCACAGCCTCGATTGCGCGAATGCGCGGCTCGTCCAACCCACCCTCTTTGTCCTGTTGCAAATGAACATTGCCAACAGAGATCGCCATGGCGTCCACACCGCTTTCGCGCGCAAACCGCGCGGCCTCGTCAGGGTCGGTTCCTGCAGAAGTCTCGCCACCGGAATAACCGACAAATCCGATCTCTCCTTCACAGGAAATGCCCGCAGCGTGGGCCATTTCGGCGATGCGCGCGGTTTCGTCGATGTTCTGCGCCAACGGCTTGCGCGATCCATCATACATCAGAGAAGTAAACCCGCTGTCCAAAGCCTCTTTGCATTCGTCAAAGGTATAGCCGTGGTCCAGATGGGCAACGACGGGCACAGAGGCGTTTTCCGCAAGGTGACGGAACATTTTGCCCAACACTGGCAGAGGCGTATGCGCCCGGCAGCTTGGGCCCGCTTGCAGGATCACCGAGACCCCTTCGGCCTCGGCGGCGGCAACATAGGCGCGCATTTCCTCCCACCCAAGGGTCACAAGTCCGGCCACAGCGTAGCCCTGCTTCAGCGCGGGCTGAAGCACTTCAGATAAAGTCGCAAGGGTCATTTGAACTTAGCCACCATGTCCATAATTCCCGGGATCGTATGCAGCTGTTCTGCGTGTTGCGGCTGGAAGTATTGCTTCAGACTGCGCTGGCTGAGGCCGCCGAGAATGGTGAAATAATACATCTGATACCCGGGCATCGCGACGCAGGGGTGATATCCCGACCGCAAACAAATCGTCGAGCCATCAACGATGTGATGCGCATCGCCTGTGGCGTCGCCCTCTTGCTGGATGATCTGAACGCCGGTGCCATAGTTCGGCTTGAACCGATAGTTATAAGTCTCGTCATGGCGCGTTTCATCAGGCAGCCGGTCCGTGTCGTGCTTATGCGGAGGAAACCCGGACCAGCCGCCCTCACCCACCGTGTAAAGCTCGCTCACCAAAAGGCGGCCAACTTTGTCGTGATGATTTCCGCCAAGGATATGCTTGATCTTGCGGTGGGTTTTTGTGTCGTCAGACCCATATTGCACCACGTCCAAATCAGCGGCGCGGACGTCAAATGGTTCCAGCACTTTGTCGTATTTGGCGCCTGCAATGAACGTCTCGGTTTCGTCACTTACGCAGGTGATGCGCACCTTTGCCCCAACGGGCACGTAAACGCCTTCTGGTTCGCCGTCCCAGACATCGACCCTGCGGTTGCCCAGCGCGGGATATTGCGCGCCTTCAACATCCACATCGACGGTTCCGGTGCCCGGAACAATGCAGGTTTCATAGCCGGGCGTCGCATATTCAAAGGTTTCGCCCTTCTTTAGCTTGACGATATTGAAGTAGTTGAGCGGTACGAAACCGTCTTCGACATCCACGATCGGTTTGTTTTCATTGTCATATGGAGCGATATGCATGGTGTCGTCCTTTCAGCACGTCGTAGGGCCAGGATGGGATTTCAGGAAAGCGTCTAGCTGGTCGCCGTTTGGCATCGCAGGCGCACAGCCCGGTTGCGAAACGACGATCGACGCACAGGCAGAGCCGCGCAAAACGGCGTCTTTCATCGGGTGTCCTTCAGAGAGCGAAGCAAGGAACCCCGCCATAAAACTGTCGCCAGCGCCGGTCGGCTTGACCGCATCCACCTTGAAAATCCCGGTAGAGATTTCAGCGTCTTTGGTGATGGTCACGGCACCTTCGGGGCCTTTTTTATAGACCACAATCTGGGCCGAGGTCTGTGCAAGCTCGCGCGCTTTGGCGATCCCTTTGTCGATGCCGCCCGCCATAAAGCCGAACTCTTCATCATTGCCGACAATCACATCAGACAAAGCACCTGCGCGCGAAAGAACTTCTTCGGCGACCTCAGCAGAGGGCCATGAATAGGGGCGATAGTCGACATCAAAGATAATCGGGATGCCTGCCGCCCGCGCCAGCTCGAAGGCCCGAAAAGCCGCAGACCGCGACGGTTCAGCGGCAAAAACGGTGCCCGCAGTGATCAACGCGCCATACTGCGCATAATCCACGGCCTCGACATCGGCGATTGTCATCTGAAAATCCGCCGCGTTGTTGCGATAAATCACGCTCTGATGCTCTTGGATGCGGGTTTCATAGATGGCCAGCGAGGTGCGTTCCTCGCCCTGCACCCGCCGCACATAACGGCGATCCACTTGGTAGTGATCCAACTGGCCTTCGCAGTACCAACCGACTGCATCGTCAGACACGCAGGTCACCAGAGCCGCCTTACAGCCAAACTTCACAAGCCCCGCCGCAATATTGGCCGAGCTTCCGCCCATAGCGACCATCATATCGGTGGCCTCTTTCGTGCGACTGCCCGGAGGGTTTGGCGACAGATCCATACCCACGCGGCCGATCACCAGAAAATTGCGTTTGGCGATGCCGTCCAAAACCATCACACACCCCGCCGTTGCTTTTCGCGACTGGATTCCCAGTCCAGATGGGCTGCGCGGACGGTCTCGTCCTCGGTGATATGCGGCGTGCCGACTTCCCACCAGGCATGGCCCTCGGTGGTCCAGCCCTCATAGGGGTCAACGTCCATCACAATGACATAGGTTTTGTCGCTTGCTTGCGCGCGCTTAAAGGCCTCGGCCAGCTCGGTCGGGTTGGCCACCCGCTCCGAGGTCGCGCCCATGGCGGCCGCATGCGCGGTAAAGTCTACGGCAAAGGGGGCCGCGATGGTCGGGCAATCTTCGTAGAGGTTGTTGAAGCTCTCGTTGCCGGTGTTGTTTTGCAGCTTGTTGATAACCGCGAAACCACCATTGTCCAAAACCAGCACGATCATCTTTTTGTCAGACAGCACCGACGAATAAATGTCCGAGTTCAGCATCATATAAGAGCCGTCCCCGCAGAAGGTGATCGTATCGCGGTCTGGCTCGCGTTGGGCCTGCGCGATGCGTGCCCCCCAAGCGCCCGCGATCTCGTACCCCATGCACGAGAAACCGAATTCGACGTCGACTGTGCCGATATCCAGCGTGCGCCAGTTGGCCGTGACTTCAGCAGGCAAACCACCCGCTGCCGCAACCACGCGGTCGCGCGGATCAACCAGATCGTTCACCACACCAATGGCCTGCGCATAGGAATTTGGCCGGTTCCCGATCGAGACATTGTCCGCCACATAAGCATCCCAGGATGCGCGCTCGTCCTGCGCCAGTGACACCCAATCAGCGGGCGCACGATAATCAAGAGCCTGAGTGAGTGCCGTCAGCCCCAGTTTCGCATCCCCAACAACGGTCAGCGACATGTGCTTGGCCGCGTCATGACGCGCAGCATTCACCGAGATGAACTGAGCGTCCTTGGCGAACGCCGTCCATGACCCCGTCGTAAAGTCCTGCAAACGCGTGCCGACCGCGACGATCACATCGGCCTTTTCCGCAATCGCATTTGCACTGTCTGATCCCGTGACCCCAATCGGCCCAATGTTCAACGCATGGCTGGCCAGCATATTGGCCCGCCCTGCAATGGTTTCGACCACCGGAATTTGGTGCGTTTCCGCAAAAGCGGTCAGTTCTGCCACAGCCCGCGAATATTGCACGCCACCGCCTGCGATGATCATTGGGCGTTTGGCCTTAGACAGGCAGGCAACCGCATCTGCGATTTCGGCCTCATCGGGTGACTGTCGGCGAATGCGGTGCACTTTCTTTTCGAAAAACACCGCGGGATAGTCATAGGTCCACCCCTGCACATCCTGCGGAAGCCCAAGGAAGGCCGGTCCGCAATCGGCGGGATCCAGCAAGGTTGCAATGGCCGCTGGCAGAGACTGAATCACCTGCGCCGGATGCGTGATGCGATCCCAGAAACGGGTGACCGGCTTAAAGGCGTCGTTCACGCCAAACGTCGGGTCATTGTAGTTTTCAAGCTGTTGCAGAACAGGATCCGGCAGGCGCGTCAGGAAGGTATCACCGCACAACAACAACATCGGCAGACGGTTGGCATGCGCCAAAGCGGCTGCGGTCAAAAGGTTTGCAGTTCCCGGCCCCGCAGAGGCTGTGCAGAACATAAAACGCTGTCTCAGCCACGTCTTTGCATAGCCCGCCGCCGCGAATCCCATGCTCTGTTCGTTCTGGCCGCGATACAGCGGCAGCGCCTCTTTGACGCCGTTCAGAGCCTCACCCAAACACGTCACATTGCCGTGGCCAAAAATACCAAAGCCGCCACCGCAAAGGCGCAGCTCTTCGCCGTCTATCTCAATGTATTGATTGGATAACCACCGGATGATCGCCTGTGCGGTCGTCAACCGAATAGTGTCGTTCGTGCTAGTCATATTCTGCGTGTCCCCCCCTTGGGAAAATTCGACGTCATGTCGAATGCAGCTTGCGAGTCATTGATTCTCAGGATACTAATTTTGCAACCGGTTGCAAATTGAATTTCAAACCGTGAGGAGATGACAGGTGGAAATCGGGATTGGCATCATTGGCGGCGGCTATATGGGCAAGGCACA
>NZ_CAXREH010000089.1:0-6170 GCF_964229375.1 Cognatishimia sp.
CAAGCATGTCAGGCGCGTCGCCCAGGAACAGAAGATAAGGTGTCTTAATCATAGCGAAGCCTCGGAAGGTGTTTTGAGTCAGGCAAGGATTCCCGAAAAGCCACGCAAAATCCTCTTAATTTGCGCTTAGAACTCTGCCACTGCAGGAAGAATCATAGCCTTTTTGGAAATTTTTCGAATTTTCTCCCGCTCAAACAGCCGGAAAACGAAGGTTCTGCGCCAGTCAGGTCACATTCCTTGTGACGCGGCGTTGCAGCAATCTCATGCCGCAACAGCAAAAAGGACCCTTGCGATTGGGCACGTAATTTAATAACCAAACCAAGACAAATGACGTAATTTCCTTTCCAAGAGGCCGATATGAGCTTTCGCATCCAACCCGCTGCACCTGCGCGTCCGAACCGCTGCCAATTGTTCGGCCCTGCGTCCAACACCAAGCTTTTTGCAAAAATGGCGGCCTCTGCTGCAGATGTGATCAACATCGATCTGGAAGACTCTGTGGCCCCTTCAGACAAAGACATGGCGCGTCAAAACGCTATCGAAGCGATCAACACGGTCGACTGGGGCAACAAATACCTCTCGGTGCGCATCAACGGGTTGGACACGCCATATTGGTACCGCGATGTGGTCGACCTGCTCGAGCAGGCAGGCGAGCGTTTGGATCAGATCATGATCCCCAAAGTCGGTTGTGCCGAGGACATCTATGCGGTGGACGCTCTGGTCACCGCCATCGAAGCCGCCAAGGGTCGCCAAAAGAAAATCTCGTTCGAAGTGATCATCGAATCTGCGGCGGGCATCGCCCATGCCGAAGACATCGCCGCCGCCTCGCCGCGTCTGCAGGCCATGAGCCTAGGCGCAGCAGACTTTGCGGCCTCGATGGGGATGCAGACCACTGGAATCGGTGGCACTCAGGAAAACTATTACATGCTGCGCGAGGACCAGAAATACTGGTCCGATCCGTGGCATTGGGCGCAGGCCAAAATCGTGGCCGCCTGCCGCACCCATGGCGTACTGCCTGTGGACGGCCCGTTCGGCGATTTCTCGGATGACGAAGGCTATATCGCGCAGGCTATGCGCTCGGCGACCTTGGGCATGGTTGGCAAATGGGCCATCCATCCAAAACAGATCGCCCTGGCCAATCAGGTCTTCACCCCCAGCGACGAGGCCGTCAACGAGGCCCGCGAAATTCTGGCGGCGATGGAACAGGCCAAAGCAAAAGGCGAAGGCGCGACCGTCTACAAAGGCCGCCTTGTTGACATCGCGTCGATCAAACAGGCCGAAGTGATTGTCGCGCAGGCCGAGCTCATCGCGGCCTCTGCCTAAATTCCCTTAGTTTTCCCTTCGGAGACACAGCAACCCGGCGACCCCATGTAGATCGCCGGGTTGCCAATCCTCTTCGAATCTGCGCCAGTGACGCCGATAAGAACGAGGGTCACATGACGCATCCCATCACACTGCTGCACACCGCCGAGGTTCACCGCGCCACGTTTGACGCGCTGCGCGACAGATTGGCTCCAGATGTCGAGCTTGTGCATCACGTGCGGACCGACTGGCTGGAGCGCGCGCGCAAGCACGGGATTCGTCAGGGGCTGATCGATGAAATCACCGAAGCCGTGGGCGCGCCCCAAGGCCCGGTGATCTGCACTTGCACCACACTTGGCGAGGTGGCAGGCACCGTGGGTGCCATTCGCATTGATGCCCCGATGATGCAAAAAGCCGCCGAAACAGGCGGCCCGATCCTAATGGTTTATGCACTGGAAAGCACTTATCAGCCGTCGCTGTCCTTGCTGGAAGCCGCCCTTCAGGACGCAGCCACCCCAACCGAGGTTCTGCCACTCTTTATCGGACAGTTTTGGCCACTTTTCGAAGCAGGCCAGACCCAAGCCTTCATCGCGTGCGTCGCCGGCGCCGTGCGGGACGCGGTGGCCCATAACAAGGTCGGTTGCGTTGTTCTGGCCCAAGCCAGCATGGCCGCTGCGGCCCCGATGTTGGCAGACCTTGAGCTTCCGGTCCTGACGTCGCCCGAAAGCGCCTTGCGCGCGGCACTTCAGGTCTAGGCGCGCTCGTCCTTTGGCGAGCCCATTACGACATAGGACGTGATTGAATTCACTTGCGGCACCGTACCCAGAACATCGGTGTGAAAGGACTTATAGGCCACAAGATCCGTCGCCTCGACTCGCAGCAAATATTCCACCGACCCTGTGATATTGTGGCATTCCACCACCTCTGGCGCGCGGGCGATGGCACGCTCAAAGGACTCTTGCGCCTCTTTGGTGTGCTGATTGAGGCCGACCGTAATATATGCGACAAATCCGATCCCGCGCTTTGAGCGATCCAGAACCGCGCGATACCCTGCAATCACGCCGGACTTTTCCAAATCCTGCACCCGGCGCAGACAGGCCGAGGGGGACAGCCCGACCCGATCGGCCAGTTCCAGATTCGAAATGCGACCATCGCGCGACAACTCACGCAATATTTTTTCGTTTATCTGATCTGCTTTCGCCATTAATTGTGAAAATAGACACCACACGCCTCAAAACGCAATTCAAATGCGCGGTTTTTCCGCCAGATTCTCCGCTATGACTTATGAAATCCTCACTGGCCTTGTCGGCTTTGCCTTTGTCACCTCGATCACCCCGGGGCCCAACAACCTGATGCTGATGGCGTCGGGCGCAAATTTCGGATTTACCCGCACCATTCCGCATATGCTGGGCATTGGCATTGGCTTTACCGTCATGGTCGCATTGGTGGGCTTTGGCCTGATGCAGGTGTTTGACTTGGTGCCCTATAGCTATGAGGCCTTGACCGCGGCCAGCATTCTGTACCTGTTGTGGCTGGCCTGGAAATTCGCCAATGCGGGCGCACCTGAAACCCGCAGCGCGGCCTCGAAGCCGATGACCTTTGTGCAGGCTGCCGCCTTTCAATGGGTGAACCCAAAAGCCTGGTATATGGCACTGTCGGCGATCACGCTTTTTGCACCAGAGCGCGACATCGCTTCGGTTTTGTTTGTTGCTTTGGCATTTGGCGCAGTGAACCTGCCAAGCGTCGGCAGCTGGACGGTTCTGGGCCAACAAATGCGGCGCTTTTTGACCAATCGCCTCAGGCTGACCCTGTTCAACTGGACCATGGCTTTGCTTTTGCTGGCTTCGGCCCTGCCTGCATTGTTTGGGTAAATCTGGCGTGCGGATATGTTGCAATTCCTGATCTGCGTCGTCATATAGCACAATCAAGGTGACGTGGAGTGAACGATGACCAACTACCTCGATTTTGAAAAGCCGCTTGCGGAGATCGAAGGCAAAGCCGAAGAATTGCGTGCAATGGCGCGTCAAAACGAGGAAATGGACGTCGCCGACGAAGCCGCTGCGCTGGATCGCAAGGCCGAGGAACTGCTGGAAGAGCTGTACAAAACTCTGACGCCTTGGCGAAAATGTCAGGTGGCCCGCCACCCTGAACGTCCGCACTGCAAAGATTACATCGACGCATTGTTCACCGAATACACGCCTTTGGCAGGTGATCGGAACTTTGCGGACGACCACGCGGTCATGGGCGGCCTTGCGCGGTTTAACGACCAGCCTGTCATGGTGATTGGTCACGAAAAAGGTCATGACACCAAGTCGCGCATCGAGCGCAACTTTGGCATGGCGCGTCCAGAGGGCTATCGCAAAGCCATCCGCCTGATGGAAATGGCCGACAAGTTCAACCTGCCGATCATCGCTTTGGTCGACACACCCGGTGCCTATCCAGGCAAAGGTGCAGAGGAGCGCGGCCAGTCCGAAGCAATTGCGCGCAGCACCGAAAAATGTCTGCAAGTCGGCGTACCTGTGATCTCGATCATCATCGGCGAAGGTGGCTCGGGCGGCGCAGTTGCGTTTGCCTCAGCCAACAAAGTCGCGATGCTGGAGCATTCGGTCTATTCCGTGATCTCGCCCGAAGGCTGCGCCTCGATCCTGTGGAAAGACGCCGAAAAAATGCGCGAAGCCGCCGAAGCACTGCGTTTGACGGCGCAAGACCTGCTGAAGCTGGGCGTTGCAGATCGCACTGTGACCGAACCCATGGGCGGCGCGCATCGCGACCGTCCTGCGGCGATCCAATCCGTTGGCAAAGCCATTGCGGATATGTTGAACGAGTTGTCGGCGCTGGATCGCAAAGGTCTGATCGCCGCGCGTCGCAAGAAATTCCTGGATCTTGGCAGCAAGGGCCTGGCGGCTTAATTCGCCAACAGCCGAAGCCCCTGCGTCACGTCTGAGCGTACCGCCAGACGCAGGCCGGGCTCGTCCCCTGCTTTCAGAGCAGACAGGATCAGGCGATGATACTGCGGCGGCTCGGTCTTGCGCAGCTTGCCATAAAGCGCTCGCATGGTTGGCCCCAGCTGCAGCCAGACCGTCTCGACCATCGCCAGCATAGCCGGAGCCTGCGCCCTCAGATATAGCGCGCGGTGAAAATCCAGATTGGCACGGATGTACTTCACCGGATCACGCATCGCCACAGCGTCCGCAACGCGCCCGTTGATGGTCTGCAACCGGTCAATCAGCGCCATATGGGCACGCGGCAATGCGCGACTGGCCAGCTCGACTTCCAGCAGGGCTCGCAGCGAGGCCAGCTCTTCAATCCGGTCCGGCGTCAACTCGGGCGTCGAGATCCGACCCGAGCTTGACATGGTCAAAGCACCCTCGGCAACCAACCGTCGCACCGACTCCCGCGCAGGTGTCATTGACACCTCATATTCTGCACCGATCCCCCGCAACGTCAGCGCGACGCCGGGCATGATTTCACCGTGCATAATCCGGGTGCGCAAACCCCGATAAACCCGGTCATGGGCAGAAGTAGACGGCTCTAGTGGTTTGGAGGGTGGCAGCATACTGCAAATGTGATCACAAATCTCTGGAGCGTCAATCCTCAAAACGGTAGCGATGCAGCTTTTCGCCATGCTGACGTAGCCAGTCGCGCTCGGACTGATGCGGCCCAAACAGTTTCGCGACCTCGTCCCAGAACGCCTTTGAGTGGTTCATCTGAACCAGATGCGCGACCTCATGCGCGGCCACATAGTGCAGCACCTCTTCAGGCGCCATCACCAGACGCCAGGAAAACATCAAGGCCCCCGCGCTGCTGCAAGACCCCCAGCGCGACCGTGTGTCCCGCAGCGTGATCCGCGCATAGGGCCGACCCAAGGCCGCCGCATAGCGATCACAGGCCGCAACCAGCCGGTTGCGCGCCTCGGTCTTGAGATAGGCCTGCACCCGCGGGCCAACACGTGCGCCTGCGGGCACCAAAAGGGCCTCACCCTCGCGGCGCACCGCTCGCCCCTGCCCTGCTGTGATGGTCAGCAAATCGCCTTGAAACGGAAGGTCGCTCCCAAGGTCGACCTGCACCGCTTCGGGCCGGGCCGCCATATTGCGCACCAACCACGCCGCTTTGGACTGGGCGAAATCCAGTGCCTCTTGTTGCGGCACGCGGCTGGGCAACGTCAGCGTGACCCGTCCATCCAATCGAGACACCCGCAAGCTGATCCGACGCGCCCGCGCAGACCGTCGCAGAATAATCGGGATACCCGGTGCGCCAGGCACAAAAATTTCCGTCATTTCGCCCCCTGCGCCTCTTGTTTCACGTTACCCTTTGACTATCTCCGCCACTTATGGCAGTTGGCCCGAACTGTCGACAAGACTCACGTGATTAAAGGGGAAACCTATGCCCAAAGAAGAATGGGGCGTAAAGCGTCTGTGCCCAACCACTGGCAAGCGTTTCTACGACCTGAACAAAGACCCGATCGTCAGCCCGTACACCGGCGAAGTCGTAGAGCTGGACACCGGCAAAACACGCATGATCGCCGCTGACAGAGAAGATGCAGCGACCCTGAAAGCCAAAGCGAACGACGGTGAAGACGGCGATGTTTTGGACGATGATGACTCTGTAGATCTGGAACTGGATGACGATGTTCTGGACGAAGATGATGACGACAACGTCTCGCTGGACGAGATCGCGGATATGCCGTCTGAAGAAGACGACTCTTAAATGATTAAAGGTGGGATTTTTCACTTGATCCCACCTTTCCCAGCGCCTAATTAAGCGCGCACGGATCGCTCGCGATCCAACAGGTTTGGGGCCTTAGCTCAGCTGGGAGAGCGCTACAATGGCATTGTAGAGGTCAGGGGTTCGATCCCCCTAGGCTCCACCAA
>NZ_CAXREH010000090.1:0-5235 GCF_964229375.1 Cognatishimia sp.
CTGTGTGCCACTAGGCGGCGGCGCAAAAGGGTCGATCAGCCAAAACTGATCTGTATAAGAGGCGGGCATAACAACTTACTCGATAAACGGCCCATTTGCGGGCTCTGGTACTTTGCTCGGCATAGCATGCCCCGATCAATAAATCGAGACATTGCAATGAGTTACAACCTTTTGGGGAATTCACCCACCCAAAAGCAACCTAACCATGGTGGCTTGATCCACATAGCCAGTCACGGTCAGCCCACGCGCCTTTTGAAAGCGTCTGAGCGCGCGGCGCGTTGAGTTGTCGAAATTCCCATCGACTGCTCCGGGTTCCAAACCCATGCCTTGCAAGCGTCCTTCGATCAACAACCGCGTGGCCGAATTTCGCGCAACAGAGTTCTCAACCGCTTGATATCGCGCGCGCAATTCTTCGTTCTTGGCAGCGCCTTCGAGATCGCTGATCCGGGCGTTGGCGGTCTCTGCAAGCTCGCCATCGGGGTAGCTTCCAAGGAAGCTGCGATAGGCATCGACGGTGTTTTCCGCCTCGGCTCTATCCCAAGCAGCGCGTTCGCGTTCATTGAGTTCCGCGCGGCGCTCGGCCTCGAAATCGGCAATCGCATCGCGCGCGATATCAGCAAAAATACCGTCAGGGTAGCGGTTCAGATAAAGCCGGTAGTCCTCTTCTAGCCCGCTCACACCTGTTGAATTCCAATAGGCCCGGTCACGCGCCTCTTCTACAAGTCGACGCCGGCGGGCTTCTTCTTCGAGTTCCGCAGCCCGTCGTGCCGCCACTTCCTGGAGCAAAAACAACTGATCACGATCAAGGAAGCCATGCGCCTCAAGCCGGTTGTCTGACTGCCAAGCAGCGATCGCGCGCCGTGTGGCTGGACCAAAAACTCCGTCGATGCCGCGCGGGTCATAACCCAGCAGTGCTAGCGAGCGTTGAATTTCTTGGCGGCGGCTGCGGTTCAGGCGCAGATCCGTTTCCGCTTGCTTGATTGCCGCCTCGCGATTTTGTTCATCGCCAATGATCGTTTGCGCAGCCTCTTCGGCGAAAAGCCCATCTGGATAGCGGTTAAGATAGGCCTCAAAGGCCTCGGGCGTGCCAATGTCGCGCACTGCGCTCCAATAGGCGAGTTCGCCGATGTCTTCTGGCGGCTGTCCTTGGTCGGGCGTGAACGATGTCGTCTCTGAGACATAACCAGCCACAGCCAGCCCGTCTTGCGCCAAGGATCCCGTGGTGGATCCCGGCTGCATCAAACTATTTATGGCCGACTGCACCCGGCGGGACGACCCCGAGATCGCCGTTACGCCTTGAGGAAGGTCCAAGGTTCCGACGCCGTTTTCAAGATCCACCAAACCGTCAAGCGGCCTTGGGCTTGGCACCAGCGCCAAGACGGCCGAACCTGCGGCCGCTGAGAGGGCATTGTCCAACAAGTAAAGCGGCAGCGCCTTGCTGCCCAAGTCAAAGCGATCCGGCGTGCGCCCACCCTGGGACATGAGCCAGGTTCTGTCGCCGTCGTTCACAATGTGCCCGCGCAGAACAACAATCGTACGCCCAGGCTCGCCCTGCGTCGCGGCCTCAAGGGCGAACACAGCGGCACGCATGCGCGACAAGGTGGGATTGTCGAGGCGATCTACCTCAAAGCCCTCAGCAATCAGCCGGTTGCGCATCGCATTGATGCGGCCATCCCCCGGCAAGTCGCGAAGATGTTTGTAGTTGCTTAGATCCACGATCAAAGCACGATCCTTGGCCCCAACGGCTGGTGCCAGAAACGCAGAAACCAAAGCGGCAACGGCCACCCACTTGATACGCATTAGACAGTCTCCTCACATGCGAATGCATGCATCCCCACCTCAGTCTGCGCCAAAATCGGCGTTCATGCAAAGGTTGGGAACATTCCTGTTGTGGGGAAAATTCTGATCTAAGCGTCGTAGCTGCGTTTGTCTTCGATCACCAAACCATCATTTGGCAGGCTGCCCGGCGACACCAATTCGACAGTCCCGCGCAATTTCAACACGTTAGACACGGTTGCGTCATAGGCGGCTGAATCCTGAGCCTCGGTTTCGATCTGGACCGTCATGACATCCATTTCGCCGTCCCGAGATGCGATCACACGGGCTTTGTGGATCTCATCATGTTTCGCAACCAGCGCCGCGACCTGTTCTGGACGCACGAACATGCCCTTGATTTTGGTGGTTTGATCCGCGCGTCCCATCCAACCTTTGATCCGCATATTGGTGCGACCACAGGGGCTTTCGCCCGGCAGCACCGCAGACATGTCGCCCGTGGCAAAACGGATCAGGGGATAGTCTGGGTTCAACGTGGTGACGACAACCTCGCCAACTTCGCCCGGCTGCACGGGATTGCCGGTGCCCGGCGTGACGATTTCCACAATCACGCCTTCGTCCAGAATCATGCCCTCCATCGCGGGTGATTCATACGCGATATTGCCAAGATCCGCCGTGGCATAGCATTGCAGACAGGTAATGCCGCGATCTGCATACTCCTGACGTAGGCTTGGAAACAGCGCCCCGCCCCCGACAACGGCTTTGGAAATGGCCAGATCTGCGCCCATCTCTGCCGCTTTATCCAGGATCACCTTGAGATAGTCCGGCGTGCCGGCATAGGCGGTAACACCCATCGCGGCGGCAGCACTGACCTGAAGCTCGGTTTGACCAGTGCCAGCAGGCAGCACCGTGGCGCCAACCGCGCGGGCACCGTTTTCAAAGATCATTCCGGCCGGCGTCAAATGATAGCCGAAACAGTTTTGCACGATGTCCTGATTGCCCACGCCACAAGCATGCACAAAGCGGCCCATGCGCCACCAATCATGCGTGTTGCCACCCGGTTCATAGATCGGGCCCGGCGACTGGAAAATATGCGCAAAATCCGAGACTGGAATCGCGTTGAACCCACCCAGCGGTGGCTTTTGCCCTTGGGCCTCAATTAGCTCGGACTTACGCAAAACCGGCAAGCTCGCAAGAGCCGCAGCATCCGTGATGCGCGCGGGATCCACATCTGCAAAGCGCGCAGCATAGCCTGAGAGCACCTTTGCCCGCGCGATCTGTTGCGGCAGCGCGCTCGCCAGATCACTGGCCCGCTGATCTGCGGTTCTTGTTTCTAGCGCATCAAAATAGAGGCTCATGGTGTCTCCTTACTCTCGAGCAGTCAGTCGTCGGGACAGCGCGTTGGCTTAGCTCAGCCAACGCTTGCGGCGACGATAAGACCGCACTTCGCGGAAGGACTTACGTCCCTCATCCGACATGCCGAGGTAGAATTCTTTGACGTCCGGGTTTTCACGCAATTCGGAGGCGGGGCCGTCCATCACAACGCGTCCGGATTCCAAAATATATCCGTAGTGGGCAAACCGAAGCGCCACATTGGTGTTCTGCTCGGCCAGCAAGAAGGTCACGCCTTCGTTTTCATTGACCGATTTCACGATCTCAAAGATCTGTTCCACCAGCTGCGGCGCAAGCCCCATCGACGGCTCATCGAGCAGGATCGTTTCAGGGCGGCTCATCAAGGCCCGGCCAAGCGCCAGCATTTGCTGTTCCCCACCGGAAGTATAGCCCGCCTGACTTTTGCGGCGTTCTTTAAGACGTGGGAAATAGGTGTAAACCATTTCCAGATCTTGCTGAATCTCTGCCCCCGAGGCGCTGCGTGTATAGGCACCGGTCATCAGGTTTTCCTCAACGGTGAGGTGCTCGAAACAGTGACGGCCTTCCATCACCTGAATCACGCCGCGCTTCACAAGGGCGGCTGGATCGAGATCCTGAATACGATCGCCGCGATAGGTGATCTGACCTTTGGTGACTTCGCCACGCTCTGAATGCAGCAGGTTGGACACCGCCTTGAGCGTCGTCGTCTTACCCGCGCCATTGCCGCCCAGCAGCGCCGTGATACCGCCTTTGGGAACCGCGAGGCTGACGCCTTTGAGCACGAGGATCACGTGGTTGTAGATCACTTCGATGTTGTTGACCTCTAGCAGGGTCTCATCTTGTGGGGCCGCATCCAGCATGAATTGAATTCCTTGTAGGTTTGAATGCCCCGGCCCGGATCTTGGGCCGGGGCAAAATCATTTAGCTGCAGTTGGAACCGATGTTGTTCTCTGCGGCATAGGCAGAGCTGTCGGCCTCAACCAGCGCACCGATGACGTCGCCGTCGGTTGGCGCAAAGTCAGAGATCAGCGACCAAGTCTGGTTTGCTGCGTCCCATTGCGTCACACCAACGAGGCCTGGGCCACCGTGGTTTTCGCAGGATACAGAGAAGCTTGGACCAAAGTTCGGCATGCCGAGAGCGGTCATTTTCGCTTCGGTCATTTCTAGAGCCTCCATGCCATCACGCATCATTGCTGGGGTGATGTCTGCAACGCCGTGGATTTCCTGAGCCGTTTTCACAGCTTCGGCTGCCAGCATTGCCGCATACATGCCGCGGTTATACAGGACGTTTCCGACCTGATCGCCCGCGCCTGCTGCTTTGCCAGCGTCAACAACGTATTTCTGGATGTCCGCAAAGACCGGGAAGTCACGACCAACATTGTGGAAGGTCAGCGCTTTATAGCCATTTGCTTTGTCGCCTGCTGGCAGAACGTCATGCTCCGCACCAGACCACCAGATGCCGATGAAGTTTTCCATTGGGAAGCGAATGTTTGCGGCCTCTTGGATCGCAACCTGGTTCATCACGCCCCAGCCCCACATCAGAACGAAGTCTGGGCGGTCACGACGGATCTGCAGCCACTGGGACTTTTGTTCCTGGCCTGGGTGGTCTACTGGCAGCAGGCTCAGATCAAAACCGTGCTTTGCAGAGAGTTCTTCCAATGTGCGGATCGGCTCTTTGCCGTATGCGGAGTTGTGATAGACCAGCGCAATTTTCTTGCCGGAAATATCGCCACCATTGCTGTCCAGCAGATAGTTGACCGCGCCGGAGGCACCGTTCCAATAGTTGCCTGGATAGTTGAACGTGTGGCTAAAGACGTCGCCATTTGCAGCAGAGGTCCGGCCATAGCCCATCGTGTGCAGCGGGATGTCATCTGCGGTCACTTTCGGGATCAGCTGATAGGTGATGCCGGTGGACAGCGGTTGATAGACCAAAGAGCCTTCGCCCTTGGTGGCCTCATAGCATTCAACGCCTTTTTCGGTGTTATAGCCTGTCTCACATTCTAGGATGCGGACCGACTCTCCTCCGATGCCGCCGTCCCGAGCGTTGAGCAGGTTAAAGTAGTCCTGATATCCGTCCGAAAACGGCGTACC
>NZ_CAXREH010000091.1:0-2206 GCF_964229375.1 Cognatishimia sp.
ACTTGTCCTGATAATAGGTGATCACGGTTGGGCAAGGCGCGCCTTGTTCCATTTCCTGTGTCTTCGCGTTGAACGCTTTACAGAATTCCATGATGTTGATGCCGCGCTGACCCAGAGCAGGGCCTACGGGCGGGGATGGGTTGGCTTGACCTGCAGGGATCTGCAGCTTCATTGTACCAGCCAGCTTCTTCGCCATCTGATCTTTCCTTTTCAACGTGGGTGAAACGCGTTCCACCCGGTTCTATGTTGCGTGGTCCGAGATCGGGATCGCGATCCCTCCTTCTCCCACGAGATAAGACACCCCAAGCGGGACTCGGGGCGATGGGCGGCGTTTAAAGGGGCATCGGGGGTTTGGCAAGGGGTCTTGGTGGGTTACCAAGGCCCGTGGAAATCACCCTCTTTGTCGGTGCGTCTGAACCCATGCGCGCCAAAGAAATCGCGCTGACCTTGGACCATATCTGCTGTGCCGCGCGCCTGACGGATTTCGTCATACCAGGACACAGCCGAAGAAAGCGCAGGCACCGGCAGCCCTTGCGCAATCGCTTGCGCCACAACGCGGCGCAGGGCTGGCATGTGGTCTGACAAAAGCGCGACAAAGGCCGGATCAAGGATCAAGCGGCCTTCGGGCAGATCGCCGCGAAAGGCCTTTGAGATATCATCCAAAAGAGCCGAGCGGATAATGCACCCAGCACGCCAGATTTCGGCGATACGGGCATAGTCCAGATCCCAGTTAAATTCCTCGGACGCGGCTTTCAGAATACGGAAACCCTGCGCATAGGCCAATATGCGCCCGACCATCAGAGCCGACTCCAGATCGCCTTCGTCAAAAGCCGCCCCCTTAGGATCAGGCCCCGAGAGGATATCGGCAGCAACACCGCGAACAACACGTTCAGACGACAGAACGCGCGCGCCAACAGCGGCTTCGATCACAGAGGCCGATTGCCCCATGCGGATCGCCTCGATCACGGTCCAGCGTCCGGTGCCCTTTTGGCCCGCCTGATCCACAATCAGGTCAATCATTGGCATACCTGTGTCGGGGTCCACGCCATCCAGCACCTTACCCGTGATCTCGATCAGATAGCTTTGCAGCGCCCCTTCGTTCCAGCGATGGAACAGCGGCGCAATATCCGCAGGTTTGCGCCCCTCGCCATCCCGCAGCAGGCCATAGACCTCGGCAATCATCTGCATGTCGGCATATTCAATGCCGTTGTGCACAGTCTTGACGAAATGCCCTGCGCCGTCTGGCCCAAGGTGCGCCACGCAAGGGTCGCCCTCAAATTTCGCGGCAATCGCCTCAAGCACCGGGCGCAGCGGCTCCCAGGATGCTTTCGAGCCGCCAACCATCATAGACGGCCCGTGCCGCGCGCCCTCTTCACCGCCGCTAACGCCAACGCCAAGGTACTGAAACCCCGCCGCTTCGACGCGTTCGGTGCGGCGGATCGTGTCGCGGAAATCGCTGTTGCCGCCGTCAATGATCGTGTCACCGGGCGCCAGATGCGGCAGCAGAGCGTCAATGGATGCCTCGACCGGGCCACCGGCCGGGACCAGCAACACAATCGCACGCGGTGTCGGCATCGCCGCCACCAGCGCCTTTACACTTTCGGTTTTGGTCAGTCGCGGCGCAAGATCGCCAGCCTCGGCAATCAGGCTGTCTATGGTAGAAGGGTCCAGATTATAGAGCGCGATATTGTGGCCGTTCTCTGCGATGTTCAGCGCCAGCGCACTGCCCATCGTTCCCACGCCAATCAAACCCATAGACGCTGTTGTCATCCTGACCCCCAATTTATGCTACTGCGATCTACCTCGCCCAGAACAAGGTCGAACCGCAAGTGGTCATTTTCAAGCCCTAGACCGTGATGCGATGCGCATAAAGGCGATCATAATGCGGTTTCATCCGCCGATAGACCCGCTGAACACGGTCCGGCGCATCTTTGACCTCGACATATTTGCGCACCTGTGGCGTGAGGCCCGTGGATTTGGCCAAGTTGTGATGGAAAGATCCCCCGTCCCACCAGCTGTGTGCAGACGGATCGCCCCCGGGTTCCCATGACAGCGCCTCAGGCAGAAACGGAATGCCCACCGACTGACAAAAGGCCTCGACCATCGCTTCGGGGTTTTCCAGCAGATCGTCGCTGTCAATCACCGGAGGCGGTGTGCCGTTTAACGCCCACAACAGATCAAACAAAGCACGCTGCTCGGGGAAGCC
>NZ_CAXREH010000092.1:0-4210 GCF_964229375.1 Cognatishimia sp.
TTCGGTGCCTCTGCAGCCATGAGCACCATGCTGCTGACCATCGCGATCTTCATCTCTCTCTGCGTCGTCTTCGGCACGCGTTTCTACAAAATGGACTGATCCATGAACACTCGTTTTGCACATCTGTCGATGAACGCGCGCATTGGATGGCTGGCTATCTGGTCGGTGCTGGCCTTCGCCTTTCTGTTCTACACAACACCCATCATCTGGTTGCTGATGGCCGTGTTCCGCGACGAGCCTGGGCTTTATACGACCGGTCCGTTCAGCATCGGCAGCATCGAGAATTTCACGACCACCTGGAACCGCCTGTTCACTTACGAGGCCTTCACGGTTGGACGCTGGGCACTCAATTCCGCGGTCTATACGATCGGCGGTGTGACCCTGTCCTTGATCGCGGTTCTGCCTGCCGGCTTTGTTCTGGCGACCTATGATTTCCGGTTCCGCAAGCTGATCCTGGTGCTGACCCTTATTGCAATGATCACGCCGAACACAGTGGTCGCGCTGCCGATCTTTTTGCAGATGCAGTCGTTGGGTCTGAACAACAGTTATCTCGGCATGATCATCGCCACGGCCTTTTTCCCATTTGGCATGTATCTGGCCTATATTTACTACGCGACGTCGCTGCCTGCGGGTCTGATTGACTCGGCGCGCATTGATGGTGCCTCGAAGTTTGAGGTCTTCACCAAGGTCGCGTTGCCCTTGTCCAAGCCACTGATCGCGCTGATCGCGTTCTTTAGTTTCCTTGCAAACTGGAGCAACTACTTCCTGGCATTCGTGTTGCTGACCAAGGATGAACTCTACAGCCTGCCGGTCGGACTGGCGGTTCTGATCAGTAGCTCGGGCGCGTTGGGTGTTGATGTGGCAAACGACATTCCAATCAAGAAACCCGAAGCCATTCTTGCGTCTTTGTTGGTGATCGCTCCGGTGCTTGTCATCTTCATCCTGTCGCAGCGGTTTGTGCGCTCGGGCACGCTCTCTGGCGCAGAAAAAGGGTAAAGCTCGACATGACCACCACATATCCTTTCAACGGTCTGGGCGTCGGACTGCACAATCTGTCACGGATCTCTGACGCGCAGACGCGGTCGATTTCGGCAGAGAATTTCGACGACTCGGTCGGTGGGGGCGGGCGGGCCACCGAAGGCACCGGCGCATTTAAGGCGCGTCACCTCGGGCAGGGCTGGAAGGTATCGCCCTGCATCGAGATCCCGGCGGGCGAGACGTTTGATCTGGCAAATATCGAAGGGTCCGGCGCGATCCAGCATTTCTGGATCGTGACGAGTTCACCGCTAAAGCTGCGCAGTATGATCCTGCGCATCTATTGGGACGATCAAGAGCACCCGTCGGTCGAAGCCCCCTTGGGTGACTTTTTCGCCAATGGTCTGCGCGGGTTTGCTCCGGTGAATTCGATCCCGATCGCGGTCAATCCTGCCTGCGGCTTCAACAGCTTTTGGGAGATGCCCTTCCGCAAACGCGCACGCGTGACGCTTGAAAACCGCGAACCCGATGATGTGATTGTTTACTATCAAATCGACTATACACTGACCGCGGTACCTGAAGACTGCGCCTATTTCCACGCACGGTTCCGTCGGTCCAACCCTGTGGAACATCTGCAGGATCATGTCATCCTGGACGAGGTCGAAGGGCGCGGGCAATTCGTCGGCTGTTATGTGGCCTGGGGCGTGCACGAGGACGGTTGGTGGGGCGAAGGCGAAGTCAAATTCTTTATCGATGACGACAAAGACTTCCCCACGATTTGCGGTACGGGCACCGAGGATTATTTCGGCGGGTCCTACAACTGGGACCCCGGCGCGGTCTATCCCAATCAGGAAAACCGCTATATCGAACACTCCGGCGCCTATTGCGGCTTGCCGCAGGTAGAACGCCCTGACGGGGTCTATAAGGCCGTGCAACGCTTTGGCATGTATCGCTGGCACATCGTGGATCCGGTTCGGTTCACCACGCGGTTTAAGGCCACGATCCAAAGTCTTGGCTGGCACAGCGACATGCGCCCCGAACACGTGCGCTATCGCCACCGTCGGGACGATATCGCCTCGACCGCGTTCTGGTACCAGACCCTGCCCACCGCGCCATTTGCGCCAATTCAAGGGCCGGACGAATTGGAGATTGTCGGAAAGTAACGACCTGCCAGGCATCAGAGAAAATCTTTGGTGCTTGGTTTCAGCGGTTTTTACAAGTATCTGAAAGAGGGAACTGCAACGATGTTATTGACGATGCCTCAAATTCATATCCCTTCGAAAATTGACGAGCTGCCCAAGCACCCAAATGAGGGGTTTGAAAAATTCGTCAATGCGGTCGGGGAAGGCAGGCTTAAGCCGGGCACCGTCCTAACACAGGCACAATTGTGCGAGTTCCTGGGAGTATCGCTGACGCCCCTGCGTGAAGCGATTGTTTTGCTTGAAGAATATGGGCTGATTGAAATCAAGCAGCGCACAGGCATTACCATTCTGAACCCCGAGCTGTCTTTCATCCGCGAGAACTATCAGTTCCGCGTCATGATCGAGATCGAGGCCCTGAACGCCTTTGCCCATAGTGTTTCCAAGGACTGGCTTGAGCAGGTGCGCGCACGTCATGTCGAGCTTATCGCGGCGCTTAAGAAAGACAAAAAAGATATGGTAGCGGCCGAAGCCTTTGTCGCGCTGGATCAATTCGTTCACACAAGCATCGTGTCAGCGCTTGGCAATCGCTCTGTTTTGGCCACCCACAACCGCCTGCAACAGAACATCCGCATGGCGCGTGTGATTCACCGCAGCGCGTCGTTTACCGAGTCTCTGGTCACCGCCGCGGAAGAGCATCTGGAAATCATTGACCGGATCGAGGCCGAAGATACCGAGGGCGCGTCGGCCTGCCTGCGACGCCATTTTGAATCCTCGATCTATCGCACGATCATCACGGGCTAAGTTGCCAGCGATCCTGCCGCAAAATTCGTCTGACCCTCATGAGGCCGATGTGGTGCGCCCACCTGGAATCAGGCGATCTGTTTGGAAAACACGATGGAAAAACGCCCCCTTGGAAACACTGGCCTGTCAGTCGAGGTCATCGGCTTTGGCGGCGCAGCCTTGGGGGAGCGCCCTGCGGACCAGCCTGCGACACACGCGGCGGATTTGGTTCAGGCGGCGCGGGATGCAGGGATCAGCTATTTTGACACCGCGCCCTGGTATGGCATCGGGCGCTCTGAACGGGTTCTAGGCGATCTTCTGCGCGGCACGGACTATGTTTTATCAACCAAAGTCGGGCGCTTGCTGAAACCGGGCGAGCCGCATCATCCTCAAGGTGACTCGCGCGCCCTGATGCCGTTTCATGTGGTTTATGACTACAGCTATGACGGTATCATGCGCAGCTTTGAAGACAGCCTTCAGCGTCTGGGCCTAGACCGGATCGACGTGCTTTTCGTGCATGACATTGGCGAGATGACGCTTGGTGACACAAACGCAAAATACTTCGCCGATCTGGCAAAAAGCGGATACCGGGCGCTAGAGGAATTGCGTCGCGGCGGCCAGGTCAAAGCCATCGGGCTGGGGGTGAACGAAAATCAGGCCTGCCTTGATGCGCTGGGTGTCGGGCAATGGGACGTGTTCCTGCTGGCGGGCCGCTATACTCTGCTGGAGCAAACCCCACTGGACGCGCTGTTTCCGGCCTGCATGGCAGCGGGCACGTCGATCATCTGTGGAGGTCCGTTCAACTCGGGTGTTCTGGTCGGGCGAGACTGCTGGAACTATGCAAAGGCGCCCGACGCGGTGCTTGCCAAGGTTCGAAAGCTTGCAGATGTCGCGGATGACTATGGCCTTGATCTGGCCGCCGCCGCGCTACAATTCCCGCTGGCGCACTCTCTGGTGTCCTCAGTCCTCCCCGGACCAAGCTGCAAAGCCGAACTGGAGCAGAACTTCGCATGGCTCACCACCCCAATCCCCGCAGAATTTTGGGCTGAATTGAAAGCGCGAGCACTGCTGGACAAACGGGCGCCGGTTCCAAACGGTTGAGGCCTGGCTTTTGCGGGTTTGTCTGAGCGAAACGCTGCAAGGCCGCAGGTCGCGCGCCTAAATTCGGTGTTCGTAGGTTTGCTAAGGGGGCGAGGCGTGCCGTCACGGTGAACGCCACATGATCTATCCATAATTGCAAATAAAGCTGCGAATTAAGTCGATCTTTGTGGAGGCGAGTACCGGAATCGAACCGGTGTACACGGATTTGCAAT
>NZ_CAXREH010000093.1:0-8714 GCF_964229375.1 Cognatishimia sp.
GACGGGATACCGGTGACGCGCAGCGCCTCGCCCTCGGTCAGCGTGTCACCGATGCGCAATTGCCCGTGGTTCGGGATGCCGATGATGTCACCCGCCCAGGCCTCCTCCGCCAGCTCGCGGTCCGAGGCCAGAAACAGCACGGGGTTGCTGATGGCCATGGGCTTTTTCGTGCGCACATGGGTCAGTTTCATGCCACGCTTGAAGTGGCCCGAGGCCATGCGCACAAAGGCCACACGGTCGCGGTGTTTGGGATCCATGTTGGCCTGTACCTTGAAAACAAAGCCTGCGACTTTCTTTTCTTCGGGGGCCATCTGACGCGGTTCGGCCGATTGCGGCTGCGGTTCTGGCCCATATTGGCTGATGCCGTGCATCAATTCCTGCACCCCAAACGAGTTGATCGCAGAGCCAAACCAGATCGGCGTCATATGCCCCTCTAGCACCGCTTGTGGATCAAGCTGCGGCAGCAGCTCTTTGGCCATTTCGACCTCTTCAAGGAACTTTTCAAGCAGCTCTTCTGGCACGTGTTCCGCCAGCGCTGGATCGTCCAAGCCGTTGATTTCAATAGACTCTGCGACCTTGTTACGGTCGGCGCGGTCCATCAGTTCCAGACGGTCGCGCAACAGGTCGTAACAGCCGATGAAATCGCGCCCAACGCCAATCGGCCAGCTGGCCGGGGTCACGTCGATGGCGAGGTTTTCCTGAATTTCGTCGATAATCTCAAAGGTATCGCGGCTTTCGCGGTCCATCTTGTTACAGAACGTCAGGATCGGCAGGTCGCGCAGGCGGCAGACTTCGAACAGTTTCTGCGTCTGGCTCTCAACACCCTTTGCGCCGTCAATCACCATAACGGCGGCGTCCACGGCGGTCAGCGTGCGATAGGTGTCTTCAGAGAAGTCGCTGTGACCGGGCGTGTCCACCAGATTGAACCGGAAGCCATCGAAATCAAACGACATGGCCGAGGCCGAGACCGAGATCCCGCGGTCCTGTTCCATCTTCATAAAGTCTGAGCGCGTCCGGCGCGCTTCGCCTTTGGCGCGCACCTGACCCGCCATTTGGATCGCACCGCCATACAGCAGAAACTTTTCTGTCAGAGTCGTCTTGCCGGCATCCGGGTGGCTGATGATCGCAAAGGTGCGACGGCGCGCGATTTCAGGCGGCAATTCGGGGCGATTGGGTGCGTTGTCTAACATGTGCGCAGCTATAGAAGGCCAAGGGCGCGCGCGCAATATCGGTCAGTGGTTTTCCCGGTTGATATCGATCAGCACATAGGATGTTTTGGGGAACAGCAACTTATCGGTGCGCAGATGGGTTTTCTTGACACATCCCTGTGTGTCCAGCGACGCGAAAAGTTGGGCACTGATGCGCTGGCCTGAATCTGACATCAGGGTCAGGTCACAATCATGTACAACACCGCCGGGTTTTGCGTTCTCTTTGCGCGCATAGGTGGGGCGCATTGGCATGGGCAGGGCGGCTCCGGCCAGTTGATAGGCATCGCCCAGGCATAAATCCCGCGAGGTCGCGAACAGATCGCCATGATTGGCTCCTTCGACAACGAACAAAGCATCGCCCGGATAGGCCGAGATATGCCCGTGGTGATGTCTGGCTTTGCTGTCCATTGGCCTTTGCGTCCTTTGGGGTTGCGTTTGACTTTGTTTGCCCCGCAAATATGTCACAATCTAGGAAAGCCCCGGGCAATTCACGGACATGGGTCGCGTCGCAGGGCAAAACAGGACGAGGACACAGCATGGATCTTGGGATCAAAGGCAAACGCGCATTGGTTTGCGCAAGTTCAAAAGGGTTGGGCCGCGGCTGCGCCGAGGCTCTGGCGGAAGCAGGCGTGAATTTGGTGATGAATGCGCGCGGTGCCGAGGCCCTCGAAGCCACAGCACAGCATATTCGCGACACCTATGGCGTCGAAGTCGTGACCGTCGCAACCGATGTCACCACCGAAGCGGGGCAGGCCGAGGTTCTGCAAGCGGCGGGCGACGTGGATATTCTGGTCACAAACGCGGGCGGGCCGCCTCCGGGCATGTGGTCTGATTGGGAACGGGACGATGTCATCAAGGCACTGGATTCCAACATGCTGACGCCGATTGCACTGATGAAAGCACTGCTGCCATCAATGATGGAAAAAGGCTGGGGACGAGTTGTGAACATCACCAGTCAGTCCGTTAAGGCGCCAATCCCTGTTCTGGGTCTGTCAAACTCGGCGCGGGCTGGTCTGACTGGCTATGTTGCAGGCACATCCCGTCAGGTTGCACCGCACGGGGTGACGATCAACAATCTGCAGCCAGGCATTCACGCAACGGATCGGGCGACCTCTTTGGATCAGGGCGTTTCAAGCGCCGAAGGAATCTCGATGGAGGACGCCAAAGCGCGGCGCGAGGCCACGATCCCTGCGCGCAGATATGGCACGTCGATGGAATTCGGACGCACCTGCGCCTTTATGTGCTCGCAACACGCAGGATTCATGGTCGGCCAAAACATCCTTCTGGACGGCGGTGCCACAAACTCGACCATGTAGGTTTCAGTTTCTCACAATTCCGTGGGATCACGGGCTTTTCTCTATCGCGATCAAAATGTCGCTGTTAGAGCGGGCGAACCAACGATCTCACGGGGTTTTTTATGCAAGCTGCAGTCATCATTGCCATCTTGGCACTTCTAATCGTCGCATCTCTCTATGTGGCGCCTCGCAAAGCGAGTTTGGACGGCTTTTTCGGAGGCGCCAGCGAAGATGGCGCGGCACCAAGCCTTTGGGTGCTGGTGTTCAGCCAAGTTACCACCTGGATTTTCGCGCGATCTTTGATGAATGCCGCGATCCTTGGCTTCTTTTACGGCATCGCGGGCACGTTGGCCTATGCGGCCTATTATGGCTCTTTTCTGACCGGCGGCTTTATTGTCGGACGTCTGCGCGCGAATGGGGCGCGGTCGGTGCAGGATTGGCTGTCTGATGAGTTCGGCAGCATGGGCACGGCCTGCTATAACCTGGTTATCGCGCTGCGTCTGTTGTCCGAAGTCTTTGCCAACCTGATCGTTGTTGGCCTGATTTTCGCAGCCATCCTGCCCGAGATGGGCATCGCGAAAGATGCATCTATCATCATCGTTGCAGTCTTTGCCTTGGCCTATTCCGCATGGGGCGGCCTGAGCGCATCGCTGCGTACGGATGTGGTGCAGATGCTGCTTTTCCTTGTTGTCTTCGCAATCGCGTTTGTTGCTCTGATCCTCAGCCCGGATTTCAGCCTTGGCGCGGTGGTTACAGCCGAAGGCGCAAGCGGCGGCTATCTTGGTTGGGTTCTGATGATCGTGGCGGCGCTTCAGGTCTTTTCTTACCCGGTACATGATCCGGTCATGATGGACCGTGGTTTTGTCGCAGACGAGGCGACCACGCGCAAAAGCTTCCTACACGCGTTCTGGATTTCGACAGCCTGCATCATTTTCTTTGGCTTCTTTGGCATCCAAGCGGCGCTGCAGGGCGCACAATACGAAGGTCAGCTGATCGGCACCTGGGCGACCATGTTCCCGACCTGGGTCTTCACATTGCTGCTGGTCAGCCTGCTGGTGTCGGCCATTTCCACCTTGGACAGTGCGCTGGCCTCTGCCTCGCGTCTGGTCGTTGAGGAACTGAAACTGGCGCCACGCACGCTGAATGGTGGCCGTGGGGCGATGCTGGTCTTTGCTGTTCTGGGCACCGCGCTGACGCTGGCTGAAACCCAGTCTCTGTTTGACGGCGTCGCAGTTTCCGGCACCGCGTCGATGTTCCTGACACCCGTGATCGTCGTGACCCTGTTGATGGGACGTCAGGTGGCGCTTTGGGCTTATCTGGTCAGCTTTGTAACCGCCATCCTTGGCGCGGCTGCCTATTTTGCGCGCGGCTCTGAGTTCATGGCGCAACTGCTGGTCGAAGGTCATAAGTACGAGCAACTGCTGCAGATTTGTATCGTAGTGCTGGTCATCGGCTTTGTCGCCGTCTTCGCAGGCTCCAAACGCGCCGTGAGGGTTGAAGCGTAAATCCATCACTGCTACATCGGCCTCTAATCCGACGGCTTTCGTCGGGCATAAAAAGAGGCCGATGTGAGCCAGGACCAAGTTGCACTCCCGCAAGCCCGTTTAGAGGTACGCAATCTGACGCGCCGTTTTGGCGATCGTGAAGTTGTCAGAAACGTCAGCTTTTCGGTTGCGCCGGGGCAGGTGACCTGTCTGCTTGGCCCCTCGGGCTGCGGCAAATCCACAACCCTGCGTATGATCGCGGGGGTTGATCGACAAACCTCGGGCGAGATCTATGTCGATGGCACGCTGATTTGCAGCTCTGATTTCAGCATGCCGCCTGAAAATCGCCGTATCGGTTTGATGTTTCAGGATTTTGCGTTGTTCCCCCACCTGAGCGTTGCCGACAACGTGAGCTTTGGTCTGGAAGGCTCAAAGTCTGAGAAACGCGCGCGCGTCGGTGAGTTGCTGGAGAAAGTGGGCCTTGGCTGGGCGATAGACGACTATCCTCACCAACTGTCGGGCGGCGAGCAGCAGCGGGTTGCTCTGGCTCGCGCTTTGGCTCCACGGCCACGCATTATGCTTATGGACGAGCCGTTTTCTGGGCTCGACAATCGTCTGCGCGACGACATTCGTGACGAAACGCTTGCTCTGTTAAAAGACGAGGGCACCGCGGTTGTTCTAGTGACGCATGAACCCGAAGAAGCGCTGCGTATGGGGCAGGAAATTGCCCTGATGCGCGACGGTGAAATCGTGCAATGCGGCACGCCTTATAATATCTACAACGCGCCTGTCGATCGCGAAGCGATGGCGTTCTTTAGCGACGTGAATGTGATTTCGGGCGTCAGCCAAGGGGCGCTCACCGAGACGCCATTTGGACAGTTCCTGACGCCGGGCTATGCCGATGGCACCGAGGTCGACATCGTAATCCGGCCACAGCACCTGCATCTGGATTTTGACCGGGCAGGCACGGGCCCCAAGCCGACGGCCAGCCATGGTCAGGCAGCAGCGGGGGTTGTGGTGCGCGCGCGGTTCATGGGCAAGGAAAGCCTTGTTGAGTTCCGCATGGAACACGACGATAGCATTCTGAAAGCCACGGTGCCCAACGTGTTCCTGCCGCCAGAGGGTACGCGCCAATGGCTGACCCTGCGGCGGAACCGCTGCTTTGTCTTCCCCGCAAAATAGCGTGAAACCAAAGATTTAGCGCGACTTCTTAGGCCTGCGATTCTTTCGGGCGCATGGCCAGCCAGATCAGCGCGCCACCTGCCAGAACCAAGAAGGGCGCCATCGCAATATTCACGGCGTTCCAGCCCTCGACAGCGGTGCCACCAGAGCAGTTCATCAACCCGCCCGAGGCAAGCGACGCGACCGTCACGCCCCCAAAGACGATAAAGTCGTTCATACCCTGCATACGGCCACGCTCGTGTGGCTCATGCGCGCCGGCCAGCATGGCGGTCGCTCCGATGAAGCCAAAGTTCCAGCCGATCCCAAGCAGCACAAGCGCGATGAAGAAATTCTCGATGTTGACGCCCTGAAGCGCCACAGCACCTGCGGCCGCGAGGATCAGTATGCCAAGCCCCATGATCCGCTCGACGCCAAAACGGGCAATCAGATGGCCGGTGAAAAAGCTGGGTGCGAACATCGCCAGCACGTGTCCTGTAACAACGTCTGCCGCGTTGCCTTGACTGAAACCACAGCCCACAACCGCCAATGGGGTCGAGGTCATCATCAGGTTCATCAGGGCATAAGACACGGTGCCTACGATGACAGCGACAGCGATGCGCGGTGTGGTGATCAGCTCCCAACGGCTGCGGCCCTGTGGCATGTCTGCCTTTGGTGCTTCGGGTTTTGGGATGTCCAGAAACAGAAACAAGATGGCGCCGATCACGTTCATGGCGAGGATTGCACCATATGTGCCCATGAACGGCACGACCATGACGTCAGACGTGACTTTCACCAGTTGCGGGCCAATGATCGCGGCGGCCAGACCGCCCGCCATTACGTAAGAAATCGCTTTGGGCCGAAACGCTTCCGAGGCGGTGTCGGCCGCGGCAAAGCGGTAGAACCCATGCGCACTCATATAGACGCCAGTCAAAAGGCTGGCCAACAGAAAGACCGGGAAATTTGCATAGTAGAGGCCGATGGCCCCGACGATACCGCCAAGCGCTCCAAACAAGGCGCCGATCAGAAAGCCGACCTTGCGACCAAAGCGCTGCATGATGGCCGACATCGGATTTGCTGCCAGCATCGACCCCAGAACGATCAAAGAAATCGGCAGCGTCGCATAACACGCATTGGTGGCCAGCGACTGTCCGGCCAGACCGCCAATCGTAAAGATCATCGGCATCTGCGCGCCGATAATTGCCTGGGCAAGCACCAGAATGAATACGGTCTTTTTGGCGCGGGTATCGTCTGTGATTTGTGTCATGTTGAAATGGCTAAAGAGCTTATTTCGGAATGGAAAGCGGATTCTCTTGGAACGTAACGCAAAACCGCACAAACCGGTTTGACTTGGGTGTCACTAAGGCGTGAGATGCGATGAAAATACGGAGGGCGGCATGGTTGGGCGCATCATTGAAACAGACGCGTGTGTGATTGAGGGCGCGGAATGGCTGTGCGCGAATGTCCCGTGTTTTGTGCCGGTTTTGGATGCGACGGGGCCATTGCCGCTGCGGCGCAAGAAAGATGGGTTTGAGACACTTTTGAACGCGATCGTCGGGCAACAGGTTTCCGTGGCCGCGGCAGATGCGATTTGGCGCAGGCTTAAGGATGCAAAGCTCACCGGGCCGCGCAAAATTCTGGCGGCCAGCGATGAGGATCTGCGCGGGGCGGGCTTAAGCTCGCAAAAGGTGCGCTATGCACGGGCATTGGCGGAGGCGCGTATTAATTTCAAAGGCTTGCGCGATGTTTCTGATGCAGATGTCATAGCAGAACTGACGCAAGTAACGGGGATTGGTGTTTGGACGGCCGAGATCTATGCGATGTTTAGCCTGGGACGTGCGGATGTCTTTGCGCATGGGGATCTGGCCTTGCAAGAGGCGGCGAAACACATGCTGAACCTGGAAAAACGGCCGACGGAACGTGAGATGCGTGGCCTTGCGGAACCCTGGTCCCCGTGGAGATCGGTTGCAGCGCGGGCCCTCTGGGCCTACTACCGAGTGGTGAAGCAAAGGGAAGGCATCAGATGACTCGGGTACTGAATACACTGCGCAAAGAGCCGCTGTCGGGGTCGACCCGTTCTGTTGTTGTCTTTGTTCACGGCTATGGCGCAAACGGGCAGGATTTGATCGGCTTGGCTGATCCTCTGGCAGAGCATCTGCCCGACACGCTGTTCCTGTCGCCTGACGCGCCCGAAGAAATCCCCGGAATGCCGATGGGACGCCAGTGGTTTCCGATCCCTTGGATTGATGGCTCGTCCGAAGAGGAAAGCCGCCGTGGGATGATGTCTGCGGTGGATGACTTCAACGCTTTTCTGGACGCTTTGATGGTCGACGAGGACGTGTTTCCCGAGCAGGTGGTCCTGTTTGGATTCTCGCAAGGCACCATGATGAGCCTGCACGTCGGCCCGCGTCGCGAAGATGAGCTGGCGGGCATCGTTGCCTTTTCCGGTCGCCTGCTGGAACCTGATCTGCTTGCAGATGAAGTTGTCAGTCGCCCTCCGGTTCTGTTGGTGCATGGCGATCAGGATGACGTGGTTCCGGTTCAGTCGTTGCCCGAAGCCGCCGAAGCCCTGCAAGCGGCGGGGTTCAAGGACGTGTTCGCACATGTCATGAAGGGCACCGCACATGGCATCGCGCCCGACGGCTTAAGTGTGGCGCTTGCCTTTATGCGCGACAAACTGGGGCTCTGAAGCCCCAATTGGGTGGATCGCCCAATTGTCATGCAACCGTTACGGAATCATCCTACCTAAAGCCTGTCCACTGTATCGTGGGGGTTGCTTATCGCTTTCCCCGACATATAGTAGATACAAGAGCAGGGACGGGTGTCCCCCGTCCAGATGCTGAACTCAGGCAAATGGCGGAGGGCGCGATCCCCATGGACGGCGATTTCAGGACAGACTTTGTACACAAGCCCAGCGGGCTGAAACAACACCCTGCATTGGTTCTGAATGCGGATTACCGTCCGCTGTCATATTACCCGCTTAGCCTGTGGCCGTGGCAGGATGCGATCAAAGCCGTCTATATGGACAGGGTAGACATTGTCGCGGAATACGACGCGTGGGTGCATAGTCCAAGTACCGAGATTAGGATCCCATCTGTTGTCGTCCTCAGAGATTATGTCAAACCGGTAAAGCGCGTGGCCTTCACGCGCTTTAATCTTTTTTTGCGGGATGAGTTTTCCTGCCAATACTGCGGATCGCGCGGTGATTTGACCTTTGATCACGTGGTGCCGCGCGCGGCTGGCGGGATTACAAGTTGGCAGAACGTGGTCGCGGCCTGCTCCAGGTGTAATCTGAAAAAAGGCAGCAAGAGCCTGCGGCAGGCCAATATGCATCTGGCCAAACCGCCGCGTCAGCCCGCGGCCGAGGAGTTGCGCAATTTGGGGCGCAAGTTCCCGCCAAATCATCTGCACGAAAGCTGGATGGATTTCCTCTATTGGGACGCCGAACTAGAGGCCTAGGCCTCTTGTTTGGCGCGACCCACCATTCCAAACAGATCACGTGGATCATCTGGATCCGCCAACATGTCCAGATGTAAAAAGAAATCCGTGCCTTTGATCTGATCGCGGAT
>NZ_CAXREH010000094.1:0-15341 GCF_964229375.1 Cognatishimia sp.
CAAGGCCTGACGGACGAGGTCAGTTTCCTCGGGCCCAAAGGGCAGAACCGTTAGGGCCAGACCAGACAGGTGGCCCGGTGTGCCAACGATCAGAATGCCTATGATATTGTTCACAAAATGCATCGCGATGGCAGGCCCCAACGAACCGCTGCGCGCCGTGACATCGGCGGCTGCCATTCCGAACAGAAACGCCCAGCCCGCAACCAAAATAGCGTTCTCGCCATAGATTCCGGGGGCATAGTGGGCGAGACCAAAGAGGAAACTTGGCACGAAAATCCAAATTGCAGGATTCGTGAACCGCGCGGCCAACTGGCTTTGCATATACCCGCGAAAGATAAATTCCTCGCAGGACACCTGCAGCAGAACGGCGGGCAAAGCCAAGGGCAGCCACATCAGCCATGTGGAAAACGCAAGCTGACTGACCGGTTGCATGCCCTCAGGCGATGGCAGGATCAAAACAACCGCGACCAACGCAACGATAGCCAGCATCACGCGGAAAAAATCTCGGAACGCCAGATGCAGCGGGCCCAGAACGCCGGAAATCGCCCGGTTGTGCAGCCCGCGCAAAACCACCCACAGCACCATGAAAGGAATCACAAACGTAGACAGGGCCACAACCGTGCCTGCAGCCGTGGTTCCAGTGAAACTGGCCTCAAGCAGACCGCCGAAACCGGCCCGCTCCATCAGGCGCACCAAGGCGACCTGAAAAGCGATCGTGCCAACAAAAAGCAGCACGACGCCCGAAAAAAGACGCAAGAGACCGGAGTGTGGATAGGCTTCTTTGGCCAAAGAGTCGTGAGGGTCGTAGGCAGACATGTAGCCAGCCGTAACGTTTTTTGGTTCAATGGTACAGGGGAGGCTTGCCCTGGCGGCGTGGGGCTGCATATCACGGGCAGGCAAGCGAATGGAGAGGACATATGCCGTCCAAAGCGACGACAATCTCACGGGGACTGATCCTGGGTGCAGCGATGGCGCTGTCTGGATGTTTGTCCCTGCCCGGCCAAAGCCCATCTGCGCAGGATCGCGACGTTTCCATCTCGACACGTTCTATTGATTTGATCAGCCGCGCCCGCCAGCGTGAACGCGTGAAACTGGTGCAGGGCGCCGTGATCGTGCGCGCGCCGGATGGCTATTGCATTGACCGCGGCAGCCGTGCGTCCAAAGACTTTGTCCTGCTTGGCGACTGCAATGTTCTGCGCAAGGCCCAAACTCGGCTTGAGCCTTATGAACGTGGGCTTTTGACCGTGTCTGTTGGCCCTGTCAGCGCGAACCCACCCTCTATGTCCGAGCTGATGGCCGGGCTTGAATCCTTTGGCGAACCCAAGCGGCGCGGCAAGGTTGTCTCGGTCTTGATTGACGAAGGCGGCGACCGTTTGGTGGACGGCGCTGACTCGCATTACTGGCGCGCGGTAACGGTGGTGAACGGCCGCGTTGTGTCGCTTGCTGCCTTCGGCCCGCCCTATAGCGAGATATCCTTGAACCGCGGGCCCGTGCTACTGAGCGAGCTCGCCGCAAATATCCACGCAGAAAGCCCTGTGATTGATCCAGACACCCTTGTGGTTGCAGAAGGCGCGATACCTGTCGAATCTTCTGAAAATGAAAATGGATCGGTATTTGATTTTTTCGGCGGATTGCTTCAAAAAAACTAAAGACGAAACAATAACGGCTTTGAAATTCGATTGTTCCTAGTTCTGGGGCATTCAAATCCGTCATAATAATCTTTGGTCACGAGTACATGGCAGCATATCCGGGCGGTGTTTTTCACAGAATGATCCAAAGGGGTCTGACGAGCTATTGGTCCTCCACGGCGCAGCATGCCCGCGAGATGGAGCTGGAGCCTCTGAAAACCCGCCGCACCCAGGCCCGCAGATTGCGCGCGCATCTGGACGAGGTGATTTCCGTGGCCGACGGGCAGCTTGCCCTGCCTGTCATCGGCTCGAATTCCTTTTTCAAACCACATGGCACGGATTGGTCCTGGCGACCTGCGATCTGGCGAGAAAGCCTGCCCTCCAAGGGCATGGTGTCGGTCCAGTCCAAACAGTCGCTTGGCGATGAGGTCGTGCTGTTTCACGACTGCAAGTATTCAGAACTGACTCTGCGCCAGCTGCGCAATCAGCGCGAAAAAGATCTGGCCCCCTATGGCCTGCGCATGGATGTGTTTGGCTTTGACGGATCCTTTCTGTCGCTGGTTCTGGATATTCCGGACCAAGCGCTCAGCAACCTCAGCCGGCACCACGTCTTTCGCATGTCGACCATCGTCGAAATGGAAAAGCCGCTCGAGATCTTTGCGCGTCTTAATGTGAAGCACGGGCCGAACACCGAACAGATCGTCCGCGAGTTGCCACTGAACCAAGAGGAAATCAGCGTCGAATTCGATCTGGCCTATACGCAGTTAAACGAAAAACAGTTGGAAAAGGCCTGGATCGACCTGATCTTTGAAGGTCCGGAAATGAATCAAGTCATCCTGCGCGACCTGAACTTCAGCCGCCGCCTGCGCGCCGAGATATGAGTAGCCCATTATGAGTACATATACGCTGACCAAAACCCGCTTGTTTGAAGGTGTCTGGGACGGAGTTCTTACATCCAAGTCCTCTGACGGCATTGCACCAACAATCGAAGTGACCCTTTTGGAAAAACTGCTCGATCACGTGACGCTGATTGAAAACGGCGACAATCGCTGGATCCTGCGCATTCCCATTCCCTCGACCGCGATTGCAGATGGGGTGCACACCTTTCTGATCCGCGAAAAATCCAGTGGCGAAACGCTGGAAAGCTTCTCGATCATCGCAGGCGAAGCTGTTGCCGAAGATATCCGCGCCGAAATGGATCTGCTGCGCGCCGAGCTGGATATGCTCAAGCGGGCCTTCCGCCGTCATTGCGTGGAAACGACCTAACGTTGCAATTGCTCAGATGACGCGAGGTTGCCCCCTGACACAGTCAGGATTTCTGGGCAGAGTTAAGATCTGTCTGAGGAGGCCGCTATGACCAGCTACCCAAATTTACTTGCGCCGCTTGATCTGGGTTTCACCACGTTGAAAAACCGTGTGTTGATGGGATCCATGCACACCGGGCTTGAAGAGACCAAAGACTGGAATCGCGTCGCGGAATTCTATGCCGAACGCGCGCGGGGTGGCGTAGGCCTGATGGTCACCGGCGGCATGGCCCCAAGTGTGGAAGGCGGCGTCTTTCCAGGTGCGGCCGGGCTGTTTAACGACGAGGATATCGCCAACCACAAAATCGTCACCGATCGTGTGCACGACGCGGGCGGCAAGATCGCGATGCAGATTTTGCACGCCGGACGCTATGCCTATGGCCCGAATTGTGTTTCGGCCTCTGCGATCAAATCTCCGATCTCGCCCTTTCCGCCAAAAGAACTGGATGAAGACGGGATCGAAAAGCAAATTCAGGATTTTGTGACGGCAACCACGCGCGCGCGCGCGGCTGGCTATGATGGTGTCGAGATTATGGGATCCGAAGGGTATTTTCTGAACCAGTTTCTGGTCACCCATGTGAACAAACGCGAAGACCGCTGGGGCGGAGCCTATGAAAACCGGATGCGCCTGCCTGTCGAGGTGGTGCGCCGCTGCCGCGAGGCGGTGGGGGATGACTTCATCATCATCTACCGGATCTCCATGATCGATCTGGTGCCCAATGGGTCGACACATGACGAGGTCGTGCAACTGGCTCAGGCCATCGAAGCCGCAGGCGCCACGATCCTGAATACAGGGATCGGCTGGCACGAAGCCCGCATTCCGACAATCGCCACCTCGGTGCCCCGCCGCGCCTTTGCCTGGGTGACCAAAAAGCTTATGGGCAAGGTTGGGATTCCGGTGATCACGTCCAACCGGATCAACACTCCGGATGTGGCCGAAGGCGTTTTGGCCGAGGGTTGCGCGGATATGGTGTCGATGGCACGCCCGTTTCTGGCCGACAGCCAGTTTGTCGCCAAAGCCATGGCAGGTCGCGCCGACACGATCGCACCCTGTATCGCCTGTAACCAAGCCTGTCTTGATCACACATTCAGCGGCAAGATGACCTCATGTCTGGTCAACCCACGCGCCTGCTTTGAAACCGACCTGACCATCGCGCCGGCATCCTCGCCCAAGAAAATTGCCATCGTTGGTGCGGGCCCCGCCGGCATGTCGACTGCAATCACAGCCGCCGAGCGCGGACATGCGGTGACCCTGTTTGATCGGGATACGAAAGTGGGTGGCCAGTTGAATGTGGCCAAACAGATCCCCGGAAAGGAAGAGTTCTGGGGCTTGGTCGACTGGTATGAGGTGATGCTGAAAGATCTGAACGTCGACGTCAAATTGGGCCGCGAGGTCAGTGTCAACGACATGTCGGGCTTTGACGAAGTCGTCATCGCCACCGGCGTCACGCCGCGTGATCCGGGCATTCCGGGGCAAGATCACCCGATGGTTCTGGGGTATCTGGATGTGCTGAAACACAAGGCACCCGTCGGCAAACGCGTGGCGGTGATCGGCGCGGGCGGCATCGGGTTTGATGTGTCGGAATTTCTGGTCCACGAAGGCGAAAGCCTGACCGAAGACCTGCCCGCCTGGATGAAAGAATGGGGTGTGACAGACCCGGCCGCAGAACGTGGCGGACTGGTGCCCGAGGGCCCACAGCCCCATGCGCCCGCACGCGAGGTGACGCTGTTGCAGCGGAAAGCCAAGGCGCTTGGCAAAGGGCTTGGCAAGACCACAGGCTGGATTCACAGGGCGGCTCTGCGCATGAAAGACGTGCGTATGGTCGGAGGCGTGAACTATGAACGTATCGACGACGACGGGCTGCATATCAGCTTTGGCGAGGCACGCGAAAACCCCGAGGTGATTGCCGTCGACAACGTCGTGATCTGCGCAGGCCAGCTGTCAGAGCGCTCTCTTGCTGACGCGCTGAGCGATGAGGGCATCACGTGTCACGTAATCGGCGGCGCCGATGTGGCCTCGGAACTCGACGCCAAACGGGCGATCAATCAAGGGGCGCGCTTGGCTGCGGCGTTCTAGGGGCTTTGCCCCTCAGCCCGTGCGGGCTTCACCCCAGGATATTTTCGGCAAGAGAAAGATCAGCCGTAAGTGGGGTGAAACTTGCCCGCAGGCGAGAGCGTGAAGATGTCAAACCCATCCGAGGTGACGCCGATTGAGTGCTCAAATTGCGCGGACAGAGACTTGTCGCGTGTCACCGCAGTCCAATCATCGGCGAGCACTTTGGTTTCAGGCCGTCCCAGATTGATCATTGGCTCGATTGTGAAGAACATGCCTTCTTCGAGCACTGGACCAGTTCCCGGGCGCCCGTAGTGCAGCACATTTGGCGGGGAGTGGAAGACCCGACCCAGACCATGACCACAGAAGTCGCGAACGACAGACATGCGCTGCGCCTCGGCATAGGTCTGGATTGCATGGCCGATGTCCCCGAATGTGTTGCCGGGTTTGACTGCTTCGATGCCCAGCATCAGGGCGTCGTGGGTCACCTGAATCAGGCGTTCGGCTTTGCGGGGCAGTTTGCCTGCCACATACATGCGGCTTGAATCGCCAAACCAACCGTCAGCAATTACTGTGACGTCGATGTTCAGGATATCACCGTCTTTCAGCTTCTTGTCGCCGGGAATGCCGTGACACACCACATGGTTCACCGAAATACAGCTGGCGTGTTGATAGCCTTTGTATCCGATCGTGGCAGATTTTGTGCCGTAGTCGGTGACTTTCTGTTCAATGATCCTGTCGATTTCGCCGGTGGTCTGACCGGGGAAAACGTGATCAGAAATCTCGTCCAGAATACGCGCGGTGATCTGGCCTGCGGCGTGCATGCCTGCAAAATCCGCCTCTTGGTGGATTGTGATGCCATCGCGTGTTTTACCTGCCTTGAGGATCATTGAGGCGCTCCGAAAGTCGTTGTTGGTGTCATACTTAGGGTGTTCTTTCCGAAAGAACCAGAGGTCTAGCGGCGAAACGGGAGTGGTACGCCCAGCGTGATGCCCTGTGGCGAGATATTGCAGTCATAGGCTAGGACCTGAACCCCTGCCTCCATCGCCCTGTCAAAGGCCTTTGCATAGGTTGGATCGATGTCATCAGCCAGGGTCACGACCTCTGCGTCGGTGCGCTGGACCAGATAGAACATCAGGGCTGAATGGCCCGCGGCCACCATATCGGTCAGATCATGCAGGTGCTTGGTTCCGCGTGCCGTGACACTGTCGGGAAATTCTGCGCGTCCTGTGCTGCGCGACAGGGTGACGGATTTCACCTCGACATACAGATCGGGGCCATTGCCTGACAACAGGAAATCTACGCGGCTGTTCTGGCCGTATTTGACTTCGCTGCGCACAGTTGGATGCGCGGCAAGGTCTGGCACCTGATGCGCCATCAGCGCAGCTTTCAAAGCGCGGTTGGGGACAGAGGTGTCAACGCCAGTGAAATGGCCGTTTTCATGATCAACCAGCCGCCAACCATATTTCAGCTTTTTCTTGGGATCGTCGTTGGGCTCAAGCCAGATCTTGGTGCCCGGATCTTTCAGGCCCAGCATAGAACCTGGATTGGCGCAATGGGCGGTGATTTCTGTGCCATCGTCCAGCCGTGCGTCGGCCAGAAAGCGTTTGTAGCGTTTGATGAGACGGGCCGGGACAAGGGGTGTAGCAAATTCCATAAGGCTGATTACCGCACCTGCCGCAGCAAGAACATCGCTTTCAGCTTGTGTGACGCTCAGCGCAGGCTATTTTGCAGCGCAAAGGAGCTGCCTATGCCAAACCCAACTGCCGCCATGCTTGTCATCGGAGATGAAATTCTGTCTGGGCGCACCCGCGACGCCAATATGCATTACCTTGCAGGGCAGCTCACAGAACGCGGGATTGACCTGAAAGAGGTGCGCGTTGTCGGCGATGAAGCCCAAGAGATAACCGATGCGACCAAAGCGCTGTCGGCGCGTTATGACCATGTGTTCACTTCGGGTGGCATCGGTCCGACCCATGACGACATCACGGCAGATTGTATCGCCGCGGCCTTTGACACGCCGATCGGCATTCGCGATGACGCCCGCGCTCTGCTTGCTGACTTTTACGAAAAATCTGGCCGCGAGCTGAATGACGCGCGCTTGCGGATGGCGCGGATCCCGGACGGTGCGGCGTTGATCGACAATCCGGTGTCGGTCGCTCCCGGCTTTTCGCTTGAGAACGTGCATGTCATGGCAGGCGTTCCCAGCGTTTTCAAGGCGATGGTTGCCTCTGTGTTGCCGTCTCTGACAGGGGGGGCACCTTTGCTGTCGGAAACGCTGCGGGTGGCCAGAGGCGAAGGCGATATCGCAGGGCCTTTGGCAGAGGTGGCGACGCAGTTTTCTGATTTGTCTTTCGGCTCTTATCCCTTTCAGCAGGATGGCGTTTACGGGGCCAATCTGGTGGTGCGGGGCACGGATTCAACGCGTTTGGCCAAGGCAATAGATGCGCTAGCAGAGACGTTTTCATGAGCCTTCCTAGCATTCAGACCCTGTATGATGTGACCGAAGCCACATGGCCGCACGCAGGTGCATGGAACGAGGGCGGGTTCACCATTCGCGACGGACAAGGTGGGGGTAAACGGGTAAGTGCGGCCACGCTCGCCGGACCGCTGGCCGAGGCCAAAATCGAAACCGCCGAAGCCGCCATGCGCAACCTTCAGCAGCCATTATTGTTCATGCTGCGGGCGGGCGAAGAAGATCTGGACGCCGAACTGGACGCACGTGGCTATGAGGTAATCGATCCGGTCAATATTTACGCAGCCAAGGCCGACGCCCTTGCGCGCGACGATATTCCGCGCACGATTGCGATTCCTGCGTGGGAACCGTTGCGCATCATGGAAGAGATCTGGGCCGCAGGCGGGATAGGGCCTGCACGCATCGAGGTTATGCGGCGCGCCTGTACGCCCAAGACAGGCATCGTCAGCCGGTTCAACGACCAACCTGCGGGCACTTCGTTTATGGCCATGTCGCAGGGGATTTCCATGGTTCATGCGCTCGAGATCCTTCCCGGGCATCGGCGCAGTGGTTTGGGACGTTGGGCGATGCACCGCGCAGGTCAATGGACCCTGAAAAACGGCGGACATACGGTGTCTGTCATCTGCACTCAGGCCAATGACGCAGCGAATGGCTTGTATCAAAGCTTGGGAATGTCCCTGATTGGCGCGTATCATTACCGCATCAAACCGGAGTAGCTCATGACCCAATCCGACAAAACCACTGCCCTTGATCTGCCAATGGTCGATCCTTTGCCCGAGGCGACGGCTAAGTACTTTGGTATTTGCGAAGACAAGCTGGGCATGGTGCCAAATGTGCTGAAGGCGCATGCGTTTGATATCGACAAGCTGAATGCCTTTACCGCGCTGTATAACGATTTGATGCTGGGCGAGAGTGGTCTGAGCAAATTGGAACGCGAGATGATCGCCGTGGTCGTCAGTTCGATCAACAGCTGTTTTTATTGTCTGGTGGCGCACGGGGCGGCGGTGCGCCAGTTGTCCGGCGACCCGGCGTTGGGCGAGATTTTGCATATGAACTATCGCGCCGCTGATCTTTCCGAGCGGCATCGCGCGATGCTGGATTTCGCAGCACAGGTGACCGAAGCCAGCAAAACCGTTCAGGAAAGCGATCGCCAACGGCTTCGTGATGCCGGGTTCAGCGATCGTGACATCTGGGATATTGCGAATGTGGCGGGTTTCTACAATATGTCCAACCGGGTGGCTTCAGCCACTGGGATGGTGCCCAACCCTGAATATCATGCGCAGGCTCGATGACTTTTAAATCTGCCCTTCTGTCTTTGATTGTGTTGCCTATGCCATTGGCAGCGCTTGATATTTCTTTGCCAGAGGGCAGTGTGGTCACATTTGAAACCAGCGCAGAAACCGGCAGCTATGGCCTGCCGGATTCGCCATTTCTGGATGACTACCTGTCGACCCGTAGGGTCAACGGCGAGGTCACCAAGCAAGTGTGGACCTTGACCGGAACCGCCAGCACCGAGCAGTTGATAGAACCCTTGCGTCGCCAGATCGAGGCCGGCGGGTATGCTATTTTGCTGGATTGTGATGCCGACAGCTGTGGCGGATTTGATTTTCGCTTCAGCACCGAAGTCGTGCCTGCGCCGGACATGTTCGTTGATCTGCAGGATTTTCGCTTCGTGTCGGCGCTGAAGGAAAACTACAACGGCAGCGAAGCGATTTCCGTGCTGGTCAGCCGCACACCAGAAGCAGGGCTAATGCAGATCATTTCCGTCGTGCCCGGCGCGGCCCAGGCGGATTTGCCTCTGACCACCGGCATCTCGCTGGGAACGCTAAGTTCAACACCCGTGATTGCGCGCGGGTCGACCATTCTTGCGCTGCGCACAGGCGGCCGCGCGGTGCTCAGCGACCTGAGCTTTCAAACCGGGTCATCGCAACTGGCGGATCTGCCGTTCCAGTCGCTCCGGGATTTGGCCGATTTCCTGTCCCAAGACGACAGCCGACGGATTGCGTTGGTGGGACACAGCGACAATGTCGGCAGCTTTGAAAACAATATGAAACTGTCCGAGAAACGCGCCAATTCCGTAGCCGATTATCTGGTCGAACGCCTGGGTGTGTCGCCAGATCAGATCGACGCGCATGGGGTGGGCTTTCTGTCGCCCTTGGCCAGTAATGCCAGCGACGCTGGCAAAACGTCAAACCGCCGCGTCGAGGCGGTGCTTTTGACGCCCTAAGCCGCAGCACGCAGACTCCTGCACAAAAAAAGCCCCGCAAAAAGCGGGGCAAGTCGGGCTTGGATGAGCCTGGGAAAAAATGGATGTGTGTAGCGTGGGTCTTACCAGTCGGTCGGACCCTTGTCGGCGTAAGCGTTCACCAGGAAGTCGATGAAGGCACGCACTTTTGGCTGTGTGAACCGGCCCGGTGGGTAAACCGCATAGATGCCCTGGGTTTCCATCGGAAGATCGGGGATCGCGTCCTCGACCAGACCTTGTTCCATCGCGTCCGCATAAAGGAAGCTTGGCAAATATGCGATGCCCAGCCCCGCGATTGCGGCGTTCAAAAGGGATTGGCCGTCATTCACGGAAAGCCAACCGGCTGTCCGGACCTGACGTTTCTCGCCAGACGGCGCTGCCAGCTTCCAGACCGCGCCATTGGACTGGCTGGAATAATGCAACAGCTTGTGTTCGTTCAGATCGTCGATCTTTTGCGGGCGTCCGTATTGCTCGAAATACTTCGGGCTCGCAATCATACGCTTGGTTGTTTCTGTCAGTTTGCGGGCCCGCAGAGAGCTGTCTTCCAGCTCGCCTATGCGGATCGCCATGTCAAACCCTTCAGAGATCAGCTCAACGTAACGGTTGTTCAGAACCATATTCACCGTAATGTCCGGGAATTCCGCGAGGAAATCACCCAGAACAGGGGACAGGTGGTTCACACCAAAATCTGTGGCAACCGAGATGCGCAAAAGCCCAGAGGGTGCTGATTGCATCGACGTGACCAGCGCATCCGCTTCGCCAGCGTCGTTCAGAACGCGGCGGGCACGGTCGTAATAGGCCAGACCGATTTCGGTCGGGCTCACACGCCGGGTGGTGCGGTTTAGCAAACGAGCACCCAGACGCGCCTCCAAACTGGAAACGTGTTTGGATACTGCGGATTTCGAGATGCCCATCTTTTTGGCGGCATCGGTAAAGCCGCCTTGGTCAACGACCGTGGCAAAGGCTTCCATTTCCGTTAAGCGATCCATTTTTCGCAATCCTTGTGGTTACTGCTCGACACAAGTTTTGGCGGTGAAATGGGGCACGATCTGGGCGCGTCGCTGACAATATCGCGAAATTACCAAGGATCGTTAATGGCACGGAAACAGATGGTCACAATTCGGCGATAGTGCGTTCCGCCTTTGGAAACAAAGACAAAAACGCGCGTTCGCCTTCTGGCGTAAAGTGGACAACACGACTGTTTTCCTGCCGTTTTGCCCAATTTAGCGCGATAAACCGCGACAACAGCGCCCGACCAAGCTGTCCCGCCAAATGCGAAGACCGGGCGCTCCAGTCCAGACATGCGCGGCAAACCGGGGCCTTGCTGGCGGGCAACTTGTCGAGCTCTATGCCCAATTCGGAAACAAAGCCTTGCCCCGCTGCCGTCAGCCGCAGCGTGTCGCCTTGTGCCTTAAGATATCCCTGCGCGATCATAGCGCGATACATATGCACACCCATATCGCCTGCCAAATGGTTATAACAGACACGCGCTTTGCGCATGGCATCATCCTTGGGTCCCGGGCGCTGCCTCAGATGCCCAGACCCTGCCGCCAGCCCCATGAGCGCCTCAAGCACGCCCGCCACCTCATCACTGGCCAAAGCGAAATACTTGTGCCGCCCGGATTTGCGTGCGGTGACCAAAGCTCCGTCAGACAACTTGGCAAGATGGGCCGAGACGGTCTGTGCTGTCACGCCAGCTTCAAAAGCCAGCTCCGTCGCGGTCAAAGCTTTGCCGCTCATCAACGCAGTCAGAATATTGGCGCGCGCGGGATCCCCGATCAACGCGGCCACCTGGGCGATATCTGGTCCTTCTTTCATACTTCGATGATTGACGAAGCATGATCGCCCGTCAAGCTGCTACAGCCGTTTTATAACAAAAGGAGCGCACCATGCTGACATGTATTATCAGGTATCATATCGATCCCACCAAAAAGGCGCAGTTCGCGCAATATGCCCGCACCTGGGGTCAGGCGATCCCTCGAAACGGCGCCGATCTGATCGGCTATTACGCGCCACACGAGGGCTCCAGCACTTTGGCCTACGGGATCTACAACATCGAAAGCCTTGCCGCCTATGAGGCCTATCGCGCCCGGCTCGCAGCAGACCCGCTTGGACGCGAAAACTACGAATTTGCACAACGCGAGAAATTCCTCTTGCGCGAGGATCGCTGCTTTCTGACATTGGCATCAACCCCACACGGAGATGCCAGATGATCGCAGTCATTTTTGAAGTTGAAATCGCAGACGGACAAAAAGAAGGCTATCTTGATATCGCCGCAGAACTGAAACCGTTGCTGCAAGAGGTGGATGGCTTCATCTCGGTCGAGCGGTTCCAAAGCCTGACGACGCCGGGCAAACTGCTGTCCCTCTCCTTCTTTCGCGACGAAGAGGCGGTACAGGCCTGGCGCGCCCTCACCAAACACCGCAGCGCACAAAGCAAAGGACGCGCGGGCGTGTTCAAAGACTACCGCCTCAAAGTGGCGCATGTTCTGAGGGACTATGGCATGACAGACCGCGACCAAGCCCCAGACGACAGTCGCGCCGCACACGGCTGAACTTTCTCTTGCTGAAAATATCTTGGGGTGAAGCCCGCACGGGCTGAGGGGCAAAGCCCCTAACTGCTGTGCTCCAGCAAGGTCACATGCGTGTCGCCATAACGCCGCTGATCCAGCAGATCAAAGCCCTCGGGCGGCTCCTGCGGGCTGTTTTCCTCAAACACCACCAACGCACCTTCGGCAATCCAGCCGTCTGTTTTTGCCGCCAGCAGCGCCTTGACGCCAAGCCCCTTGCCATAGGGTGGATCAAGAAACACCACCTCGCATCCCGCACCGGGATTTGGGCCGATCCGCGTGGCGTCGCGTCCGATCACCGAACTTGCGTCGCTCTGTTTGGTGATCTTGATGTTCTGACGGATCAGGCTTTGGGCTTTGCGACCGTCGTCCACAAACACGCAGGATTGTGCGCCGCGCGACAGGGCCTCAAGCCCAAGCGCTCCGGTGCCCGCAAACAGATCCAGCACCCGCGCATCACTGATCGGATCGCCGAATTTGCCACCCATCAGAACGTTAAACAGGCTTTCGCGCACGCGGTCTGTCGTGGGGCGCAAATGCGCCCCCGCATCGCCCTTGCCGACCGAGGCCAAGGCAACGCCGCGATTGGTTCCTGCGATAATCCTCACGCTTTCAACAGATCCTTCAGGACCGTCTCTGGATCCGAGACAACCTCGGCGGCAGGGGATTTCCCGGCCTCGATCAATCGTTTCGCCACCATATAATCACGCGGCGCGTTGGCGGCATCGACAGCCAACAATACGTGGCCCTGATAATACCAGAACGACACGCCCGCATCGCCCATGTCTCGGGTGACAACCCTGTCATAGCCTGCGTTCAGGCCCGCAATCTGCAGTTTCACATCGTATTGGTCCGACCAGAACCACGGCGTCGCGACATAAGACTTGCCAGCGCCCATAATGTTCTGGGCGACGACTTCGGCCTGATCGATGGCGTTGGGCACGCTCTCCAGCCGGATACGCCCGTCTTTATAGGGGAACGAGGCGCAGTCGCCGGCGGCCCAGATGCCATCAACCGAGGTTCTGCCCTCGGCGTCGGTTTTGATACCATTGTCCAACTCGACGCCTGCGGTTTCTGCAAGTTCGGTGCCGGGCATGATGCCCACGCCTACGATCACGAAATCAACGTCCAGATGGGTGCCGTCGGTCAGATCAGCGCCCGTGACGCGACCTTCACCGGTCAGGCGAGACAGGCCGACCCCTTCGACGATGTTCACCCCATGTTTGGTGTGAAGCGCGCGGAAATAGTCCGATGTTTGTGGCGACGCCACGCGTTGCAAAATGCGATCGGCCATCTCCACCAGGGTCACATTCAACCCCTTTTTCGCAGCCACCGCCGCGGCCTCAAGCCCGATATAGCCACCGCCCACGATCAAGACGGACTTGCCTTCGACGAACTCAGGCGCCATCGCGTCCACATCTGGCAAATCCCGAACCGTATAGACGCCCTCCAGCGCGCCGCCGGTCGCTGCGGGCAGTCGACGCGGAGATGATCCGGTGGTCAGGACCAACTCGTCATAGGGCAGAATTTCGTCGCCAATCGCCACGGCTTTGGACACCGGATCAATGCCGGTGACTTCGGTGCCCAGACGCAGGGTGATCGCATTGTCGGCATAAAAACTCTCTGGTCGCAGATACAGGCGATCCAACGCCATATCGCCCAGCAAATAGGCTTTGGACAGCGGTGGGCGCTGATACGGCGGCGCGGTTTCTGCGCCGATCAACGTGATCTCGCCCTCAAAACCAGAATTCCGCAGTTTGGCGACAAGCGACGCGCCCGCCTGACCAGCTCCGACTACGACAACATGCGTCATGTGACTCTCTCAAATTTAGTTGCTGATCCAAGCTGTAGCCCTATATCTAAGGCACACGCAAACCCAAATTACGGAGACGTTTTCCATGACGATAGCAGTTGGAGACAAACTGCCCGACGCAACCCTTCTTACGCTGGGCGCTGAAGGGCCAGAAGGCGTGTCCCTAAGCGAAAAGCTGGCTGGCCGCAAAGTGGTTATTTTTGCTTTGCCTGGTGCTTATACCGGCGTGTGTTCCACAGCGCATGTTCCAAGCTTTATTCGCACCAAAGCTGATTTCGACGCCAAAGGCGTGGATGAGGTGATCTGCATCTCTGTCAACGACCCGTTCGTGATGACCGCATGGGGCGAGGCCACAGGCGCGACCGAGGCTGGTCTGACCTTTTTGGGTGATGCGCAATCTGAATTCACAAAGGCCGTTGGGATGGACTTTACAGCCCCCCCAGCTGGTCTGATCGCACGGTCTAAACGCTATGCGCTTTATGCCGAAGATGGCGTTGTCAAAGTCTTGCACGCCGAAGAGAACCCAGGCGTCTGTGACATCTCTGGCGGCGAAGCACTGCGCGACGCGCTCTGATCATTCGGGGCGGCATGTGATTGCCGCCCTGCCCTCTGCTTTACAAACGGAGATCCACGCATATGACCGCAGAAGCCCTTATTCCGATTTTCCGCAGCTTTGACGAAGCCAAGGCACGTGAATTCTATGTCGGGTTTCTGGGATTTGAGGTTGCGTTTGAACATCAATTTGAACCGGACACGCCGCTGTATCTGGGCCTGACTTTTGGCAAATGCGAGTTGCATCTGTCGGAACACTTTGGCGACGCAGCCCCCGGATCATCCGTACGCATTCCGATGAAAAACGTGGCACGTTATTGTGCGGCTTTGAACGCCAAGGCCTATCGCCATGCGCGTCCGGGATATCAAGATCAGCCTTGGGGCTGGCGCGACATGGCGATTGATGACCCCTTTGGCAATCGCCTTATCTTTTGCGAAGAGGCTGACGGGCTGCCTGATTTCGGGGCCTAGCCCGCCAAAGCATCCAGCTTTTTGGCCAGTTTCACATCCAAGGCAGACAGACCGCCCACATCATGTGTGGTCAGCGTCACCTCGACTCGGCTGTAGACATTGAACCACTCAGGTTGGTGGGCCCATTTCTCGGCCCAGATCGCGGCGCTAGTCATAAATCCAAACGCCTCTATGAAATTCTTGAACCTATATGTCTTGGAAATTGCATCTCGCGCGCTGTCCAGTTGCCA
>NZ_CAXREH010000095.1:0-12896 GCF_964229375.1 Cognatishimia sp.
AGCGGCATGAAAAACCGACCGCTGGGGGTTTGGCGGGCTGTACGTGTGATCACGCGCGTACGCCGATGCCCGTCAGCTGTGGTGAACCGAAATGACGCGCGCCGGGCAAGCGACTGGCCCAGATCCAGCAGGATCGTGTCCTGCGGCCCGACATCGCTTGACAAGTGCACCTGCATGGGGCCTGCCACGTCAAGCTGGGTGTCACACGCGCCTCTTGCGGCGGCTTGAAGTTCGCGCATGGGCTGATCGGCAAAACGAGTCAGCGCATTGTAGATCGGGTTCTCCCAGATCAGAATGGCAGGCCGGTTCTGCTGAAAGTCGCGCGAGGTGAGATAGTCTTGGATCGCTCCGAACTGGTTGCCCCCCGTTAGCGCATAGTTGATCACATCAAGGCCGGTTGCCTCGGAAATAAATCCGGCAAAGTTGTTGATTTCGCTGTCAGAAAAGCTGGTTCCAACCAGAGCGATTGTGTCGGTTTGAGTGGCGCCGAACAGATCCAGAGCGCCGTCAGACTCGCCTGATTGTTTCTCGGTAGCGAACCGCATTGTTACAGCCTGCGGCAATGCATCATGGCAATTGTTCTGCAACACCCGCCGCATACCAGAGAAAGGACGCTCTTGGCCCTGCGGCGTGCTGACGAACTCTGACTTTGGCAGGGCCTGATAGCCTGGATCTTGCGACAGCCGCTCGGCGATGGCCTGTGCCGCCGCGCGCGCGCCATAGCCCGTCCAGTGGAAATCTGCCGCGAAAAACGGTGGCGTTTCTGACGGTAAAGCCCGCATCTGCGGTACAGCGTTCACAGCCAAGACGCCTGCGTCGGACATCCGGTCAATCAGATCCTCAAAGACCCGCGTGGCACGCTCTGGATCAAACCCAAAAAGCGCGGCATCCGCTGGCAAGGCTTGCGGCATCGCAAGACCTTTGGTCGGCACCGGCAGATAGACCAACAGCGTCCCTTGCCACGCCAATTCACGCGACAGCGCCGCCAGTTGCGCGATGGCTGCATCCGACATGCGGTGGTCCATGCGCAGGTCAGACTGTATGCGAAAGAAAACACCGTCTTTGCCTTCAAGCACGGGCAGATCTTTGTTCGTTTGCAGGCCTTTACAACCAAATTGCGAGGCCTGCGCGCTGCTGGCCCAGAAGACAGACGCCAACACCCACAACGGCATCGCGATCCACCGGAGGGTGGCCTGAACATAGGTCATGACGCACTCCCAACCAGGTTTGGGTCGGTCAGATACCGAATGGGGATTTCCCAGATGACAACGCCGGATGTCGCGCGGCCCGCGCGTTCAAGATAGGCGCGCATCGGCGCGATAGGCCCCTGCCCGACCGTCGCGAAATTGAGAACATCATGGGATAGCGCGAGCTTTAACGCATCCTCAAACCCCCAACGCCGGTTGGCGGAATAGCTGGTGCCGACAAGCGCATGCGCCGCCTCGGGGTCCGCAAACAAATCCAGCGTTTGCGCCGATGAGATCTGCACGCGCGGCGAACTGGCGACCTCTGGGGGCAAGCCAATCAACGGCGCAAACGCTTCAGTGGTGATGAACGGGATAAGGTCGCCTGCGAAGGCTTCCGAGGCGCCTGCCTCTTTGTCGACCGCTGCCGCACCGGACAGCGTGGGAAACGTGTCGGCCAGATAGTCAGCGACAGATCGAGCTCCTAGGGGCGTCCAATGCGTGTCAGTTCGAAAGAAATGCGCAGGGCCTGTTAGGGCCGGCGCGGCGTCGAGCGTGGCGACCCCGGCACTGTGTAACTCTCTGATCAGACTGTTTTTTTCAGACAGCAAATCGTCATTCTGGCCAAGCCGAAGACTTTGAGCCTTGGTCGGCAAAAGCAGCACGATGACCTGTGTGCCCTCGTTGCGAAGCTGTTGCGCCAAAGACAGGATTTCGCCCCGCAGCTTCTGTGATTGGACAGGCGGCAATGGTGGGCGAAACTCTTCGTCCGACAGCAGCCAACCGTTTGGGCCAACCACCACACCCACGCGCCCTTCGCGTAGCGTGGCATACCGCGCAGCACCCAGCACGGCTTGCGCGAAATTGCTGTGCAAGGGCTGATCAGAATAGAGCTGATTGATCGAGCTACGCAAAGAGGACTCCGTCCAGTCCAATGCCGCGCGCCCTGATGCATTCGGGAAAAGCAGCATGATATTCACAAGGGCTGCGTAGCTGAAAAACATGAATGGAATGAGTGTGATATGAAGTGTTCTTAAACGCATTTTGCCCTCAGAATTGGAAATACAAAAAGGGAGAGAAGCTTTGTTCCGCCAGTTTCAAAACCGTGACCGCTCCGACAAAGAGAACGCCCGGCGTGACCCAGATCGCCAGGGTCTGTCCCTGCGGCGCGGCATAGCGTCGGGTTGGATGGCGACGTTGCGGGCGCACGGAAATGCTGGGCTCTAGGCAGACAACAAGGGCCGCAATTACGATGACCAACAGGCTTTCGCGGCTTACAAGGCGGGCCTCGGTAAGGGTCAGCTCTAGCCCATTCAGCCCCACCATCCCCTGATAGATCTGCCAGGCCTCGGGCACAGAGGATGCGCGAAACATCACCCACCCCAGCAGCACACAAAGCAACGCGAGCGCGCGCGCAAACGCAACATTGCGGGCGCGTTGATCCCAGCCCACGGCGCGTTCGCAAGCCAGCAAGCCACCGTGCCACAGCCCCCAGAGCACGAACGTCCAATTCGCGCCGTGCCACAGCCCGCCCAGCAACATCACGATCCCAAGGTTTGCATAGGTCCGCAGCGCGCCCCGACGACTGCCGCCGAGGGGGATGTACAGGTAGTCCCGCAGCCATGTGGACAGCGAAATGTGCCAACGCCGCCAGAATTCTGTGATCGACCGGGACACATAGGGGTGACGGAAGTTTTCCGGAAAGGTAAACCCCATCATCCGGCCAAGGCCGATCGCCATGTCGCTGTAGCCTGAGAAATCAAAATACAGCTGCAAGGCAAACGCGATGGCGGCCAGCCACGCAAGCGTCGCGCTTGGCGTTCCTGCGTCAAAGCCTGCGGCGACCAAAGGCGCCAATGAATCCGCAAGTAGAACCTTTTTGCCAAGCCCGATCAAAAACCGCGCCAAGCCCTCGCTGAATTGCGTCACGGAATGGGTGCGTTTCTGAAACTGATCCTCCAGATCCTTATATCGCAGGATCGGGCCTGCGATCAGCTGAGGAAACAGCGCGATAAAGGCCGCGAAATCCAGCAGGCGATGAGACGCGCGGGCGTCGCTGCGATAAACATCCACCAGATAGCTTATGGCCTGAAACACATAGAACGAGATCCCAATCGGCAAGATCAGACGCCAGTGAACGCCCAGCTCTTCTGGCGTTTTACCGACCAGATCGGCAAAGCTATCTACGAAGAAATTCAAATACTTAAAAACTGCAAGAACGGCGAGACACCCTGCGACGCCAAGCGTCAGATAAAGGCGCCCCAGTGGCACCGCACGGTAAAACGCGATCCGTTGCCCGATCCAGAACGCAAACCCGGTTGTTGCGATCAAAAGCAGAAGGAAATCGACGCGCCACCAGCCGTAAAACACATAGCTGCCCACAAGGATCGTCAAAGATCGCCACCTAAACGGTGTCAGGAAATAGGCCGCCATGAATACCGGCAGAAACAAAAACAGGAAGGCTTCGGAAGAAAAGACCATGGAAAATCCCCCAACCTAAGACGCGACATGCGCCACGCGCGGCGCGGTCTTTTGTGTCAACGGAGCACGGTGGGTCATCATCAGGGCCTCGACTTCGGTTTCGTCCGGGTTTTCAAGCTGCGCCTGCTCGCCGCGCCCAAGCCGCAGTTGGTCACGTGGGTTGAGCCAGGAATTCCGTGCACCGCGCGCCACGTTGATGCGGCCCGACAACAGGATGATCTGACGCTCGGGCGTGCCGGTAAGATGGATGGCACTGCCCCCCGCAATGCGCAGCAACGACATATCAACCTGCCCCGCTTGTTTTAGTCGCAGGCTTTCCCCCCAGCTGTGATCGGCGGGTGGCCGCTGGGTCGGATCATGGGCGAATTGATGGCCTTCTTTCCGCCGCGACTGTTTCAGCCGGTCGACCACCTGGCGCACGCTTTGACAGCGGCCGCGCCGGGTGACCAGCAAGGCATCGGGCGTGTCTACAACGATCAGGTCCGACACCCCGACAACCGCCACCAGCTTGTCCTCGGCCCGCACCATCGAGTTCTGCGTGTCCACGCTGACCACATCGCCGCGCATCAGGTTGCCTTCGCTGTCATGCTCTCCGATGGCGTGCATCGATGTCCAACAGCCGACATCATCCCAATCGACGTCCAAGGGCGCGAGCAGCATTCGGGCCGAGTTTTCAAAGACCATTTGCTCGGTAGAGCCAGAGGCGGCCTGCGCATATGACGACTGGCTCAGCACATCCCCCTGCGCGGCTGTGACGGCGGCTTTGACAGCCCTCAGCGTGTCGGGCGCAAAGCGTGCGAACTCGGCGATAATCGTTTCGGCGGTGAACATGGAAATGCCGCTGGCCCAATAAGCGCTGCCAGATGACATCAGCTGTGCGGCCTTGAAATGTGAGGGTTTTTCAACGAAACCGCCGCACTGCCGGACACCGGACAATCCGGCCACCGCGCCTGCATCCAGGATATAGCCGAAACCCGTCTCTGCATATCTTGGGGCCACGCCGAATACGACGATGTGCCCGCTGCGCGCCGCAGCCTTCGCGGCTTTGACCGCAGGCAGCATGTCGCCTTTGATGACGTGGTCAGAGGGGGCAACCAGCATCATGGACTTTGGGTTCTTTTTGGCCAAAGTCAGCGCAGCTGCCAGCACGGCTGGGCCTGTACCGCGGGGCAAAGGCTCCATCAAGATCTGGGCTGTCTGACCAATTTCGGCCAACTGTTGCGGCACCATATCGGCAAACCGCACCCCCGACACAACCAGAGGCGCGCCAAAGTCCACGGATTGATGGCGCAGTACCGTTTGTTGAAAAAACGTATGGGAGCCATGACCCTCAACCGGCTGAAATTGCTTGGGTTTCACGTCACGGGACAAAGGCCACAGACGGGATCCTGAGCCGCCGCAGAGGATAACTGGTGTAATGTCATTCATATCGGTTCTCCGATCAGGCCCGGTGGGGCTTGGGTACAAGTCAAAACTTGTTAAGGAGCCGCGCTCGGACCTCGGTCAGGCGCGCGGAAAGAGTGCGGACAAAGCGCCCGTTCAATTTGTTGAAACGTAAAAGAGCGATGCTGTCGGGGTCTGGCGCCTGTGTGTCTTGTGGCCAGATCACCGTTGCTGTGGTCTGCGCATCTGGTGTCTCGATCCGCAGGTCCACCGGCACGATCCGACCATCGGCCAGGACGACTTCCGCCTGATCCCCTGCCAGATACCGTGAAAGGCCGCGTTGCGACAAACGCAGCTGTGCCGTGGCTGACACCGTGTCTGACGTCAGCAAAAGGATCGGATCGCCACTCAGGACAGTCGCCCCTTGAAATGCCCCTTGCGCCGGATCTGCGGCGCAATCACAGGGCATCCGAACGCTCACCAGATCTCCGCGATTGGCCAGAAGCGAATAGGCCACGTCGCCCTGCGCGGCCTGCGGGTTGATCAAAGCAATCTGACCCGATGCCGTGGCACGTAGCGCCTGACTGTCTTGAGTGATCGTCAGCGGACGGGGCTCATGGCTGAGCAGAACTCTGTGATAGATCATGTCCGTTGCGGCAAAACCAAACCCAAAGCCAAGCAATGCCAGCAAGAGAATGCGCAGAGGTTTGCGCGCAGGCTTGGCTGCAGGGGTGCTGGCCTGTGGTCTCACCTGCTCTGGGGCCGCGCCCGAACTCAGCAAATGCCCCATTGTAACCGTATCACCGGCGACAAAACTGTTGATCAGATAGCGAAGCGGCGACAGATGCCCGTCGGTTGGATGGGTAAAGAACACAGACACCGGCGCCTGCGCGTCATTGGCATCTTGCGACAGGATCGCATCGGCATAAAGCGTGATAGAAAATCCATCAAAATCAAAGCGCAAGGACACAAGTTCGTCCTGATACTCCAGATCGGCTGGCAGACGCCCGCTCGCCAACGCTTTGGTTAGGGAAATGCTGATCCCGTCCATCGTCAGCCCGCCGATGGTGATTTGAAACGGCAAATTGACCTGAGGAAATTCACTGTGAAAGCCTGGATCTGTAAGCGCCTCTTCTGGCGCAAGATCAAACTCTGGTACGCGCAAAAGCGTGTTGACGGTCATAGGGTGCCACCATTCTGTCCAACGAGATAGAAAACCCCCAGCACAAGCCATCCAACAGCCAAAGCATGCAGATAGCCCGAGCCCGCCTGCCGCATCCCAGTGCGCCAGCGAGATGTTTGGGGTGCCCCCGCCCCGTGTGTGTGCGACGTGTCCTGTCGCGTCCATTTCTGACGGTCCAGCCGAAAGCTTACATAGCTTTTGACCAACGCGCCCATAAGCTGGCTGAAATACAGCAGCACCGGATAGGTGATCGGAAACCCGCGCCCGCGAAACCCGCTGAGCGCAAGGCAGAACACATAACGTGTGAACAAGACCCACGTGGCATAGGCCATTAGGATCATCGGATCATAGAGCCAGGCTGCCATCAGCGCAGCAGTTGGCCCCGCGAGCGTGCTCCAGATCGACATGCGCTGATCGAGTAACGACCACCAGACAAAGGTGCCGATGTCCCGACGTGGCAACGCCAGCGCGCGCGTGTTGGTGCGCAGCATGTTGCCAAACCAGCGGGTCATCAGCGTCACGGCGCTGTCCACAAAGCCTGCCTTGGGTTGGCTTTCCATCGAGACCGATCGAATATCGGGAAGATAGGCCATTTTGTAGCCCTGTTTCAGCAGCCAGAACCACGTGGACTTGTCATCCCCCGTCAGAAAGCCCAGGCGTCCAAAGCGCCAATGGTCGATATAGTCGTTTTGCACCAGCCGGATGAAATCCGGATTGGTGGCCAGATCCGCTCGGAACACGGACATGCGTCCGGTTAAGGTCAGCACCCGCTCAGACAGCCCCATCGAGCACATCATCACCTGACGCTGGTCAAACCGCAGACGGAACCAATCCCGAAACAGGCCTGCCTCGGCGATCTCGGCGGTTTCGTCGGTTGTCAGGGCGCCGACCATGGGATCCGTAAAGAAAGGCGCGGATTTCTCAACAATATCAATTGGAACACAGCTGTCGCCGTCCACAAGCAACACAATATCTTCGCGGGTCGGACAGGTCTTTGCGATCTGCCGCAGCCCCTCGGCCAAGGCGTCACGTTTGCCGGTTCCTGGGATGCGGTCGATGATCAAGCCGACCGATTTGACGCCTTTGCATTGATGATCAAACATCGTTTGGATCAGCCGCGCATCAGAGCTGTCAACGACCGAGGCCACGATCTGGGCACCGCCTCTGCTGGCCATGGCGGCAGCAAAGACGCTGCGGTAAACCCGCAATGTGACCTGCGACGGAATTTTGTAGGATGTCACCAGAAAATGCGCGCGCGCCGGCCGGCCGCGCTTTGTGTAGGCACGGGTCACATCGGCTTTGCGCGCGGGATAAACCACGCGTTTGAACCAAACCGCACGGGCGAAATTCAACGCGGCCCAGCTGTATCGCCACAGACCCAATGCGCCGATAACCACAAAGGCCTCGCGCGTGCCGGTCAGGTCTGTTGACCCGACCAACATGGTCAAAAGCGCAAGGCCCATCATATATGCGACGTGACCGAGCATGATTTACCAGCAGATGCCTTCGTAGGTGCCGGTGCTGACCATATCCCGGCGCAAACGGGTTAAGTCTATGGTCGGCTTGGTCACCGAAGCTTCGCGCAGAATTTCGACCGTCTCGGCATAGAAGTTCCCGATCACCAACGCGTCGGCCTCGTTGACAAGGTCGGCCAGATCCTGAACCAGCATGTGTTTCAGTTGCGGCAGTTTGCTTTTGCGGAAGCGGTCTTCGCCTTGCTCCTGCGCGATCCGCGCAACAAAGGGATCATAGATCGACACGTTGATCCCCTGCCCCAGCAGACGCGCGGCCAGATCAACCAACGGGCTTTCGCGCAGATCATCGGTGCCGGGCTTGAAGGAAACCCCCACAAGCCCGACATGATGCGCCCCGGACTCGCGCACCATACGTTCGGCGCGCAAGACCTGAGCATCGTTTGCATCCAGCACCGCACTCAGCAAAGGCGTGGGGGTTTGAGTGCGGTCTGCCAGATGCTTCAACGCCCGGATATCTTTGGGCAGGCAAGAGCCCCCAAAGGCAAAACCGGGGCGCAGAAATTTCGGAGACATGCTGACCTTGTGATCGGCGCAGAGGATGTCCATCACCTCGTGGCCATCCAGCCCGCAGGCCTTTGCGATATTGCCGATTTCGTTTGCAAAAGTGACCTTGGTCGCCCGCCAGCTGTTGGATGTGTATTTGACCATTTCCGCGGTCCGCAGACCGACCTCGTGCAAACAGCAATCTTGTGTCGCGTTCAGCATGTGCAAAAAGTTACGGGTCGCCTCATCAAGTGCACCAAAGACGACCAGACCGGCATCGTCATAATCCTCGATGGCGCTGCCTTCGCGCAGAAATTCTGGGTAATAGCCAAAGCCAAACCCACGCCCCGCCGTTTTTCCCGCGTGCCGTTCAATCAAGGGCAAGCAGACATCGTCCGAGGTGCCCGGCAACACCGTCGAGCGCAGCACCACCGAGTGCATCGTGTCCTTGTCGCGCAATTCTTGCCCGATCTGGCGGCTGACCTCTTTGATAAAAGTCAGGTCCAGAGCGCCACTTGGGTCGCTTGGGGTTCCGACACAAATAAAGCTGACATCGGTCTGATCGATGGCGAAACTGGCGTCCGAGGTTGCAAACAGACGATCGCTGTCGATGCCCTGAGCAATCAGGTTGCCCAGACCCGTTTCAACAAGCGGAGACTGGCCACGATTGATAAGATCAACCTTGGTTTCGTCTGTATCAACGGCGATAACCTTGTGCCCATCGCGAGCCAAACAGGCGGCGGCAACGGCGCCAACATACCCAATTCCAAATACACTAATTCGAGCCATTTTTTCGAAATCCTCTTGCGGCAATTAACCAGAATTGAGGAAAGCGTGGCCTTGGCTGAGAAAAGCGATAAGTCAGGAAAAAGCCTGACACTGTAGGGCAATTGCCTACACGCTGTCAGCAACTGCGGCGGCAATGCGGCGGCGCGCGTGAGGAAATATAGCTAAGAATTTGTTTTTATTTTAATTTATGCGTTTACAAACTGTTAATCAGTATGGCCAAAATTGAGAGTTGTCCACAGAAGAAATAGACATGTCCTGAAACGCCTGCTCAGGAAATGGAAACAGTTTTCCACAGGCGAGATACTGTTCACAAACAGGGCTGCAATTAACTTTTGAGAAGTATTAATTTGTGGATTTCATCGCCGAATAGAGACTCACCCATCAGGGAAAAATCCACAAATATCTACATAACACGCGAACCTTCGTTAGCCTTTTAGAAAGGCCAGCACTTCGGCACGGTCGGGAATGGCAACCGCAGCGCCCATGGACTGCACCTGCAACGCAGCCATCGCCGAAGCAAAGGTCAACGCATCCTCAACAGAGGCCCCAGCTGCGTATTGCGCCATGAAGCCGCCAAAGAAGGTATCTCCGGCGCCTGTTGTGTCGGCGACCGTCACTTTGTGGGCCTTGACCCGATGGGTTTCCCCTCCGGCCACAAATTCAGCACCCTCGGCACCATAGGTCACCAGAAACGCCATATCGGTCCTGTCCCGAAACGAGCTGCCGGTCGCGGCCTCAAAATCGCGCAGCTCTTCCTCATTGACAGAGACCAGATCAACTATTTCCATCAAAGCAGGCATCGAGGCGTCAAACGGCGCAGCCACAAGCGCCACCTTCATGCCCTTTTCGCGCGCGATCGCAAGGCCGATGTCGTTGGCGTTGGTTTCATTTTGCAAGACAAGCCAATCCTCGGGGCCGGCGTCCGCCAGCGCTGTGGCAACATGCGCCCGTTCTATCGCGCCATTGGCGCCGGGATAGATCACGATCTGATTTTCGCGCTCTTGATCCAAATAGATAATCGCATGGCCCGTTGGCTGGGCAAGCAACGCGACGCGCGACAAATCCAGATCAAAAGGAGCCAACAACGACTGAACCTGTGCATCCTCTGCCCCGACCGCTCCGATATGGCGCACGTCAGCCCCGGCTTTGCTGAGGGCCACCGAGATATTCAGCCCCTTGCCGCCCAGATTGGTCACCATGCTGTCGGCACTCAGGGTTTGGCCCGGCCGTGGGAAAGCCTCCATCCTGTAGACGTGGTCGATATTAATGGACCCTAGGTTATAAACGGCCATGCTGCGCTCCTTGCCCTGACAGAAGGTCTTGCATGCCACGAAGCGGCTGCGCTGACAATTCGGGAATGGATGAAGCTGTCTTTGGCAAATCGATTGGTCACAAGAATGTGGCTGGAACAAACCGCGCGAGATTGCCATAGAGATCACAGACTGGCTGAGAGGCAATGATGACAGAAAAGACCGACCCAGGTTTGCTGGAACTGTGCATGCGACCCGCTGTAATGCGTCGCGCGGCCTCTATTGCTTTGGTTGTGGGAACTTTGCTTGCGATCATCAACCATGGTGATCGGCTGCTATCTGGCGAGATAACCACAGAGGTCGTGACCAAGATCTTGCTGACCTATCTGGTGCCCTATTCCGTCTCGACCTATTCGGCCGTGCTGACCATTCGCGAGCGTCTGCGCGAGGCCTAGTTGAGTCGTTGAGGTTCTGCTGGTAGGTCCGTGATACGCCACTTTATGGTGATATTTCGGGGTGCGGGCGAATGAACATTCTTTACATCATGTATGACCAGCTTCGGTTTGATTATCTAAGCTGTGCCGGTCATCCGCATCTTCATACACCAAACTTTGACCGAGTGGCCGCGATGGGTGTGCGGTTTAGCAACGCCTATATCCAGTCACCGATCTGCGGCTCGTCGCGCATGAGCAGCTATACGGGGCGCTATGTGTCCTCGCATGGGGCGGCCAACAACGGCTTTCCCCTGCGCGTCGGAGAGGTCACCATGGGGGATCACCTGCGCGCCGCCGGAATGGGCTGCTGGCTGATTGGCAAGACGCATATGGTGGCTGATGCCGACGGTATGGCGCGGCTTGGTCTGGCGCCTGACAGTATGATCGGCGCACGGCAGGCGGAATGCGGATTTGACGTCTGGATCCGCGACGATGGGCTTTGGGGAGAGGGCCCGGACGGGTTCTATGATGAAAAACGCAGCCCCTATAACGAATACCTCAAAGCGCAGGGCTATGAAGGCGAGAACCCCTGGGCTGATTTCGCCAATGCTGGCGTTGACGATGACGGCAATCTGGCCTCGGGCTGGATGTTCAAGAACGCAGACAAACCCGCAAACATCCGCGAAGAACACAGCGAAACACCCTGGCTGACAGATCGCACGATCGACTTTATCGAACAGGCCGAGGGTCCGTGGTGCGCGCATGTCAGCTATATCAAACCCCATTGGCCCTTTATCGTGCCAGCCCCCTATCACGATATGTACAGCGCCGAGCACGTCCCCGCCCCGATGCGGCATGACGTCGAGCGCGAGGATCCGCATCCGGTTTACGGCGCCTATATGCAGAACCCGATCTGCAGCGCGTTTCAACGCGAAGAGGTGCGCGAAAAGGTCATTCCGGCCTATATGGGCCTGATCAAACAATGCGACGATCAATTGGGGCGGCTGCTTGCGTATCTCGAGGAGACGGGGCGCATGCAGGACACCATGATCGTTCTGACCTCGGATCACGGGGACTATCTGGGCGACCACTGGATGGGCGAGAAAGAGCTGTTTCACGAGCAATCCGTCAAAGTGCCTCTGATCGTCTATGACCCCCGCGCCGAGGCCGACACCACACGTGGGACGGTCTGTGATGCCTTGGTGGAATCCATTGACCTAGTGCCCACGTTTGTCGAGACAGCGGGCGGCAAAACGGCTGATCACATTCTGGAAGGCAGATCGCTGACCCCTTGGCTGCACGGGGAAACGCCCGATTGGCGCGAATATGCGATCAGCGAGTACGACTATTCCGCCATGGGCGCGGCTGCAAAGCTGGGTGTCGCACCGCGCGATGCGCGCTTGTTCATGGTTTTTGACGGGCGGTTCAAGATGATCCATGCGGAAGGCGGATTCCGCACTATGCTGTTTGATCTGCACTCAGATCCCCAAGAATTTCACGACCTTGCGAAAACCGACGCGCATGCGGGCGATATCGATCGGCTGTATGGGTATCTCGCAGAATGGGGGCGTCGCTTGTCGCAACGTGTGACGGTGTCTGATAACGCCATTAAAGAACGGCGTGGCAAGAGCGCGCGGCGCGGCATCCTGCCGTTTTTGTATGACGGCAGCGAAGTCCCTGAAGAGCTGATCCAGAAATACGTCGGCCCTGTCCCGAAACGGCCAGACTAGCGGCCCGCCAGATCATTCAGGATCGGACAATCGGGTCGGTCATCGCCCGCGCAGGATGTAACCAGTTCTGACAGCGTATCGCGCATGGATTTCAGCGCAGCGATCTTGTCGTCGATGTCTTTTAAATGATCTTTCGCCAGACGTTTCACATCGGCGCTGGCGCGGGACTGATCCTCATATAGGGCCAGTAGCGCTCGGCATTCCTCGATGGTAAAGCCCAGCGAGCGGGCGCGTCCGACAAAAGCCAGCTTGTGCAAATCAGTTTCGGCGAAATTCCGATAGCCATTGCTGTCGCGATCGGGGCGAATGAAACCGATGTCCTCATAATAGCGGATGGTTTTGACTGGGATGCCGGAAGACTTTGCAACCTGTCCGATGTTCATAGCGTCTCTCCGGTCGTGACAGAGGTTGGTTTCACCCACCGCAAACGCAAGGCGTTGGTGA
>NZ_CAXREH010000096.1:0-14981 GCF_964229375.1 Cognatishimia sp.
GTGCCGAGCAAGGCAAGGCCAATCGGGTCAAGCTCTGGTGATTTGATGATCGTGGCGTTGCCTGCGGCCATCGACGGGGCCAGTGATCTGGCCGCGATCGAGACGGGGAAGTTCCACGGCACGATTTGGGCCGAGACGCCAAAGGGTTCAAAGACCGTATAGTCGGCATAGTCAGGGCCCAGCGGGATCGACTTGCCTTCGATTTTGTCGGCAACGCCGCCGTAGTACTCGAAATATTGTGCAGCTTCTTCAAACTCGTCACGGGCTGCTGACAGGGATTTTCCGCTTTCGCGACACAGCAGGATCGCACCTTCGTCGGCAATGGCACGGATTTCCTGCGCAATGCGGATCATCAAGCGACCGCGTGTCGAAGGGGGCATATCGGCCAGATCGCCACGCTCAAACGAGGCGCGCGCCGCAGTAAGCGCCTTGGCCAGAGTTTCTTCGCCCGCCTGCGCGCAATCGGCGACATGCTCCTGATTGCCGGGGTCTTCGACTGCAATGGCTGCGCCGTGATCGCCCTCGACCCAAGATCCGGCCAGAAAGTTTCTGGCCAGACCGTCTTTGATAAAGTCGCTCATGGTTATGAACGGCCCTTTTCGACCTGAGACGCAACCCAGTGGTGGAAGCAATGCGTCGGCGCATCCATCGCCGGAGAGAAGCGCCCGCCGTCAAATTTCACGCCGTGACGCCCTTTTTGCATGCCTTCGACAACGAAAACGTCCTCTTGAAAAACCTCGGCCCACAGCGCCGCGTTCTTGGCGCGCAGCGCTTCGTGATGCGGCGCATCCTCTGGCTTTTCAGCGTAATAGAGTTCGATGTGTTCGCGGGTTTTCTCGTGTGTGACGGGCTCTAGAATGAACGCAAATCCATGATCGCGCTGAACGCCCAGCATCACGTTTGGATAGACCACGATATATTCCGCGCCTTCGTTCCATGTCTCGCTGAGGTTTTCAAAGTCTTTCAGCTTTTCACCGTTTTCGCCTTCGAACTGGCGATAGACCAAAGTACCCTGACCGGAATACTTGCCCATCTCGGTGATGTTGTAGTGGTCTTCCAGCCGGGAGTAGCTGTTCAGGCCGGGGTGGACCCAAGGCAGGTGATAGCTTTCGCAGAAGTTTTCCACGGCCAGCTTCCAGTTTGAGTCGAGCTCTAGTTGCAGCGAGCCGCTTTCGCCACCGTGATACATCGGCTGCTCAAACTCTTTCCAGCGGGCCATCAGGTCGGCGTGGACCTCTTCGAATTCAGGCGCGTTGCCGTCGATGTTCACAAAAACCACGTCGCGCCAGACATAAGAGCGGATGCGCACCAGACCCAGTTCCGAGAAGTCCAGATTTTCGTGCGTGCTTTGACCGGGGCCACCGACATGCGGTGCGGTGCGCAGCTCGCCGTTCAGGCCATAGCACCAGCTGTGATAGGGGCAGCGGATCGCGCCGCGAATTTTCTGCGGCTTGTCCACAAGGATCATGCCACGGTGACGGCAGGTGTTCTGGAACACGCCCAGATCGCCATTGCGGTCGCGGACCATCAACAGCGGCATGCCCAGAAAATTGACGGGTTTCGCGTCGCCTGCCTCTGGCACATCTTTGCCAAAGCCGATGCCCGACCAGTTGGCAAAAAGAACGGATTCTTTTTCTTCGTTGAAAACATCCGCGTCAATGTAGTGCGCGTTGGGAAGGCCTTTGGCTGAAGTCACGTCTGTCAGGACTGAAGAGAGGGGGGCATGCTTGTTCATCGAACTCTCCTTGGCGTTGTTGCTTTTTGCCTAATGAAAGGCAACGCGATCTTGGCGCAATATCGGAAAAGTTCATTCTTGGTTTACTTGAGCTAAAGTCAGGTGTCCTGCGACTTGTCCAGGATCCATTCTTTCAATGCACGCGCACCTTTAGACAGGTTTTCGTCGGGCTGCCCACACAAGTAGAACCGGTGCGGGGCAGGTAAGCTGTGGTCGCCGATCACCGCAAGTTTACCGCTTTCTATCATCGGTTCCACCAACCTGCGCCACCCCAAAGCGATTCCTGCGCCTTTGCGGGCAAACTGCAGGGCCACGGAATAGCTGGTGACCCTTGGGCCGTTGGCTATGCCTTTCGTATAGCCAAGCCCTGTGAACCAGTCAGACCAGCGCGTCCAAGACGGGCTTGACGCCTCAAGATGGATCAGCCGCTGCGAGGCGAGGCCTTCTAGGTCGATATCCTTAAGGTCTGCCGCAATCTCGGGGGACGCCACGGGCACCAGATCATCCCGGTAAATCGGGGTTTGGCTGAGCGTAGGGTTCACGGATTGGCCGTAGCAGATGATGAAATCGAAATCGCGCGCATAGTCGAAGGGTTTATCCTGTGTCACCTGATGCACTTTGATGTCGGGGTATTCACGCCAAAAATCGATCACGGTGGGGGACAGCCACAGCGCCGCAACCGCAGTTGTCGAGCCGACGGTGACGTTATCTTCGCCGCCGATCTGGCGTATATTCGAAAGTTGCCGTGAAATCTGACGAAAGCTCGCCCCAAGTGTTTCAAGCAGCGTCTCGCCTTCTGGGGTCAGTTCAACACCGCGATGCTGGCGCAGGAACAAAGGTTTCCCCAGATCCTCTTCAAGTGCCTTGATCTGATGGCTGACCGCGCCGGGTGTTACGGATAATTCTTGCGCCGCATTTTTGAAACTCATGTGCCGTGCAGCGGCTTCAAACGCGGCCAATGTCGTGAACGGTGGCAGGTCGTAGTAACGTCGGGACATGATGGCTCCGCTGCGGCGCTTGGCTTTGAGTGAGTTCAGTTCACTCACGTTTGAGTTTTTTCCGAATTGAACGAAACCGTCAAATGCATTTTTTGCTATCCAAATTTTTCGGGACCAACTGCACGATACAATCAGGGCGGGGTTTTTAGCCCGATGCGTCGCTTTTGCTTCTGACTTTGTCGAAGATGGTGCGTGTCGACGGCCAGAATTGAGACAAAGAGGCGTCTTATGCAAACTGTAACAGCGAAACTCATCAAGAAAACGGACCTCAGCCCGGATACCAGCGATTTCGCCTTCGAGATTGCGGAAGGGCGATTTCAGGGCTTGGAAGCCGGTGCGCATGTTGATGTGCATCTGTCTGATGATCTTGTGCGGCAGTATTCCATCTGGAGCTGGAGCCTGGACGGGCGCACGCTGAACGTTGCAGTCAAACGCGAAGACGGCGGCCGCGGCGGCTCGCTGGCAATGCACGCGCTGACAGAGGGCGCCGAGGTCAAAATCGGCGGGCCGCGCAATCACTTCCGGCTGCAGTCGGGCGAGCGCTATGTCACCCTGATCGCAGGCGGCATCGGGGCCACCCCTTTGGTTGCGATGGCGCGCGAGTTGTTGAACGCGGGTCGTGATTTCCAGGTTGTTTATCTGGTGCGCAGCAAAGATTACGCCGCGATGGACGAAAAGTTTCGCGCCCTTGGGTTGGACCAATGGTACCGGCTGCATTGCGATGATGTGGACGGTCAGTTTGATCTGACGGGCCTGTTGCGCAGCCTGCCAGTTGACAGCGATGTCTATACCTGCGGCCCCGAAGCCATGCTGAACACGGTGCTGGATTGCGGGTCTTCAATGCGCGGTGGCACCATTCACTTTGAAAGATTTGCGGCGAGTTCAGATGCCGACCACGGCGAAAGCACAAGCTTTCAGGTCGAGCTCGCATCCAATGGTGCCGTCTATGAGGTTGGGCAGGACGAAACCATTCTCGAGGTGCTGCGTTCGAACGGAGTGAACGTCGAATTTGGTTGTTCGGAGGGATTGTGTGGGTCATGTATGGTAGATGTAGTCGAAGGGGAGGTCGATCACCGGGACGGAATCCTGACCCCAGAAGAACAAGCTACCAATAGTTTTATGTGTACGTGTGTGTCGCGCGCCAAAGGGCCGCGCCTCGTACTCGACTTGTGACACCCGATTGTAATTAGTCATCAGTTCACGAAGCAAGGGAGGACGCTATGTCTATAAAACCACCATTTACCAACTTGGAGATCAATCGATCTTCAAAAGGCTTTTACGAGGGCCATTCCATTGAAATTGCGCTATTAAGTAAGGGCATCATGGTTGCTCTGGTGCTCTGGGCGCTGATCTGGCCTGCGAGCGCGAATGGCGTGCTGGGCAGCCTGAACTGGTCCCTGCTCGAGACGTTCAACGGCTTCTACATTGTCATTGTTGGCGCGTTCATCTTCTTCCTTGCGGCTCTGGCGATCCTGCCAGGCATCGGAAAACTTCGGCTTGGCGGCGAAGGCGTAAAGCCCGAGTTTTCGGATTTCTCTTGGTTCTCGATGATGTTCGGTGCCGGTCTGGGCGTGGGTCTGATGGTCTTTGCGACTGCAGAGCCTCTTGGACTTTGGGGGTCTAACCCTGTTGTGGTCTCCGGCGAAGTCAGCGGCAACTCGGAAGAGGCGCTGCAGTCGGCATATCGCTACACCTACCTGCACTACGGCTTCCATGCCTGGGCGATCTATGTCGTCACCGGCCTGTCCTTGGCGTACTACGCCTATACGCGTAACATGCCTCTGACCATCCGCTCGGCGCTGACCCCGCTGTTTGGTCGTCTGCTGAACGGGTTTCTTGGCCACGTTGTTGACGTTCTTGGCGTTGTTGCAACGATCCTGGGTGTTTCCGTAACCATCGGCTTTGGTGTCAGCCAGTTCATCGACGGTCTTTATGCGATCACCGGCATGGAATGGATCATGAACCTCAGCGGTGATGCACCAACCCCAAGCACTGTGGGTCTGTTGGCTGGCCTTATCGTGATTATGGGCCTGTCGATCCTTTCTGCGGTTTCTGGCGTTGGCCGGGGCGTTAAGTACCTGTCCAACCTGAACTTGGTTCTGTCTCTGATCCTGCTGCTGGTGTTTGTGATCTTTGGATCCTTCATCTTCGCGATGAGCACCTATGTGTCGGCTCTGGTTGATTACCTGCTGAACTTCCTCAGCCTCAGCTTTGGTGCCTATGGCCCGCAATCTGCTGCAGACTTTGCCGCAGGCCTGCCGGCCGACGCAGCGCCATTCGCAGATGCTCTGCGTGGTGGTGCGACCAACGCATGGGGATCCTTTGACGGGTTTGTGTCCGGTCTGGAAGGCGACGCAGCAGCATTGCCAGCGGCCACACTGGAAGCGGTCTATGCCGCTGGTGAACCACAGCGTCAGTTCGGTTGGCAGTCCGGTTGGACCACTTTCTACTGGGCTTGGTGGATCGCGTTCTCGCCATTTGTTGGCCTGTTCCTGGCCCGCATTTCCAAAGGCCGCACCATCCGCGAGTTCATCATCGGCTGTGTGTTCGCACCCGCGCTGGTCTGCTTTGCATGGATGACCATCCTGGGCGGCACCGCGATTGATCTAGAGCTGACTGGCGGCGCAGACGGTGCCATCATCGGCGCATCCAACACGGCGAAACTCTTCGTCACTCTGGGTGAGATGCTGAGCGGTCCGTTCCTGTCTCTGATCACCGTCATGTGTGTTGTGCTGATCCTGACCTTCCTGGTGACATCCGCTGACTCTGGCATTCTGGTGATGAACACCATCATGTCCGGTGGCGATCAGGAAGTTGGCAACAAGCACAAAATCGTTTGGGGTCTTATCCTGACAGCTGTGATCGGCACGCTGATCCTTGCGGCAGGCGAGAACAACCCGCTCGATGCCTTGCGCAACGCGATGATTATCGGCGCGCTGCCCTTCACAATGGTCATGGGATTGATGTGCGTGGCGCTGGCGAAAGCCCTGTATCGCGACGGCATCCGCAACAAGTCCGATTCATAAGTCTGTTGGGTTAAATCCCAACAAACGCAAACAAGAACGCCGCCCCAAGTGGGCGGCGTTTTCGTGCCGAGAGGTTGGGTTAGACGAAGGGGGGCAGGTATTGCCTTGTGAGGTCGACAAGATCTGGATGCGAGCGCAGCACCGCTTACAGTCCGTGTGATGACCTTTAGTGTTCTGATTTTTATGATGATTTTTATGGTGCCGCAGGGGAGGATTGAACTCCCGACCTCACCCTTACCAAGGGTGCGCTCTACCACTGAGCTACTGCGGCATTTGACGCATCGCAATTCGATCCGACGTATGTCGTGGCGCGGTGATTAGACTCAATTTCTAACCCGCGCAAGGGCATCTAGCATGTTTTTTTTACCTCATGTATTGAAACCTCATGGACAAAAAGAAAACCTCATCTGGGAAGGCCGTTAAGGCACAATCCCGCGAAGATCGGCTGAAGGCTGCGCTGAAGGCCAACATGGGCCGTCGCAAGGCTCAGGCCAAGGCGCGGTCGGCTGGCGGCGATGAGGAAAAATCTAGTAAAAAGAACGAGGGGTAGGGCAGATGGATTCGATTTTAGTCACCGGTGGCGGCCCGCTGTCTGGGGAAATTCCAATCGCAGGCGCGAAGAACACGTGTCTCAAGCTGATGTGTGCGTCGATTCTTTCCGAAGAACCGTTGACCCTGACCAATGTGCCCCGTCTATCGGATGTGGCGACGCTGTCAGCCCTGCTTGAGAGCCTTGGCGTCGAGATCGGGCGCCTGAATGAGGGCGGCACGCTGGCGATGTCCGCGGCCAAACTGACGTCGCATATGGCGCATTATGATATGGTGCGAAAACTTCGGGCCTCGTTCAATGTGCTGGGGCCGTTGATTGGCCGGACCGGTGAGGCGGTTGTCTCGTTGCCCGGCGGCTGCGCCATTGGCGCGCGGGCGGTTGATTTCCACCTGACCGGCCTTGAGAAACTGGGCGCGAAAGTCGAGCTGAAGGATGGCTATGTCCACGCGTTTGGCGAACTGGTTGGGGCCGAGATTGAATTCCCGTTCCCCTCGGTGGGCGCCACAGAAAACATCATGTGCGCTGCTGTGCTGGCCAAAGGCACGACGGTCATCAAGAACGCCGCCCGCGAGCCTGACACGAAAGCACTTGCCGATTGCCTGATCGCGATGGGCGCGGACATTGAAGGCGCAGGCACCGAAACGATGGTTGTGCGCGGCGTGGATCGTCTGAATGGTACGACACACCGGGTGATCACCGACCGCATCGAGCTGGGCACCTATATGACAGCGCCTGGTATCGCCGGTGGCGAGGTCGAATGCATCGGCGGACGGCGCGAGCTGTTGGCGGCCTTCTGTGACAAGATGGAAGAAGCCGGCCTTGAAATCACCGAAACCGAGCGCGGCTTGAAAGTGCGCCATCCCGGCGGCCGACTGAAAGCGGTGGACGTGGCGACAGCGCCGTTCCCCGGGTTCCCGACTGACCTTCAGGCGCAGTTCATGGCGATGATGTGCTTCGCCGAAGGCACATCGGTGCTGGAAGAGACCATCTTTGAAAACCGCTTTATGCATGCCCCCGAGTTGATCCGGATGGGCGCCAATATCGATGTGTCGGGCGGGACAGCCAAGGTGCACGGTGTTGAAACGCTGAAAGGCGCGCCGGTAATGGCCACGGATCTTCGGGCCTCGGTGTCACTTATTCTGGCAGGTCTGGTGGCCGAGGGCGAAACCCGTGTGAACCGCGTCTATCACTTGGATCGCGGCTATGAAAATCTGGTCGACAAGCTTTCGGCCGTGGGCGCAAACGTGAAACGGGTGCAGGGCGAATGAGCGAAGACGCACGGTTTGAAGATGGTCGCGAAGCGCCGCTGAATTTGGGCGCGCTGGATGACGAAGACCTTAAGGTTCTGTCGGCTTTGGCGCAGGACGCGGTGTTTCCTGTCACAGAGATGACCTGGCGGGCCAAGGAGCGTCGTTTCGCCATTCTGCTGAACCGGTTTCGCTGGGAAGACGCAGAAAACGCACAGGCGCGCGGGCGCGATGTCGAACGGGTTCAATCCCTGCTGGTGATCGAACATGTGACCAAAATCGCAAGTCAGGGTGTGGACCGCAAAGACGCCGACACCATTCATGCGGTGTTGGCGATCGAATCGTCCTCTGAGGGGGATGCGCACGATGTTACGCTAACGCTGGCTGGGGACGGTGCGATCCGTTTGAGCGTCGAGGCGCTGGAGGTGTCGTTGAAAGATGTGACGCGGCCCTATCTTGCGCCATCGCGGAAAACGCCGGATCACGGCCTCTGATCCTGTCGGTTGCACCAAAGGGTGCAGCTTTTCGTCGCCCGTTGCCTCCCGTGCCTTGAGCCTGTCGCCTGCTGCCGCTAAGAGCGGCGCAAAGGAGAGTCCGATGCCTCAGTTTTTGAATACGCAAGACGCCGATTTTGAGGCACGTTTCACCGCGCTTTTAGGGGCAAAGCGTGAGGACAGTCCGGATGTGGACGCGGTGGTTGCTGACATCATCGCAGATGTTCAAACCCGCGGCGACGCGGCGGTTATTGAATTGACGTCCAAATTTGATCGCCTTGACCTGACGCCCGAGACATTGCGGTTCTCCGAGGCCGAGATTGATGCGCTTTGTGCCCAAGTCAGCGCCGAAGAACGCGCCGCTCTTGAGGTGGCAGCCGAACGCATTCGTGCCTATCACGTGCGGCAGATGCCACAGGACGAAAGCTGGACAGACGAAAGCGGCGCGCAGCTTGGCTGGCGTTGGACAGCAGTGTCCGCAGCGGGGCTCTATGTGCCGGGGGGGCTGGCAAGTTATCCGTCCTCTGTCTTGATGAACGCAATTCCTGCGAAGGTGGCCGGTGTCGGGCGTCTGGCGATTGTCGTTCCTACGCCGGATGGCCAAGCCAATCCGCTGGTGTTGTTGGCCGCGCGTCTTGCTGGTGTGGACGAAGTCTACCGGATCGGCGGCGCGCAGGCGGTTGCGGCGCTGGCCTATGGCACCGAAACCATTGCACCGGTCGACAAAATCACGGGTCCGGGAAATGCCTTTGTTGCGGCTGCGAAACGGCGGGTGTTCGGGAAAGTCGGCATCGACATGATCGCCGGCCCGTCAGAAATTCTGGTGATCGCGGACAAAGACAACAATCCAGATTGGATTGCACTGGACTTGCTAAGTCAGGCCGAACACGACGAAAGCGCGCAATCCATTCTGATCACGGATGACGCAGCCTTCGGGCAAGCGGTGTCAGATGCCGTGGATGCGCGTCTGCAAACTCTGGAGCGCCGCGCGATTGCAGGTGCAAGCTGGCGCGACTTTGGGGCGATTATCACCGTGCCGGATCTGGCGGTCGCAGCGGCCCTGTCTGATCGCATCGCGCCCGAGCACCTCGAGCTGTGTGTGACGGATCCGGATGCATTGTCCGAGCAGATCACCCACGCGGGCGCGATCTTTTTGGGGCAGTTCACACCCGAGGCGATTGGAGACTATGTTGGCGGGCCCAATCACGTTTTGCCAACCGCACGGTCCGCACGGTTCAGTTCTGGCCTGTCGGTGATGGACTTTCTCAAGCGCACCACATTGTCGAAAATGACACCTGCTGCCCTGCGTGCCATTGGCCCCGCAGCCGAGACATTGGCCGCCAGTGAAAGCCTTGAGGCACATGGTCTGTCGGTGACCGCGCGTTTAGATGCGCTGAACAAATAGCCGAATATTGTTAGCCAAAAGGGCGTCGGGCCCGTTGCTTTGCCTGGCTCCCCCACGTTCGTGACCTGCGTCATTGAACTTTCCCTGGCTCACCTAACAGATCCCGCCGGATCTGGACAAAGGCCCCTTTGGCGCGACCATCGGCGTCCCCGCCTGTACCGCGGGGCTTTTATGACGGCGGAATCCTAACAAATCCTTAGCAAAAGGGGGCGATCACCAGAAATGCCCCTGCCTGTGCGCTTGTCGCGCATTTGGGGAAAATAGCCGCCAAAGGGGCCGCTTCGTTCTCGTAAATGTTGATAATCTGCGAGGAGCCTGTCCGAAAAAATACCTGCGCCGCATTGCAGCATTGCTTGAATTCATACGTCAAGCTATGCCTGTTGTGAGAAAAAGAGTAGAAATCCGCTATGAGCCGTATCAGCCGCATCGAAATCGACGATCGAAACCTTCCGCCGCCCACGCCGGAAATCGAACAAGAGCGCCGCGTCGCTATGTTTGACCTGATCGAAGACAATACATTCGCGCTTCCAAGTCGCGATGATCGTGCTGTGCCTGACGGCCCCTACGCTGTCGAGCTGGCTATTCGCGACAAGCGGCTGGTGTTTGATATTCAAACCGAAGGCGGGGACAAGGCGGCGGAATTTCACCTGTCGCTGTCGCCGTTTCGTCAGGTCGTCAAAGACTATTGGCAGATCTGCGAAAGCTATTTCGACGCGGTCAAGAACATGCCGCCCAGCCAGATCGAGACCATCGACATGGCGCGGCGCGGCATCCACAACGAGGGCGCGCGTATTCTGTCTGAACGGCTGGAAAGTAAGGCCGACATTGATAATGATACGGCGCGTCGGTTGTTTACTCTGATCTGCGTTTTGCATTTTGGCGGCTAGTTCATGACCAAACCGCTTCCTCAATCGGTTCTATTCTGTTGCGACCACAATGCGGTGCGCTCTCCGATGGCCGAAGGGATTATGAAAAAGCTGTTTGGCACAGAAACCTATGTGCAATCCGCAGGTCTGAAAGACGATCTGGAAATCGACGGGTTTGCCATTGCCGTCTGCCACGAGATGGACGTGGAACTGGCCCGTCATCAGTCCCGGTCTTTTGAGGAAATGGAGCAGTTGGGCGACCAGCTGTCCAGTTTTGACATGGTGATCGCGCTGAGCCCCGCAAGCTATGCCCGTGCACAGGAATTGACGAAAGTCTTTCACATGGATGTGCTTTTCTGGGACACCAGTGATCCGACCTCGCAGGGCGAAACCCGCGAGGCAAAACTTGACGCCTATCGAAAAACGCGCGACGAGATCGTGACGCAGCTGATCGCCCAATGGGGGGATACGCGCAGCTAAAATTTCGGAGGCACAATGCTGACCACTCGTGTTCTAAGCGGCTCGGATTTCGAAGCGGCGCTCGACGACATCGCACGCCTGCGCATCACCGTTTTCCGCGATTGGCCGTATCTTTACGATGGCTCGCTGGACTATGAGCGCTCGTATCTGAGTGTTTATCGCGAGAGTGCGCGTGCGGTCGTGGTGGGAGCCTTTGACGGGGATCGGCTGGTGGGGGCCTCGACCGGCACCCCGATGGCGGATCATTCCGATGATTTTGGCGCAGCCTTTGAAGGCGCGGGGCTGGATCTGTCGCAGATGTTTTACTGCGCCGAATCTGTTTTGCTGTCCGAGTACCGCGGACGGGGATTAGGCCACAAGTTCTTTGATCACCGCGAACAGCACGCGCGCGCGCTGGGCTTTCAATCCATCTGTTTCTGTGGCGTTCAACGCCCCGCCGATCATCCTTTACGCCCAGCGGACTATCGCCCTTTGGACAAATTCTGGACCGCACGCGGCTATCGGCCGATGGATGGAATAATCGCGTCGTTTGAGTGGAAAGACGTGGATCAGGCAGAGGAAACTGCAAAGCCGCTGCAGTTTTGGTCGCGTGCGCTCTAGCGCAGATTTCCGCGCGTCTGTTTGCGCTTTGGTGGCGCTAACTTGATTATTTTACCGACTGATCTAAACTTATTGCCGTAGGGTCAAGTTTTTCGCCCTATGCCAATATGAAAAGTTCACATTCGAATAGTAATATGTAATGAGTGCGCCTTAGGTCGCCATCTGGGGAAGTTATCCAGTTCAGAGCGACGAAAAGGCTGTTTTCGGGAGTGCTAGATGGCTGTTACTGTTGTAGCTCTTGTAACTGTTAATGAGGACGAACCCTTTGCTTTGGGTGAATATTTTCGGGTCACGGGACCGTTGTTGGAACGCGCGGGGGCCGAAATTGTTAAACGATTTACCGTGAATGAAGTTGTGGTGGGGCATCGGCCCGCCAAAACGGTAATGATAGTGAAATACCCAAATCGCGCCGCCGTTGAGAGCGTTTTTGGCAGCCCAGAGTATGAGGCCGTCAAAAAGATCAGAGATCAGGCGTTTGCGGATTATCACGTTTCCATCGCGTCCGATGAAGACAGCCAAAGCGAAGACGCACCTGCGATCGACATCGCATAGCCACGCTTTGGTCCCGCGCCGGTTTGCGATTTCTTGTGGCCCTGAGCGCTGCGCCGGTTAAACTTTGCCGAACGCAGCAGGGAGCACTGGTCTGATGAAAATCGCAACGGCGGCTTATCCGGTCGATTGGCTGGACAGCTGGGCTCAGTATGAGGACAAGCTAAGCGCATGGGTTGACGAGGCTGCTCAGGCGGGCAGTGACGTCTTGGTGTTCCCAGAATACGGCGCGATGGAGCTGGCCTCGCTTGCGGGCGCAAAGATCGCTGGCGATCTGGAAGGCTCGCTGCACGCGGTGTCCGAACGCATCCCGGATGTAGATGCGCTGCATGCCAAGCTGGCGCAGGGCTCGGGGTGTCATATCCTTGCGGCATCTGCGCCTGTTTTTGACGGCAAAGAGCGTCCTGTGAACCGCAGCCGGTTTTTTGCGCCCAGTGGCGCGATGCTGGCGCAAGACAAGCAGATCATGACTCGGTTTGAGCGCGAAACCTGGGGCGTCGTCGCAGGAGACCCCTTGCAGGTGATCGAAACGTCGGTTGGGGCGATCGGGATTTTGATCTGCTATGACAGTGAGTTTCCCCTGCTGGGTCGGGCTCTGGCTGACTGTGATGTGATCTTGGTGCCATCCTGCACGGACGCGCTGTCGGGCTATTGGCGTGTGCGAATAGGCGCAATGTCGCGTGCACTTGAGCAGCAATGTGTGACGGTAATGGCCTCGACCGTGGGCGATGCCGCATGGACCCCTGCGGTGGATGCTAACGTTGGGGCTGGCGGTGTTTTTTGCCCGCCCGACAAAGGTTTGCCACCAACCGGAGTGATCGCAGAGGGGCCGTTAAACGCGCCCCAGTGGACCTATGCCGACATCGATCTGGATCTTATCTCGGATGTGCGGCGCGACGGGCGGGTTTTGAACCGAACCCACTGGCAAGACCAGATTCCGCGCGACAGCTTGGCGATAACTCGGCAGTTGCGCTAGATTCCCCTTGTAAATACACGAATTTGCGCCCATTTAGGGGCCGCTCGCACTTGGCGGGCGTTTATTTATGGAGAGACCATGGCCAAGGAAGAATTGCTCGAATTTCCCGGTGTCGTAAAGGAACTCCTGCCAAATGCGACGTTTCGGGTCGAGCTGGAAAACGGCCATGAGATCATCGCACACACGGCAGGTAAAATGCGCAAGAACCGTATCCGCGTTCTGGCAGGCGACAAAGTTCAGGTGGAAATGACCCCCTATGATCTGACCAAGGGCCGGATCAACTATCGCTTTAAATAAGCCGGTATTGCTGGAGTCCGTGGCATGCGTTTGATCCTCGGGTCCGGCAGCCCGCGCCGCAAAGAACTGTTGGCGCAGATCGGGGTGGTGCCGGATGAAATTCGGCCGCCCGATATCGATGAAACGCCCTTGCGTGGCGAACTTCCCAGACCCTATTGCAGCCGCATTGCGCGCGAAAAAGCCATGGCCACAACGCTGGCCGAGGGCGAGATCGCGCTATGTGCCGACACGACAGTTGCCCTTGGCCGCCGCATTCTGGGCAAACCGGCTGATGCCGGCGAGGCGGCGGCGTTTCTGGTCGCGCTTGGTGGGCGGCGGCATAAAATCATCACGTCTGTCGCCCTGCGCAAAGGCGACCAGCTCTGGCAGCGCGATGTTGTCAGCGAAGCCAAGATGAAACGCCTGTCAGATCAGGAGCTGAACGCCTATCTCGCGACGAATGACTGGCAAGGCAAAGCTGGCGGATACGGGATCCAAGGTCCTGCAGGAGCTTTCATCCCGTGGATCTCTGGATCCTTTACGGGCATCGTCGGATTGCCTCTGGCAGAAACCGCAGCGCTTCTTGGGGCTGCGGGCTACCCACTTTATAAGGACACGCCATGAAGGGCCGACAGATCATCCTGGACCATATCGACGGCCGCGAGGCTGCGGCTCTTATGGTCAATGGCAAGCTGCATGATTTCTTGATTGACGGCGACGCCCCGCGCCCCGGCACGATCTATCGCGCGATTGCTGACAGGCCGGTCAAAGGGCAGGGCGGTATGTTCCTGAAAACGCCCGACGGCAATGTGTTTTTGCGTCAGGTCAAAGGCCTGTCGCCTGGACAGGCCTTGCTGGTGCAAGTCACCGGCTATGCCGAAGAGGGCAAAGCCATCCCCGTCACGCAAAAGCTGTTGTTCAAAAGCCGTTATGCCATCGTGACGCCCGGTGCACCCGGCGTGAATGTCAGCCGTTCGATCCGCGACGACGATCTGCGAGACACCCTCAAAGGCATCGCGCATGAGGTTCTCGAGGACGACGCCCGCGGGCTTATCCTGCGCTCGAGCTGCAGCGCGGACGAAAGCGATGCCATCGCCGAAGACATCGCCGAAATGCAGGACCTGGCGCGCAGTGTTTTGGCTGATGCCGACGGGCCTGCAGAAAAGCTCTCCGATGGCGATGGCCCGCATGTGAGTGCCTGGCGTGAATGGACAGATCCTGCGGATGTTGTGACGGACGCGGGGTCTTTTGACAGCCACGGTGTACTGGATGCGCTGGAAGATCTGCAAAACCCGCGTGTTCCATTGGGGCAGGGGGCTTACATGTTCGTGGAACCCACACGCGCGCTGGTAGCGGTGGACGTGAACACAGGCACAGATACCTCGCCTGCGGCCACACTGCGCGCCAATATCGCTGCGGCCAAAGACCTGCCCCGCCAACTTCGCCTACGCGGCCTGGGTGGGCAGATCACGCTAGATCTTGCACCGATGCCCAAGAAAGATCGCCGTGCCTTTGAGACGTCGCTGCGCGCGGCCTTCAAGGCGGATCAGACCGAAACCATTCTAGCCGGCTGGACGCCATTGGGCCACTTCGAGCTGCAACGCAAACGCGACCGCTTGCCCTTGGCCGAGCTGCTTACATGAGCTGCCCCATCTGCCAAAAGCCCACCGACAAGGCCTACCGCCCGTTCTGCTCCAAGCGCTGCGCGGATATCGATTTGGCGAAATGGCTGAACGAAGATTATACCGTTCCCGCGCGCGAGGAAGACCCGTTTTCCGA
>NZ_CAXREH010000097.1:0-16762 GCF_964229375.1 Cognatishimia sp.
ATATCGCCAAGGACCGTCGCGCGAAACGCTGGCGATTGCCCGCGCAAATACGCGTTGATCATCGCGGCGAAGGCACGGTTGCGATGTTTGCTTTGAAGTTGGCCGTTTTCACGGATGGACAGATTAAGCTGCGCATATTGCAGCCACAGATCAGCCGAGCCGGTTTTGGCAATCGCGCCACCCGCCCATCGCATCGCGCTTTCAAACTGTCCGTTGGCGCGGCGGTCGGCAATTGCGTTAATCATCTCGTCCACAGTCCAAGGACCAGAGGCGTGCAACCTGCCGATGCGGGCCGCCAGATCATAGGCCCGCGCGATATCGTTGCTATTTAGGAACGACAGCTCGGCGCGGCGGGTTTCAGCGGCGGCTTTGATATCCGCGCGCGCTTCAAACACCTCGGCCGAGGTTGCGCCCTCAAAAGCATCGCGCTGGTCGACTCCGGTTTTTGGAAAGCAGGCATTTTTGGCGTTGTTGAACGTAAAGGCCTGACAGGTGTCGTTGGCCAGGCAGGCGTTGATACAGGCCTCATATGTCGTATCAAACATTGGCGTGAGATCCGCGCCAAAAAAGTCAGTGTCCGGGCTGACAACAACCCAGCGATCGGGGATCAATTGCTCTTGCGCCTGTACCGATGTGGCCAGCGCCAAAACTGCTAGTATTTTTCCAAAAAACTGCATTGTACCCTCCGCTTAATGGCCGCAGGGTCGCATGGCAGCGCGAGTCGATCAACTCGGCTAATCGTGACGTTTAGGTTTCAGGGTAGTCGCGCAAGAATACCCATTTATCGCCTTCGGACATGTCCGGCTCGAATTTATAGCCACCCAGATCAAAGTCTTTGATCTGTTCCGCCTCGGTCAGGCGGTTCTGAATCATAAAGCGCGCCATAGAACCGCGGGCTTTTTTGGCGAAAAAGCTGACGATCTTGGGTTTGCCTGCCTTCAGTTCCATAAAGACCGGCGTGACCACCCGCAGTTTCAGCGATTTCGGGTCGACTGCGCCGAAATACTCTTGGCTGGCACAATTGATCAGCGTGTCTGTGCCGATGTCGTCGGCCTGCGCGTTCAATTTCTTAGAGATCGTATCGCGCCAGAATTCGTACAGGTTCTTGCCGCGGCGCGTGGACAGGCGGCTGCCCATCTCGAGACGATAGGGCTGAATGGCGTCAAGCGGACGCAACAGACCATAAAGACCTGAAAGAATACGCAGGTGATCCTGCGCCCAAGCGACCTCGTCTTGGTCCAGCGACTTGGCTTCCAGCCCGATATAGGTGTCACCGGCAAAGGCATAGACGGCGGGGCGGGTCAGGTCGTCCGTCGGTTCAGCCTGAAACGCCTTGAACCGGTCTCGGTTCAGGCGCGCCAGATCTGGGCTGAGATCCATCAGCTTTTGTAGGTTCCCAAGCGTCAGATTGCGCGCGGTTTTGACGAGTTTGACCGCCTCATCCTGCAAGTCAGGCTGAGTGAGATCTACGTCCACTGGATCCCAATCAAGGCGTTTTGCAGGAGATGTCACAACAAGCATGGGCGGGCCTTTCTACGCGTTCACTCTGATTTAGGTCGCCGCTTGCAGAACGTCCAGAAAAGCTGCGCCGAAACGGTCGGCTTTTTTATCGCCAAGCAATCTTTTGATAGCGATTTCGTCCTGCGGCTTGCTTTGCGCGATCTTGGCCAGAAGCGAGGCGGAACAGCTTAGGGGTTTGTCGATGCCATCGGGGCCGCGTGCAAGGTCGGCCTGAACTTCGAGCAGCCGATCATATAAGGACCCTTCGTTGCGCCCGGCCAGTTTGCGGCGGCTAGGATGAAGCGCCTCTGCCTCGCCCGTGATGACAGTCAGGAAATCGTCGCCGTATTTCTCAAGCTTTTTCGCGCCAATACCGCCAATGCCCGCCATCTGATCCAGATTTAGCGGCCGTTTTTCAGCCATTTCGATCAAGGTGCGATCGTTAAAGATGATATAGGCCGGCACTTTGGCGGCTTCGGCCAAAGCACGCCGTTTCGCTTTTAGGGCCGACAAGAGCGGCGCATCTTCTTCGCTGACCAAAGCTTTGACACGTGGGCCTTTGTTGGCCTTGCGGATCGTGTCGCGGCGCAGATTGATCGAGGCCTCGCCTTTCAGAATGGGCAACGCGTCATCCGTCATCCGCAGGGCGCCGTGACGGTCAGGATCGGGGCGGACCAGGTCATGCCCCATCATCTGACGGAACACGGCCTGCCACTGGCGTTTGTCATATTCGCGCCCGACGCCGAATGTGGGCAGAGCGTCGTGACCTTTCTGGCGCATCCGTTCGGTGTCGTTGCCAAGCAGTACGTCTATCAGATGGCCTGTCCCAAACCACTCCCCCGTGCGCAGGATCGCCGAAAGCGCCTTGCGTACGGCTTCGGTGCCGTCGAAAACGTCGGCAGGTTGATCGCAGAGATCGCATTTTCCGCAGGTCACTTCGGTTTCGCCGAAGTACCCCAACAGCTTGCTGCGACGACATTCCAGCGCTTCGGCCAGACCCAGCAGCGCATTCAGGCGGCCGTGATCCGCCGCGCGCCGTTCGGAGGGCGCAAGGCCTTCGTCAATCTGCGAGCGGCGCAGGCGAATATCCTCGGGGCCAAACAGGGTCAGCGTTTCCGCAGGCGCGCCATCGCGTCCGGCGCGTCCGATTTCCTGATAGTAGGCTTCGATCGACTTCGGCAGATCGGCATGCGCCACCCAGCGGATGTCGGGCTTGTCGATCCCCATGCCAAAGGCGACGGTGGCCACAACAATCAGCCCGTCCTCACGCTGAAACCGCGTTTCGACAAAACGGCGGTCCTCGGGATCCATGCCACCGTGATAGTGCAGCGCATTGTGGCCCGCATCCCGCAGGCCCTGCGCCAGGTTCTCGGTCTTGGCGCGGGTGCCACAATAGACGATGCCAGATTGTCCCTGCCGCGCCCCTGCGAAATCCAGAATCTGTTTGCGCGGGCTGTCTTTGGCGGCGAAGGCCAGATGGATATTGGGGCGATCAAACCCGTGCAGAAAGGTGGCCGGTGCCGCGCCATCAAACAGGCGGGTTACAATTTCCTCGCGGGTTTCCGCATCGGCGGTGGCGGTGAACGCCGCGATGGGAACATTCAGCGTGCGGCGCAATTCGCCAATACGCAGATAGTCGGGCCGGAAGTCGTGCCCCCATTGGCTGACGCAATGGGCTTCGTCGACGGCAATCAGCGACACCCCGATCCGGCGCAACATGCCGATGGCCGCGCCAGAGGCCAGCCGTTCAGGCGCAATATAAAGCAGTTTGAGGCGACCGGCCTCAATCGCGTCCCAAACTTCTTGGGTTTCCTCATCCGTATTGCCAGAGGTCAGCGCCCCTGCTTCGACGCCTGCTTCACGAAGGGCGCGCACCTGATCGCGCATCAGGGCAATCAGCGGTGAAATAACAACGGTGATCCCGTCGCGCACCAAGGCTGGCAATTGATAACACAGCGATTTTCCACCGCCTGTGGGCATGATCGCCAGAACGTTTTGCCCCGCAACAACGGCGTTCACGATATCCTCTTGGCCGGGCCGAAACCCGTCAAATCCGAAAATATCGCGCAACAACGTGTCGGCGGGCATGGGGAATTCCTGTAAGTGGCGTTGATCTGCTCTTACAGGAAATGAATCATATCGCGGTTAACGCGGCAAGGCCTGCTTGGGGTCTAAAATAAGATTGCAGGCAAAATATAGTCGCGCAGAGATATCACGATTATAAAGGCAACCAGAGGTGCCAGATCCAGCGGATTGGTATTTGGCAAAATGTTGCGAATGGGCGTGTAGATCGGCTCGAGCAGGCGATTGAGGCCATACCAAAGCTGCGCCACGAATTGTTGGCCCAGATTAAGAACGTTGAAGTTGATCAGCCAGCTCATGATGATGTGGACGATCATAATAAAGAACACCACATCCAAGATCAGCCGCAAAGGCCCGTAGATCGCCATCATTTGTCTAGCTTCCTTCTTTTTCGTTCAACACACTTAGGCGTCGCGACGTCAATTCGCAAGATGCGTTGACCCGCGTCTTTACACGCTCCACATGAGCGCAAAGGAGTTCTCCAATGTACCCGTGGATTCGTTTAATCTCTCAGTATCGCTCGGCCAGTCGCATGTCCAAGATTGCTTGGCACGACACGCATATTTCGCACACGCGGTGCTGGCCCTGGGATCTGGACCCCTGGAACGAGTTGAACAACGGCCGGGCGCTGACCTTTTTTGACCTCGGACGTGTGGGCTGGACCGCGCGCATGGATGTGGCGGATGTTATGCGTGAACACCAATGGGGCATGGCTGTTGCGGGCAGCACTGTGCGGTATCGGCGTCGTGTGAAACTGTTCAACCGGCTTGAGATGCGGACGCGAATTGTGGGGTGGGACGACAAGTTTTTCTACTATGAGCAATCCACGTGGAAACGTGACGGCGAATGCGCCTATCACGCGGTCATTCGGGCCGCTTTGACCAGTCGCGCGGGTCTGGTGCCGCCAGCCAAGCTGGTCAATGCGCTGGATCGCGGGATCGTACAGCCCGAAATGCCCAAGTGGATCCAACAATGGGCCAAAGCCGAAGAGCTGCGCCCGTGGCCGCCAATGTCTGACGATGTGACGCCAAATGCCCTAGAGGCAGCCTAGGAAACGGTTGCGCGCGCAAGCATTTCGCGAGACAGTCCCCTGAACAGGGGGACAAAAAATGACCGACAAAACCTTAAAGCGTCGCGTTTGGGGCTGGATGATGTTCGATTGGGCATCGCAACCATTTTATACGCTTTTGTTGACGTTCATCTTTGGACCCTATTTCGCAGCGGTTGCCACGGAATTTTACATGTCCGGCGGCATGGAAGAGGCGCTTGCCGATGCTCAGGCGCAGGCCGTCTGGTCGGCTATGCTGGCTTATGTCGGTCTTGCGATTGCCGTGACCGCGCCGGTACTGGGCGCGATCGCGGATCAGTCCGGCAGTCGCATCAGCTGGATGTATGTCTTCTCGGCCTTTTATGTGGCGTCCACCTATGCGCTTTGGTGGATGCTGCCTGATGGCTCAAATATGATGATCACCCTGATCGCCTTCGGCATCGGCATGATGGCGGCAGAGTATGCCTTGGTCTTTATCAACTCGATGCTGACGTCCCTTGGGCCGGATGAAGAGGTCGGCAAAGTGTCTGGCAGCGGATTTGCGCTGGGCTATGCCGGTGGTGTTGTCGCTTTGCTGATTATGCTGCTGCTGTTTGCAGAGGGCGACAATGGCAAGACCTTGATTGGCTTGGATCCGGTTCTGGGCCTGAACGCCGAGACCCGCGAAGGGACGCGCGCTGTAGGGCCGTTCACGGCGATTTGGTATGTTGTTTTCATGATCCCTTTCTTCGCCTGGGTTAAAGAAGCACCCGCGGCGAAAGTCAGCGGCGGGGTGGGGTCTGCGTTGAAAGGTTTGATGCAGTCGATCAAATCCGTCGCGAAACGCCCAAGCCTTGCCTCTTATCTGGCGTCTTCGATGTTCTATCGCGACGCGCTGAATGCGCTTTATGGCTTTGGCGGAGTCTATGCGGTTCTGGTGTTGGACTGGTCGATCACGCTGCTTGGGGTCTTTGGCATTCTGGCGGCGATCTCTGCCGCTGTATTTACCTATATCGGCGGTCTCTGTGACAAACGGTTCGGCCCAAAACCCGTGATTTTGTTCAATATCTGGGCCTTGATCATCGTCTGTGTCGTCATTGTCGGCATGTCGCGCGAAAGCTTCTATGGCATTCCGTTGCCCGAAGGGTCCGGCCTGCCAGATCTGACCTTGATGGTGCTGGGCGCAATTATCGGCGCGTCGGGTGGCGCGGTTCAAGGCGCGTCTCGCACAATGATGGTCCGCCACGCCAACCCAGAGCGCCCGACCGAGGCTTTTGGCCTCTATGCGCTTTCCGGCAAAGCCACGGCCTTCCTCGCGCCCGCCCTGATCGGCGTGGTCACCTATGCGACCTCATCGGCGCGTTTGGGCCTGTCTCCGGTAATTGTTCTCTTCATTATTGCTCTGATCCTGCTACGCTGGGTGAAACCGGATGGGGATCGAGCAGAATGGGACGGCTCCTCAAAGGCCTAATTCTATGCGTTGCCCTTGCTGGGTGTGACTCAGGAGAGGATGGCGACACCCGAACGCACACCGCAACGCGGGTGGCGGAGGTGCCTGTGGAATGGCGCGACCGTCTGGCCAAACATCTTTTTGGAGCCATTCCCAATGGGTCTAATCAACCGGCGCAAGCCTTTGGCAGCTATGCCAAGGGCTGTCTGGCCGGAGGTGTCGAGCTGGCAGAGACCGGCCCGACCTGGCAGGCCATGCGGTTGTCGCGCAAGCGCAACTGGGGCCATCCCGATTTGGTCGACTACGTACAGGATCTTTCCCGCGTGGCGGCACGCCAGCCTGGGTGGAACGGCCTTTATGTGGGCGACATGAGCCAGCCGCGTGGTGGGCCAATGCTGTCGGGGCATCGCAGTCATCAGATGGGGTTGGATGTGGATATCTGGATGCGCCCCGCCGTCAATCTGCAGCTTTCCGCCAAGTCGCGCGAGAGTATCTCGTCGATTTCGATGCGCCGTGCGAGTGGGGCGTTCGTCAACGACAGCTGGAGCCGCGCCCATCACGAGATCATCAAAGCCGCAGCGCAAGATCCAAGAACCGCGCGGATCTTTGTGTTCCCGGGGGCCAAGGTTCGCATGTGTGATGATGAAACCGGTGACAAAGCCTGGTTGCACAAGGTGCGCCCGTGGTGGGGGCATCACTATCATTTCCATGTGCGCCTAAACTGCCCCGAAGGGGCGCCTGACTGTATGAACCAAGACGATCCGCCTAAAGGCGACGGCTGTCAGGATGCACGCGACTGGGTGGCTGATATCCTGAACCCGCCGCCCCCGGATCCGTCCAAGCCAAAACCAGCGCCGCGCAAAGAGCTTTTGCTGGCCGATTTGCCCAATCAATGTATCGGAGTGCTGCGGTCAGACTAGGCTGGTTTGTAATTATTGACCCACATACGACCGGAGTTTTCCGGCGCTAATTACGCTTTGAGCTGCAATTTTGCGCAATGAGCGTAACCACGGGTTAAAGCACTTTATCATGTGTGAAAAAACAGTAACGCCACATTATTTTGTTTTGACTTCTACGTTTTCTGTGGCACGCTTTCCTTACGCGAAACAACTCGAAAGGAGGTGCCCATTGTCTAGAGAAGTCATGGAGAAAGGTGTCGGAACAGTCCGGAAGGAGTGCAGCTGAGGCAGCCCTTGGCTGAATGAACATCGGATTGGTCGCTGCCTAACCGGCGCACCTCCCTACATCTCGAAGGGCTTTTCCACGCGGGGAGAAGCCCTTTTCGTTTGCCTGTTTTCATCTGGCCGGAAAGTGCTCAGAATAGAGCAATGTTGCGAGTGAACGACGAAATAACACTTGAGGACTGGGAAATCACAGAACAGTTCATTCGGGCTTCGGGGCCGGGTGGGCAGAATGTGAACAAGGTCTCCTCTGCCGTAGAGCTAAGGTTCGAAGCGGCGCGCTCTCCGAATTTGCCGCCGCAGGTGAAGTCTCGCCTGAAACGGCTGGCAGGGCGTCGGTGGACCAAAGACGGCGCGCTTATTTTGCAGTGTGATGAAACGCGCAGTCAGGTGCGCAACCGTGAGATCGTGCGCGAACGGCTGGTGGCTTTGATCGAAAAGGCTTTGGTAGCGCCAAAACGCCGGATCAAGACCAAACCAACCTATGGATCCCAGCAAAGGCGTCTGAAGGCCAAGAAAGTGCGTGGAGAAGTCAAGGCCCTGCGCGGCAAGGTCGGGGATGACTAGCGCAGCTTCAGGCTGATTTCCCGCGCCAAAGAATGAAGAGACCGGACAGGACAATCAGAACCGATCCGAAAATCATCTGCTGTGTCAAAGCTTCGCCAAAAACAAAGAGCCCAAGCGCCAGTCCAAAGAGCAGCCGGCTGTAGCGAAATGGCGTCACGGCCGAGACCTCTCCCGTGCGCATGGCGCGCATCAGGGCGGTATAGGCGATGACACCGACACCGCAGGCGGCGGCCATGATCAGCCCCGTTTCAAGCGTGATTGGCACGAAAGGCTTGGCCTCAAACACCGCAAAAAGCGCGCCCGCGGCGATGAGAGCAAAGAAGCCGTAAAGCCCGAGGATGGCGGTGCTGAGATTTGCGGGGGCTGCGCGGCTAGCAAGATCTCGTCCTGCAAATCCCAACATGCCGAGGACTGCGAGGATCGAAAGCGGCGTGAAACTGTTGCTGCCCGGTTGGATGATGATCACCACGCCAGCCAGTCCCAGAAAAATAGCGGCCCAGCGGCGCCAGCCGACGGTTTCGCCAAACAGCACAGCGGCTGCACCCACCACTACAAGCGGCGTCGCCTGCAGGATCACTGTGGTGGACGACAGCGGCGTCAGCACGAACGCCAGCGTGTAAAACAAGCGGCCAAAAACCTCAAAGACCGCGCGGATCAGCATGGGGCGCGACGTGACATCTTTGGGCGCTAAAGGGCTGCCTTCGCGTCGCGCAAGGGCCGCAAATATCAAAGCCCCGCCGCCGCCAAACAGAATCAATACCTGACTGACAGGCACTGTGGATGCGACGGCTTTCAGCAGGGCGTCTTCGATCGCGAAGAGCGCCATGGCCGCGATCATCCAGATGCTGCCTACAAGATTTGCGCGTTGTGAGGTCATGTTTGCCTAAAGAACTTTGATAACGGCTTTGTCGATGCCCAGCATATAGCCGCGCCGCGCGATGTTTTTGACCAGAAGCTCGCTTACCATCTGATTGCCCAGAGCATCGCGCAACCGTTTGATTCGCGTCGCGCCTGCGGCCTCTTCGCAGTCTGCCTGAGGTTTGCCTGAAATGATCGACTCTAGCTCGATGCCGGACAGCACGTCGTCATCCATGCGCGCTTCAGCCAGAATCGATAGCGTTTCAAGCGCTGCATCGGTGAGTTTAAAGCCCATATTGTTCAGATAGACTTTCTTCTCGTCGCGGCTGATCAGCAGCGAATTCACCTGAATCCCTGATTTTTCGATCTGCGCCATGCGACGGTTCATGGTGATGAGCATGACCAGAAACACCAGGGCTGCAATCATCATGCCGGTGGCAAAGATCAGCAGAACGAAAATCACCATGCGATAGCTGGACAGAATCGCGGCAAAGGCCGTGCCGGATTGCGCCAGAATTTCCAGAAGCTTCAGCTCTGCCTGTTTGGTCAGATCGTCATTTTCAACAAACAGCTGTTCTACGCGCATGTTGAACGCATTGGCGTCTGGCAGGGTCAGCAGCAACACGATACCAGCCCCCGCCAGGATCAACACGATCGCGATGATCCCAAAGGTGACGACTCGACCGCCGATCTGGCGTGCTTCAATAGCGGAGGTAGAACTGTCCTGCATCGCTTTGTCTCTCCTGAAGTCCGGATGAGTTAAAGACTGACAGAACATTAAGCAAAACCCAACCACCCTGTGTCAAACGCAGCCGCAATTCTGCGGTCGCATTTGCTTTTGAGCAGTCACCACGAATTTCCGCGACCCCATAGTGGAGCTTCAGAGGGTTATCCTGCTTGGCTTTATAGTCCGCGAAACACGCGGCGTGGGCCGGAGAGGAAAGGGCCAGCGTGGCGGCCGTTAGACATATGAGAGCAGTGGTTTTCATAGCGTTTACAATGGGTGAAGCGGCCTTGTTATTCAATATCAAGACCGCAAATCGCGCGTGTTATCCGATATCATTGTGCTGTTATTGCCTGACTTTCGGGGGTCGGGCCAGTGTCGGCTTATCAGGTCGCAACCCTCTGCTCACCGCGGCCACTCAGATTGAAAAACACGTAAAGACCCTCGAAAGGAAATCCTCATGTCCCGCAAGTTTATCTCTTCTATCTTGATTGCAGCCGTAGCCGCGACAGGCCTGTCTTTCTCTGCAGCCCCCGCACAGGCAAACGACGATCTGGCGAAGTTCCTCGTTGGCGCAACCGCGCTGATCATCATCGGCAAAGCGCTGTCTGACAACAATAACGGCAACGTAAGCGTGTCCACCAACCCGCCAAAAGTTCACAAGCCGCGCCGCAAGGCTCTGACAGCCGCCTGCATCCGTCGCCACAATACATACAGCGGCAAAGTAAAAGTGTTCGGCCAGAAATGTCTGCAAAAGCACTACCGCCACGCTGACAGCCTGCCACGTCACTGCAAAGTGCGTCTGGCAACAACCAAAGGCACCAAGCGCGGTTACTCGATCCCATGCCTGCGTAACGAAGGCTACTACATCGTGAGCAGCAAATAAGGTTTCACAGGCACCGGGGGCGGTCCCTTGCATCCCCACGCAATGCCCCCGATCAAAACCGGCGCCCCTCGGCGCCGGTTTTTTTGTTGCGCTTCCCAGATGGATTGGTTTTCAAGAGACCTATGAGCTTACCGGATTACAATCTTGAAAACCTGGCCATCCTGCGCGGCGCGACTGTTGTGGCGGGGGTGGACGAAGTTGGGCGCGGCCCGCTGGCAGGCCCGGTCATGGCCGCTGCAGTGATTCTGCATCCTGATCGTATTCCTGAAGGTCTGAATGACTCTAAAAAGCTCTCGCACAAAAGACGCGCGGCCCTCTACGATCAGATCCTCGACGTCGCAGACGTGGGGTTTGGCGAGGCGTCGGTCGAAGAGATCGACGAGATCAATATTCTGCAAGCCAGCCATCTGGCCATGGTGCGCGCGGTTCAGAACCTGTCTGGCCGGCCGGATTATGTGCTGGTGGACGGCAAAATGATCCCAAAGGGTCTGAACATCCGCGCCGAAGGTGTGGTGAAGGGAGACACAAAAAGTGTTTCAATTTCAGCGGCTTCAATTGTGGCGAAAATAAGGCGCGACCGTTTGATGGAGTCTTTGGCGCAACAGTTTCCCGGATATGGCTGGGAAAGAAACATGGGCTATCCCACGAAAGAGCACAAAAATGCCCTCGCCAGCCTGGGGATAACCCCACATCATAGGCATTCATTTAAGCCGATACACAATATCTAGTATCAAGCAAAAAACCTAACCTGCTGATTCAAAAAAGAAATTGACGCGGACTCCGTCATGACTCATCCTGTGGATAACCAAAGAGCGCAAAAGCGCCGGTTATATTGAGGCAAGACATGACGAATAAACCCAAAGCACGGGGCGCTTCTGCGTCCGCGTTGGATGCTGTGTTAAACACGATCCAATCCGGAGACTGCATCGATGTGATGAACAGTCTTCCAGAAAACTCTGTTGATCTCATCTTCGCAGATCCTCCCTATAATTTGCAGCTGAAGGGTGACTTGCACCGCCCCGACAATTCCAAAGTGGACGCCGTGGACGACCATTGGGATCAGTTCGACAGCTTTGCGGTCTATGACCGGTTCACACGCGACTGGCTGTCAGCGGCTCGCCGGATTCTTAAACCGAATGGCGCGATCTGGGTGATCGGCTCGTATCACAACGTGTTCCGCATGGGCGCAGAGTTGCAGAACCAAGGGTTCTGGATCCTGAACGATGTGGTCTGGCGCAAGTCCAACCCGATGCCGAATTTCCGCGGCAAGCGTTTGACCAATGCCCACGAGACCCTGATCTGGGCCTCGAAATCCGAAACCGCAAAGCCAACCTTCAACTACGAAGCGCTTAAGGCGTTGAACGAAGGTGTTCAGATGCGCTCTGATTGGGTGCTGCCGATCTGCACCGGACATGAGCGCCTGAAGGATGAGAACGGCGACAAGGCCCACCCAACGCAGAAACCGGAAAGCCTTTTGCATCGGGTTCTGATTGGAACGACCAACCCAGGTGATGTTGTGCTGGATCCATTCTTTGGCACAGGAACCACTGGGGCTGTCGCAAAGATGCTGGGCCGCAATTTCATCGGCATCGAACGCGAAGAGGCCTATCGTAAGGTTGCTACCAAACGCATCAAGAACGTGCGCAAGCTGGACAACGAAGCGCTTGAAGTCTCGCAAAGCAAGCGCGCGCAACCGCGTGTGCCTTTTGGCCAGCTGGTCGAGCGCGGCATGCTGCGTCCGGGCGAAGAGCTGTATTCTCTGAACGGTCGTCACACAGCCAAGGTGCGCGCAGACGGCACGCTGGTTGGCAGCAAAGACAACAAAGGCTCGATCCATCAGGTCGGCGCGGCCTTTGAAGGTGCGCCAAGCTGCAATGGCTGGACCTATTGGGCCTATAAGTCAGACGGCAAAAAACTTCCGATCGACAACCTGCGTCAGCAAATCCGCGCAGAGATGTAGGACAGATTTCAAGATCCGGTGGGTACACATCGGAAAAGAATGTACCGCCAGTGTCAAAGGGCCCTAGGCCCCAGGCACGGACGCCTTAGCCCCGCCTTTTGGCGGGGTTTTTTTATGCAGGGATTTTGAGTTTTACCAATTAACGCGGCTTTGGATTGGTCGCTTTGTTATAGGGCTGCCAATCCTCGATCTCTGGATAGAACTGCGCCCGCCAAGCCCGCACGCGCGGGTTCATAATGCGCCGCCAGAGGGGCGGGATCATCGCGGCCATCGTCATGACCGGATAGCCAAACGGCAACTGAGGCGCTTCGTCCTGGGAATAGTTCTGCAACAACGGGAAACGACGGTCGGGTTTGTAGTGGTGATCGGAATGGCGCTGCAGGTTGATCAGCAACCAGTTCGACGCCTTATGCGCAGCGTTCCAGCTGTGGCGCGGTTTGACGTGCTCGTATTTTCCGTCCCCCAGATAGGCACGGGTCAGCCCATAGTGCTCGATGTAGTTCACAAGCTCTAGCTGCCAGATGGCAATCCAGGCCTGCCACAGGAACAGGGCAACACCCAGCCAGCCCGCCAGCCAAAAGGCCAGCCCCAGCGCGAGGGTTTGCAGGATCAGATAGCGCCAAAAAGGATTGCGTGCGTTCCAGACGGGCGCAGATTTGCGTGCAAGCATCGCCTTTTCCGCGCTCCAGGCCGATCGCAGGGTTTTCCAGATCACGCGCGGAAAGAACCGGTGAAACCCTTGGTTATAGCGCGCGGTCACAGGGTCGCGGGGCGTGGCGACATAGCGGTGATGCACAAGCAGGTGCTCGGACCTGAAATGAGAATAAAGCACCATGGCCAAGAGGATATCCCCAAGCCAGCGCTCCCATGCAGGTTTCTGGTGCATCAGCTCGTGGGAATAGTTGATTCCAACGGTGCCCGTCAGTACGCCCACCCCAAAGAAAAGCGCGATGGTTTCCCAGCGCGTCAGGTAATCGGTCGCGGCGACATAGGCCAGCAAGCCAAACAGCGTGATCGCCTGCAATGCGGGCCAAAGCAGCGTAATCAGCCGGTACCAAAACAGGGCCGACTCATCGGTATTTGGATCGGCGTTTTCCAGATAGAGGCCGGTGAAGCTATCTAACAGTGCAAACAGATACCACGTCGCAAGTGGCACCGCGAACAACCACCAGCCGCCGTTAATGGCTCCCAGCCAGCACAATGGGATCAAGAGAAGCGATGACCAGAATGGCAGGGCATCTCGGAGTCTGCTCAGGGGCGCCTTTTGGATCATAACCGTGATCTCTCATGAACTGCGGAACGTGCCAACTATGGCGAGCCGCTTTGATCAAGGCAATGACTCATCCGTCCTTGGTCAGATTGAAGGCTTTGCGAAAGACGGTCGGCAAGTCCGAGGGGCGAAATTCGGCCAATTCGACAAATTCGCCCTGCTTTGGGGTCCTGTCCATCGGCACCAGGGACGTTTTAACCGTGAGCCTAAGGTGAAAATGCGTGAAGGTGTGGCGGGCTTCGGTGGGCAGGTCTTTCCACTCGGCGCGGATCGGCTGGGGATGCTCTGCAACTGCGCCTTCCGTCCAGTCCGAGCCGGGCCATCCCAGCATTCCGCCCAACAGCCCTTTTTCCGGGCGACGTTCCAGCAGATAGGCGCCATCGACACGGCGAGCGATATAGACGGTGCCGAACCGGATCGGCTTGGGCTTTTTGGGAGTCTTCTTGGGCAGCTCGGCGGCGGTGCCTTCGACACGTGCACGACAGGCGCTGCGCCAGGGACAAATGCCGCAAGCGGGGTTCTTGGGTGTGCAGATCGTCGCGCCCAGATCCATGACGGCCTGCGCGTAATCACCGGGCCGTTGGCTGGGGGTTAGCCCGGCGGCATAGTCTGTAAGCTCGGGTTTTGCGGCGGGTAGGGGGGTGTGACAGTCGTAAATACGCGCCATCACACGCTCGACGTTGCCGTCCAGAACCGTGGCCTGACGATCAAAGGCGATCGAGGCAACTGCGGCAGCGGTATAGGGGCCGATCCCCGGCAAGCTGCGCAGGCCCTCTTCGGTGTCAGGAAAGACGCCGTCCATGTCCTGCGTCACCGTGCGGGCGCATTTCAGCAGGTTACGCGCGCGGGCATAATACCCAAGACCCGCCCATTCCCCCATGACGTCTTCGTCGCGCGCATTGGCCAAATCCGTAACCGTTGGCCAGCGCGTGGTGAAACGCAGGAAATACTCTTTGACCGCCGCAACCGTGGTTTGCTGCAGCATGATTTCGGACATCCAGATTCGGTAAGGGTCAGGCACTATGCCTGCTTTTCGATCAGCTGGCCCCACACGCCACGGCATTTTTCGGGCGTGACGGTCGTACCACTCCAAGAGATCCGCTGCTTTTGGCTGGTCACGCAACTGTTATTCCCTCAGTATGCTGCTGGCGCTGGCCTATCTGGCCCGTGGCACTAAGATAGCGCCAGCACGAAACATGCAAGGGGTCTCATGCAGAGACGGTCTCGAAAAGGCTTTCAACGCACGTCGTCGCTGTTGCGGGATCGAATCCGCAAAGCGGGCGAGACCCGTGGCTTCGCCGTCACGCGCGTTTTGACTCATTGGGCCGAGATCGTCGGGCAGGATATGGCGTCGATCTGTAAACCTGTGGATGTCAAATACGGACGCCAAGGGTTCGGAGCGACTCTGACAGTGCTGACCACCGGGGCGCAGGCTCCGATGCTTGAAATGCAGAAAGAAAAACTGCGCGAGAAAGTGAACGCGGCCTATGGCTATAACGCCATTACGCAAATGCGCATCACGCAAACCGCGCCGGTCGGGTTTTCCGAGGGTCAGGCACTTTTTACGGCCCAACCAAAACCTGCCGAGAAGCGCATAGATCCGGAAACCCAAAGAGAGGCCAAGACGATGGCTGCTCCGGTGGGTGACCAAGATTTACGTCAGGCGCTGGAGCGTTTGGCAAATAACGTCCTATCAAAAGAAAAATCCAAGGGTAGACCTGAATGAACCGTATGATTCCTTTGGCGATAGTTGTCGCCGCTCTTATCGCCGCCGGTGCGTATTTCCTGATGCAGGGCAACGTGACCGAAGTTGAGGTCACTCAGATCGAGACACCCACCGCCCCTGAAACGGCCGACGCGGGCAGTTCGACTATTCCCGACATGGTTCTGGGCGATGCGAATGCACCGATCACCATGATCGAATATGCGTCCTACACATGCCCGCACTGTGGGTCGTTCCACCAGAACACCTATCCGCAACTGAAAGCCGACTTCATCGACACCGGAAAAGTGAAGTTCGTCTTCCGCGAAGTCTATTTTGATCGCTTCGGCCTGTGGGCTTCGATGATTGCGCGTTGTGGCGGGCAAGAGCGGTTCTTTGGCATCACGGATCTGATGTTCAAAACTCAGGCAGAGTGGACCCGCGCTGGTGAGCCAGTGGCGATTGCCGATGAGCTGCGCAAAATTGGTCGGATCGCTGGCTTGAACGACGAAGAGCTGAATGCTTGCCTTCAGGACGAAGCCCAAGCGCAGGAACTGGTCGAGTGGTCTCAGACCAACGCGGCCCGCGACGATGTCAACGCGACGCCGTCATTCATCATCAACGGCAAGAAATACAGCAACATGAGCTATGCAGAAATGAAAGATCTGCTGGACGGCCTGCTGTAATCTGCCCGACATCACACAATGCGAAACGCCCGGGTCTGTCCCGGGCGTTTTTATGTCAGCAGTCGGTTCAGAACCGCGTCAATCGGCGTCCAGTCCTCGATTTGCAATCGCACAGGCAGCGTCAGAACCTTTGATCGATAAGCGGCAGGCAGGCGCACAGCGTCTTTTTCCGTCGTGACCAGCTGCGCGCCCAGACGCGCCGCGTCAGCGTCCATGCGTTGCAATAGGGCGGTAGTGAGCGGTTGGTGGTCGTCCAGAGCATGAGTCTGCAGAACCTTGGCCCCTTGCGCGCGCAGGGTGGCGAAGAACTTTTCAGGATACCCGATGCCGGCAAAGGCCAGGAATGGCGTTTCTGTCCAGTCCATCCCCGTCGGCAGCGGGGTCAGAACGGCTTTGGCATGGGGTAAGGACACTTGGCGCGCCCAGATCGTGTCAAATCTGGACTGGGCCGCACTATCGCCTATGGTTAACAGCAGATCGCCCCGCCCCAACCCCTGTGCAACCGGCTCGCGCAACGGGCCTGCGGGAATGCATCGCCCGTTGCCAAAGCCGCGCTGGGCGTCTGCAACGATGATCGAGGCGTCCTTGTGCAAGGCCGGGTTCTGAAAGCCGTCGTCCATCAGAATGACGTCAGCCCCGGCCTCCTGTGCCGCCTTTGCCGCCTGTGTCCGGTCGGCGCAGACCCACGTCGAAGCAAAAGCCGCAAGCAGCATCGGTTCGTCCCCGACCATAGCTGCGCTATGGGCACGCTCATCCACGCGCGTTAGCTCGGTTGTAGAACCGCCATAGCCGCGCGAGATCACATGCGGGGTCAGACCCTTGGCTTGCAGGTGCTGGATCAGCGCGATTGCCGTTGGTGTTTTGCCAGT